>NZ_JBWNLD010000009.1:0-250391 GCF_056521145.1 Klebsiella sp. CSG-1 | reverse complement strand
CGCGATGAGTTTAGCTGAGAAGTTACGGGAAGATGATGGTGGTGGGGGAAGGATTCGAACCTTCGAAGTCGATGACGGCAGATTTACAGTCTGCTCCCTTTGGCCGCTCGGGAACCCCACCAGGGGTAATTTCAGATGACAACATTCAGCGGAGTGAATGGTGGTGGGGGAAGGATTATTCGTCGCTTCGCGCCTCACCTTTCGGGCCGTTGCCTGCGGCAACGTTCTCTCGCTTGCGCTCGAGTCGAACCTTAATCGAAGGTTCTTACCCTTCCCGACAAGTGCAAACCTTGCTGAGATTTGCCGGGGTTACCACATTACTGTGGTGAATAATGGTGGTGGGGGAAGGATTCGAACCTTCGAAGTCGATGACGGCAGATTTACAGTCTGCTCCCTTTGGCCGCTCGGGAACCCCACCACGGGGTAATGCTTAATACTGGCCTGCTTCCTTCTGGGGAAGCGGGGCGCATCATATCAAATGATGCGCCCCTGTAAAGCTTTCCGTTGATAAAATTAAACTGGTTGCCTGAAATTTACGCGTAAAGGTCTAATGCTAACCAGTTCATTTCATTATCGATTAAAGAATAATCGTTCGGTTGCCGTAAACAAACACGCGCTGAGCCAGAACCTGATACAGCGCGCGGCTCAGCACATTCTTTTCAACATCGCGCCCCGCGCGCATCATATCTTCCGCCGTATAGGTGTGATCGACATGAATTACATCCTGCATAATGATCGGGCCTTCATCCAGGTTGTCGTTAACGTAGTGGGCGGTAGCGCCGATGATCTTCACGCCGCGCTCATAGGCCTGATGATAAGGACGGGCGCCAATAAAGGCTGGCAGGAAGGAGTGATGAATGTTGATAATCTGGTTCGGGAAGCGGGAAACGAATTCCGGCGTCAGAACGCGCATATACTTCGCCAGCACCACATAATCCGGCGCATAGGATTCAATGGCGTCGCCCATCAGCTTGTCGTGTTCTTCGCGCGTCAGTCCTTCGTGGCTGACCAGCTGGAACGGAATATCAAAACGTTCAACCAGCGAGCGCAGGGTTTCATGGTTGCCGATGACCGCCGCAATCTCAACATCCAGGCCGCCATAGTTGGCTTTCATCAGCAGATCGCCCAGACAGTGTGCCTCTTTGGTGACCAGGATCACCACGCGACGGCGGCCAGCGGGGGTTAGTTCGCGTATAGAGCCTTCCGGCAGCGCGCTATCAAGGTCGGCGAGCAGAATGGCGTCATTAAAAATACCTTCCAGTTCGGTACGCATAAAGAAGCGACCGGTACGGTGATCGACAAACTCGTTGTTCTGCACGATATTCAGCTCGTGCTTGTAACAAATATTCGTGATACGCGCGATGAGTCCTTTCTGGTCAGGGCAAATGGTGCGTAGTACTTTACGTTGTAATGAATGCATCGCGAGGAAAATCCTGTAGTGTTTGCTATTGCCGGCGCCAGCTTTACTGGCCGCAGCATTTTTTAAATTTTTTACCTGAACCGCAAGGGCAGGGGTCGTTACGACCAATCAGCGGTCGTGTGCCGTCGATATAATACCACCGTCCATTTTCTTTTAAGAATCTGGAACGTTCAATAATCGCGCCGGGGCGGTTATCGTCGTGGTATCGCGCGATGAAACTGACGAATCCCTCGTCGGGGTGACGGCCTTCATCGGTAGCAAATACGGTTAAGCCTTGCCACTGCGTTTTAGCGAACCCCTTTTCCAGATCGTCCCGGAAGTGCTGTGGCTGGCAGGAAGGGTGCCAGGTGGCGATCAGGTAATCGGCATCCTTCATGACAAACGCGCTATAGCGAGATCGCATCAGCTGTGAGGGATCCGGTGCGGGCAACGAGCCGGTCAGATATCGCTGACAACATAAGCTATACTCCAGAGCGCTGCCACAAGGGCATAATGGCGACAAAGCGGCCTCCATGGAAAAAGAATCACGGCGCATCGGCGCCAAAGTGTTTTATGTTAACTGAGCTGTGGCAATGATGCCATGCTCGGAGTGGAAGGAAGTATATCGGTCATAATGAGAAAGCTTAAAATTGGTCTGGCGTTAGGGGCGGGAGCTGCCCGCGGGTGGTCGCATATAGGGACGATTAAAGCGCTACAGCGCGCGGGCATTGAAATTGATATCGTCGCAGGATGTTCAATCGGTGCGCTGGTGGGGGCCGCCTTTGCCTGCAATCGGCTTCCGGTCCTTGAGAAATGGGTCTCCTCTTTTAGTAACTGGGACGTGCTGCGGTTGATGGATCTTTCCTGGCGTCGCGGTGGCCTGCTGCGCGGTGAGCGCGTATTTAATCAGTTCCGACAGGTATTGCCCGTCGCCGATATTGAGCGCTGCGACCGTCGCTTTGCTGCGGTGGCGACCAATTTAAGCACCGGCCGCGAATTGTGGTTTACCGAGGGCGATCTGCACCAGGCCGTGCGCGCCTCCTGCAGCATGCCGGGCCTGATGTCGCCGGTCATGCATAATGGCTACTGGCTGGTCGATGGCGCGGTAGTCAACCCCGTTCCGGTTTCCCTGGCGCGCGCGCTGGGGGCGGATATCGTGATTGCCGTCGACTTACAGCACGATGCGCATCTGATGCAGCAGGATTTGTGGTCAATTGAAAAACCTCAGCCTGAAGAAGACAAAGATTTTTCCTGGCATGCGAGGATTCGCGCGCGTCTGAGCGGAATGACCTCCCGTCGCGCGGCGACGCCAACGGCGATGGAGATTATGTCGACCTCTATTCAGGTGCTGGAAAATCGCCTGAAACGCAATCGGATGGCGGGCGATCCTCCCGATATTCTGCTGCAGCCTTTTTGCCCACAAATATCCACGCTTGATTTTCATCGTGCCGGTGAGGCGATTGCTGCCGGACATCAGGCGGTTGAAAAGAAGATGGATGAGCTACTACCCTTGGTGCGCACTGCGGTGTGACGCCATTTAACCAGGACTTAAGTAAATTCTGACAGGCGATAGTGTGAATTGCATGCCACTATTTAACTATCGTCAGCCAGAGGAGAGATCATGACGCAGCCATTGGCGGGAAAACTGATTCTGATAGTTGAAGACGAAGCCGTTTTCCGCTCACTCTTGCACTCCTGGCTAACCTCACTGGGCGCGACAACGGCACTGGCGGGGGATGGCGTGGAAGCGCTCCAGAAGATGGCCGAGTCCAAACCCGACCTGATGATTTGCGACATCTCTATGCCGCGAATGAATGGTCTTGAGCTGGTGGAGCAGCTACGCAACCGGGGCGAAACGCTGCCGATTCTGATGATTTCGGCAACGGAAAATATGGCCGATATTGCCAGGGCGTTGCGCCTTGGCGTCCAGGATGTGTTGCTAAAGCCGGTAAAAGATTTCAACCGCCTGCGGGAAACGGTGTATGCCTGTCTGTATCCCAATATGTTCAACTCGCGGGTTGAGGAAGAAGAACGGTTGTTTGAGGACTGGGACGCGCTGGTTAGCGACCCTACCGCAGCGTCAAGGCTGCTGCAGGAGCTTCAGCCTCCGGTACAGCAAGAAATTTCGAAGTGCCGTATTCATTATCGTCAGCTGGTGTCGGCGGATAAACCCGGTCTGGTGCTCGATATTGCGCCATTATCAGAAAATGATCTGGCCTTCTATTGTCTGGATGTCACACGAGCAGGAGATAATGGGGTGCTGGCGGCGCTGTTGCTGCGGGCTTTGTTTAATGGATTGCTTCAGGAGCAGCTGGCCCATCAGGGGCAGCGCCTGCCGGAAATGGGGAGCCTGTTGAAACAGGTTAACCAATTACTGCGTCAGGCCAATTTACCTGGGCAATTTCCATTGCTGGTGGGTTATTACCATAGCGGTCTGAAAAATTTGATATTGGTATCCGCAGGTCTGAATGGCACACTCAATACCGGAGAACATCAAATTCAGATTAGCAATGGCGTTCCGTTAGGGACATTGGGTAACGCTTATCTCAACCAAATTAGCCAGCGCTGCGCATCATGGCAGTGCCAAATTTGGGGGGCCGGAGGGCGTTTGCGACTGATGTTGTCTGCGGAATGAACAATTACCTGTTTTTTTAAGCTGGTAGGATTACCGGGTAATCTTTTGCGGTGGTACTATCATTGCGTTTTATAAGTAAAGTCCTAATTCGAGGGAACACAAACCTTTTCAGACCAGGTTTGCCTGAGTGGACTGATATACTCGACACGTTATTATTAACGAAAAGTTTAAAAAACGAACAGTCCAGGAGATTTCAATGGCTGCCCTTAATTCTAAAGTAAGAAAAGCTGTTATCCCGGTTGCGGGATTAGGTACCAGGATGCTACCCGCCACCAAGGCTATTCCGAAAGAAATGCTGCCACTGGTAGATAAGCCTTTAATTCAGTACGTTGTTAACGAATGCATCGCAGCCGGAATTACTGAAATTGTTCTGGTGACCCATTCGTCTAAAAACTCTATCGAAAACCATTTCGATACCAGTTTTGAACTGGAAGCGATGCTGGAAAAACGTGTTAAACGTCAGCTGCTGGAAGAAGTTCAGTCTATTTGTCCGCCGCATGTCACCATTATGCAGGTCCGTCAGGGTCTGGCTAAAGGTCTGGGCCACGCGGTACTGTGCGCGCACCCGGTGGTGGGTGACGAGCCGGTCGCGGTTATTCTGCCAGACGTTATTCTGGATGAATTCGAGTCGGATCTTTCCCGTGATAACCTGGCCGAAATGATCTCCCGTTTTGATGAAACAGGATCCAGCCAGATTATGGTTGAGCCTGTCGCTGATGTTACCGCCTACGGCGTTGTCGACTGTAAAGGCGAGTCCCTGCAGCCGGGCGAAAGCGTCCCGATGGTGGGTGTGGTTGAGAAGCCGAAAGCCGATGTGGCGCCGTCTAACCTTGCTGTCGTCGGTCGCTATGTGCTGAGCGCGGACATTTGGCCGCTGCTGGCAAAAACGCCTCCGGGAGCCGGGGATGAAATCCAGCTGACCGATGCGATCGACATGCTGATCGAGAAAGAGACGGTTGAGGCCTATCATATGAAAGGTAAGAGCCACGACTGCGGTAATAAACTGGGCTATATGCAGGCGTTTGTGGAATATGGCGTGCGCCATAAATCCCTCGGCGCAGATTTTAAAGCCTGGCTGGAAAAAGCAGTAGCTAAGTAATCGTTTTCAGCATAATGATAAACCGGGAGCGAATTTCGTTTCCCGGTTTTTTTATATCGCCGGACGGCAGATAAAAAAAATCCCGCCGAAGCGGGATTTTTCAAATACAGCTGATCGATTACAGCAGGAAATCGTCCAGGGTTTTACCCTGCTCGTCCATGGCTTTTTTGATCACTGCCGGGGTGCGGCCTTGACCTGTCCAGGTTTTGGTTTCGCCGTTTTCATCAACGTAGCTGTATTTAGCCGGGCGCGCAGCGCGTTTAGCTTTGGTACCCGCTTTGACTGCCGCCATGGTGCTCAGCAGTTCGTTCGGATCAATACCATCTGCAATCAGCATTTCACGGTATTGTTGCAGTTTACGAGTACGCTCTTCAATTTCTGCAGCTGCAGCGCTTTCTTCTTCGCGACGTTCGTTAACGACAACTTCTAATTTTTCCAGCATTTCTTCTAGCGTTTCAAGGGTGCATTCTCTTGCCTGCGCACGAAGAGTACGGATGTTGTTCAAAATTTTAAGTGCTTCGCTCATTGTAGTAATCTCAAACTTATATTGTGGGGTGGTTTGTTGGAGTAATAATAGAGCGATATAATCAGATGTGCAATAGGGGAGAATGTAAGGAATTCAAAATTACTTGTTATTTGTCGTGGTAATTAATTAATTTAAGTTAAATTCTACGTGCGACTTCACATCTTTTTTGCTTATAGCCTGACCTGAATCCTGCGCTAAAACCCTGAGATAGTATGCTTTTCTCTGTTGCCCGGGAGTAAAATTATACTTTGCAGGGATAAATATCCCTCTTGAGTATTAGCGTATTAGTAACGGCAATCTTTAATATAATCGGGTGAGCAAAAAACGTTATAGCGGGCTGGCGCCTGCTACGATTCGCACAAAAGGACAATCGTAGGGGGCCAACAAGGAGGGCTGTACAAATTGCCGGCACCCGCATTCAATTAAAAAAGCGTAATCTATCAGCAGGGGGGGACGAGCATAGCGTATGCCGCTATACCCATGCTGAAAGGGGGGATAGCACGGGAAAATATGCTACAATTTTGCCGCGATAAAACACACTGATTGGGGTGATGCAGCCGATGGCTCAACTTTATTTCTACTATTCTGCAATGAATGCAGGTAAGTCGACCGCTTTGTTACAGTCGTCATACAATTATCAAGAGCGAGGCATGCGTGCCCTGGTTTATACCGCCGAGATTGATGACCGCTTTGGTTCAGGTAAGGTCAGTTCAAGAATTGGTCTCTCCTCGCCAGCCCGGCTGTTTAACCCTCAAACCTCGCTCTTTAGCGATATTGCGGCCGAACATGCGCAACAGCCCGTTCATTGTGTCCTGGTGGATGAGAGTCAGTTTCTGACCCGCGAGCAGGTACATGAATTGTCTGAAGTCGTCGATCGCCTGGATATTCCGGTGTTGTGCTACGGCCTGCGTACGGATTTCCGTGGCGAGTTGTTTATTGGTAGTCAGTATTTATTAGCATGGTCCGATAAGCTGGTTGAATTAAAAACGATCTGCTTCTGCGGACGTAAAGCGAGCATGGTGCTGCGTCTCGATCAGGAAGGGCGGCCATATAATGAAGGTGAGCAGGTGGTGATTGGCGGGAATGAACGCTATGTTTCCGTTTGCCGTAAACATTATAAAGAAGCCTTAAGTGAAGGCTCGCTGACCCGGGTGCAGAGTAAACATCGCCCCTGCTAATCGTACAGATCATTCCCCTCCCAGGCGCCTGTATGGCGCCTGCTGCGTCTTCCTGCCGTGAACCGATACCCTGACCTTTATCCAGAACTGGTTACGCCTGAAACGCCTGCTGCTGCCGATGTTCCGTGATGGACTTCTCCTGGCCGGGTATCAACGGCATGAGGGCGTTGCGACCCTGATTGTGCTCCTGTGCCGCCGAAAACAAAGCTCTACCAGCGGTATCGTGGATACCCAGGTCGCAAATGCGCATCAGGAAAAAGCGTTTGCTATCGCTCATCTCATCTTCTCTGGCGGAAGGGGATAAAAAAAAGCCCCATCCGGAGATGGGGCTTTTTACCAGCGTTATCAGAGTCGATTAAGCAGATTTCTTCGCTTTTTTATCGGCTTTTGGTGCGGCTGCGGTTTCTTTCTTCGCGGCAGTTTCACCTTCGCTGAACTCGTTACCGTAGAAGGTATCCAGCAGAATCTGTTTCAGCTCGGCGATCAGCGGGTAGCGCGGGTTTGCGCCGGTGCACTGGTCATCGAATGCATCTTCAGACAGCTTGTCAACGTGGGCCAGGAAGTCAGCTTCCTGTACACCAGCTTCACGGATAGACTTAGGAATACCCAGTTCAGCCTTCAGGCTTTCCAGCCATGCCAGCAGTTTTTCAATTTTCGCTGCGGTACGGTCGCCCGGTGCGCTCAGACCCAGGTGGTCAGCGATTTCAGCGTAGCGACGGCGTGCCTGCGGACGGTCGTACTGGCTGAATGCAGTCTGCTTGGTCGGGTTGTCATTCGCGTTGTAACGAATCACGTTACAAATCAGCAGGGCGTTAGCCAGGCCGTGCGGAATGTGGAACTGAGAACCCAGTTTGTGCGCCATGGAGTGACATACGCCGAGGAAGGCGTTAGCAAACGCGATACCGGCGATAGTCGCTGCACTGTGCACGCGCTCACGTGCTACCGGGTTCTTAGAACCTTCGTGGTAGGACGCTGGCAGGTACTCTTTCAGCAGTTTCAGCGCCTGCAGAGCCTGGCCGTCGGAGAACTCAGATGCCAGTACGGAAACATAGGCTTCCAGGGCGTGAGTCACGGCGTCAAGACCACCGAAAGCACACAGGGACTTCGGCATATCCATCACGAGGTTAGCATCGACAATCGCCACATCCGGAGTCAGCGCGTAGTCAGCCAGCGGATATTTCTGACCGGTTGCATCGTCGGTAACAACTGCGAATGGCGTAACTTCAGAACCGGTACCGGAAGTGGTGGTGACGGCGATCATCTTCGCTTTCACGCCCATTTTCGGGAACTTGTAGATACGTTTACGGATGTCCATAAAGCGCAGCGCCAGGTCTTCGAAGTGGGTTTCCGGATGTTCGTACATGACCCACATGATTTTCGCGGCATCCATCGGGGAACCACCGCCCAGAGCGATGATAACGTCCGGCTTGAAGGAGTTAGCCAGATCCGCACCTTTACGTACTACGCTCAGGGTCGGGTCAGCTTCAACTTCGAAGAAGACTTCAGTCTCAACGCCGGATGCTTTCAGCACGGAGGTGATCTGGTCTGCATAACCGTTGTTGAACAGGAAGCGGTCAGTCACAATCAGCGCGCGTTTGTGACCATCAGTAATCACTTCATCCAGTGCGATTGGCAGTGAGCCACGACGGAAGTAGATAGATTTCGGAAGTTTGTGCCACAACATGTTTTCAGCTCGCTTAGCAACGGTTTTCTTGTTGATCAGGTGTTTCGGACCAACGTTTTCAGAGATGGAGTTACCACCCCAGGAACCACAACCCAGAGTCAGGGAAGGCGCGAGTTTAAAGTTGTACAGGTCACCGATACCACCCTGAGAAGCCGGGGTGTTAATCAGGATACGTGCGGTTTTCATCATCTGGCCGAAGTAGGCAACGCGAGCCGGCTGGTTGTCCTGGTCGGTGTACAGGCAAGAGGTATGACCGATACCGCCCATTGCCACCAGTTTTTCAGCTTTATCAACAGCATCTTCGAAGTTCTTCGCGCGGTACATGGCCAGCGTCGGAGACAGTTTTTCGTGAGCAAACGGCTCGCTCTCATCAACGTCGGTCACTTCACCAATCAGAATCTTGGTGGTAGCCGGAACGGTGAAGCCTGCCAGTTCAGCAATTTTGTATGCCGGCTGACCTACGATTGCCGCGTTCAGCGCGCCATTTTTCAGGATGATGTCCTGAACGGCTTTCAGCTCTTTGCCCTGCAGCAGGTAGCCGCCGTGGCTGGCGAAACGTTCGCGAACGGCGTCATAGACGGAGTCAACAACGACCACTGACTGCTCAGACGCACAGATAACGCCGTTATCAAAGGTTTTAGACATCAGTACGGAAGCGACCGCACGCTTAACGTCTGCAGTTTCATCAATAACGACCGGAGTGTTACCTGCACCTACGCCGATAGCCGGTTTACCGGAGCTATAAGCTGCTTTAACCATGCCTGGACCGCCGGTCGCGAGGATCAGGTTAATGTCAGGGTGATGCATCAGCGCGTTAGACAGCTCAACGGAAGGCTGGTCGATCCAACCGATCAGATCTTTCGGCGCGCCTGCCGCGATAGCAGCCTGCAGAACGATATCTGCCGCTTTGTTGGTGGCATCTTTCGCACGCGGATGTGGAGAGAAGATGATCGCGTTACGCGTCTTCAGGCTGATCAGTGATTTGAAGATTGCTGTGGAAGTCGGGTTAGTCGTCGGAACGATACCGCAGATAATGCCGATCGGTTCGGCGATAGTGATAGTCCCGAAAGTGTCGTCTTCAGAGAGAACACCGCAGGTCTTTTCATCTTTATAGGCGTTATAGATATATTCGGAAGCGAAGTGGTTTTTGATAACCTTGTCTTCGACAATGCCCATGCCAGATTCGGCTACGGCCATTTTTGCGAGAGGGATTCGAGCATCTGCGGCGGCCAAAGCGGCGGCACGGAAGATCTTATCAACTTGTTCTTGAGTGAAACTGGCATATTCACGCTGGGCTTTTTTTACGCGCTCTACGAGTGCGTTAAGTTCAGCGACATTAGTAACAGCCATAATGCTCTCCTGATAATGTTAAACTTTTTTAGTAAATCAGTAGCTCGATTCGACAGTATAGACAGGCTGTTAACAGCTTGCATCTAAATGTTAAGGTGCCGTTTCTGGCGCCGCTGGCTTCATTGATTTACTAAAGAAGCTTGATCTTTTTAATTCTCAGGTACCGCTATGCTGCACTCTTTTGGTGTGAACAAGGTTACTCACTTCTGAGTACAATTTACGTGATTTAGATCAAGTTTACGTGAAGCTGACACCTTTCAGCAGTCTGTTTTTTGACCAGTCAAATCAAGTGTAATAATTGGTATGCAAACTAAGTGAATAAGTAACCGAGGGAAACAAATAGATAACATGCCATTTTGTCGCCGCTGTACGTATATTTGAGATGAATTATGCTGCTAAAAAGCGTATCTTCTGCGCGAATATTTTATGTGGCTAACTGTCAACAGCCATTTTTAATGATGCTGCGGAGCGCACTGTGACTCTACCGTTGTTTGATTTTTCAACTTACTTCAAGTTTTTCATCGGGTTATTTGCGCTGGTTAACCCGGTAGGCATCATCCCGGTTTTCATTAGTATGACCAGTTATCAAACGGCAGTGATCCGCAATAAGACCAACCTGACGGCGAATCTTTCGGTTGCCATTATTCTGCTGACGTCGCTTTTTCTCGGTGACTCGATTTTGCAAATTTTCGGCATCTCTATTGACTCATTCCGTATTGCCGGCGGGATCCTGGTCGTGACGATTGCGATGTCGATGATCAGCGGCAAACTCGGCGAGGATAAGCAAAACAAGCAGGAAAAATCAGAAACCGCAATTCGTGAAAGTATTGGCGTCGTGCCGTTGGCGCTGCCGTTGATGGCAGGGCCGGGCGCAATCAGCTCGACTATCGTCTGGGGAACGCGCTACCACACGGTAACCTACCTGTTAGGGTTTTCCCTTGCCATTGCCCTGTTTGCCTTATGCTGCTGGGGGATTTTCCGCATGGCGCCGTGGCTGGTGCGCCTGTTAGGGCAGACGGGTATCAACGTCATCACGCGTATTATGGGGCTATTGCTGATGGCGCTGGGGATTGAGTTTATCGTCACCGGAATAAAAGCGCTGTTTCCTGGCCTGGTCAGTTAAACGAGCCCGCGCGATGCGGAGCCCGGTGCTCCGCGTTTGCTTCATTATTAGCAAAACATATCAATTAAGCGGATAACACGCGATAAGATAGCTTTCCGTAATGTCTTTAAATATTGTTATTTATCAGCTAATTATGTAACTTCCCGAACGTTTCCTCTCTTTTTATCACCCCCTTGCCACTGTTATTTTCTTCACATCATTCTCTGGTGCTTGCCGTCGCATAATTGAAATGATATTAGTAATTTCATAACCGGGGCAGATGAATGTGCTAAATAATAACCGATTGTTAAATTTTCGTACAAAAATGCATCTCAGCATGGTGCCGCGGCATCCATAACGGGCTGTTGACAGTATCTGTATGAAAACTAAATTCTTTAATGATTTTCTCGTCGCAAGACAGGGCAAGATAGCGGCGTAGAGAAAACCATAAAAGAGAATCCGGTAACATATTTGCAAATTGCATTGGCGGATGAGATGGCCTTTTGGTACTTTCCGCCGTGATCGCTCACTGAACAATACACGTAAATGAGAATTATTATTAAATAACTCGTTGCGGCTGAAACCGCCCCGCCACAGGGGATAAAAGAATCGACGCCAAGGTCGCCGTTTGAGCGGCCGTAATAAATAAGTCGGTGATAGCAAGTAGTAAAGTCTGACAGCAGCATAAACTCCTGCACTGTACAGAATCCCGTCAGGGGAAAAAAACAGGCTGGTTAAATAGCCAGTAATTATAATGAATGGAGTAACAACACAATGACCATCATCACCAAAAAAAGTCTGGTAGCCGCGGGGATTTTGTCTGCGCTAATTACCGCGAATGTTGCTATGGCAGCGGATGTACCTGCAGGGGTGCAGCTGGCGGATAAACAATCGCTGGTACGTAATAACGGCGCGGAAGTGCAATCCCTGGACCCGCATAAAATTGAAGGCGTTCCGGAATCCAACATTAACCGCGATTTGTTTGAAGGGTTAGTGATTGGCGATATTCAAGGCCATCCGATCCCTGGGGCCGCAGAATCCTGGGATAATAAAGATTTTAAAGTCTGGACCTTCCATCTGCGCAAAGATGCGAAATGGTCGGACGGCACGCCGGTTACCGCGCAAGATTTCGTCTATAGCTGGCAGCGTCTGGCGGATCCGAAAACCGCTTCACCTTACGCAAGCTATCTGCAATATGGCCACCTGCTGAATGTTGATGACATTATCGCGGGCAAAAAGCCAATCACCGATCTGGGCGTAAAAGCGATTGATGATAAAACCTTCGAAGTCACGCTGAGCGAACCGGTTCCTTATTTTTATAAACTCCTCGTTCACCCATCCGTTTCTCCGGTGCCGAAAGCCGCCATCGAAAAATACGGCGAGAAATGGACCCAGCCTGCCAATATCGTGACCAACGGCGCTTATAAGCTGAAAGACTGGGTCGTTAACGAACGTATTGTGCTTGAGCGCAATCCGCAATACTGGGATAACGCGAAAACCGTCATTAATCAGGTTACCTACCTGCCGATCTCTTCCGAAGTTACCGACGTTAACCGCTACCGCAGCGGCGAAATCGACATGACCTATAACAACATGCCGATTGAACTGTTCCAGAAACTGAAAAAAGAGATCCCGCAAGAAGTGCATGTCGATCCGTATCTCTGCACCTATTACTACGAAATTAATAACCAGAAAGCACCGTTTACCGATGTCCGCGTCCGTACCGCGCTGAAAATGGCGCTGGATCGCGATATTATCGTTAATAAAGTGAAGAATCAGGGCGACCTGCCGGCCTATAGCTATACCCCGCCGTATACCGATGGCATGAAAGTTGTCAAACCAGAATGGTTTACCTGGTCTCAGGACAAGCGTAACGAAGAAGCGAAAAAACTGCTGGCGGAAGCCGGATATACCGCTGATAAACCGCTGACCTTTAATTTACTGTATAACACTTCCGATCTGCATAAAAAACTGGCTATTGCCGTGGCGTCCATCTGGAAGAAAAACCTGGGGGCTAACGTCAAGCTGGAAAATCAGGAATGGAAAACCTTCCTCGATAACCGTCATCAGGGGACCTTCGACGTGGCGCGTGCCGGCTGGTGTGCGGATTACAACGAACCAACCTCATTCCTGAATACGATGCTGAGCGACAGCTCAAATAACACCTCTCATTATAAGAGCCCGGCTTTCGATAAAATCATCGCCGAAACATTACAAACTAATGATGACGCGAAGCGTGCCGACCTGTATGCGCAAGCAGAACAGCAGCTCGATAAAGATTCTGTGATCGTGCCGGTCTTCTATTACGTCAACGCCCGTCTGGTTAAACCGTGGGTGGGCGGCTATACCGGTAAAGACCCGTTAGATAATATCTACGTTAAAAACCTTTATATTATCAAACATTAATGGCAATACGTGGGGCAGGCGACGCTTGCCCCACCGTGTCTGAATTCATCGCACTCGATAGGCACAGGCCAGAAGGTACGGGCAATGTTAAAATTTATTTTTCGTCGCTGTCTGGAAGCGATTCCGACGCTATTTATTCTTATTACGATCTCTTTCTTCATGATGCGTCTGGCGCCGGGAAGTCCATTTACCGGTGAACGCACGCTGCCGCCGGAAGTGATGGCGAATATTGAAGCTAAATACCATTTAAACGACCCCATCATGACCCAGTACTTCAATTATCTGAAGCAGCTGGCGCACGGTGATTTCGGTCCCTCTTTTAAATATAAAGACTATTCGGTAAACGATCTGGTGGCGTCGAGCTTCCCGGTTTCCGCTAAATTAGGGCTTGCCGCCTTCCTGTTGGCGGTCGTTCTCGGCGTGACGGCAGGGGTTATTGCGGCCCTGAAGCAGAATACGAAATGGGATTATGCGGTCATGGGGGTGGCAATGACCGGCGTGGTGATACCCAGTTTCGTGGTTGCGCCGCTGCTGGTGATGATATTCGCCATCACGCTGCACTGGTTGCCCGGCGGCGGCTGGAACGGCGGGGCGCTGAAATTTATGATTCTGCCGATGGTGGCCTTATCGTTAGCCTATATCGCCAGTATCGCGCGTATTACCCGCGGTTCAATGATTGAGGTCCTGCATTCCAACTTTATCCGCACCGCGCGCGCGAAAGGGCTGCCGATGCGGCGCATTATTTTGCGTCATGCGCTGAAACCCGCTCTGCTGCCGGTTCTTTCTTATATGGGGCCAGCATTTGTGGGGATCATCACCGGCTCAATGGTCATCGAAACGATCTACGGTCTTCCGGGTATTGGTCAGCTGTTTGTGAATGGCGCGCTTAACCGCGACTATTCGCTGGTGCTGAGCCTGACCATTCTGGTCGGCGCGCTGACTATTCTGTTTAACGCGATTGTTGACGTGCTGTATGCCGTTATCGATCCGAAGATTCGCTATTGAGGCTGGAGTTCGCCATGATGTTAAGTAAGAAAAGCAACGAGGCGTTGGAAAACTTCAGTGAAAAGCTGGAAGTCGAAGGACGTAGTTTATGGCAGGACGCCCGCCGTCGTTTTATGCATAACCGTGCCGCCGTTGCCAGCCTGATTGTGCTGGTGATTATCGCACTGTTCGTGACTATTGCACCGATGGTATCGCAGTTCTCCTACTTCGATACCGACTGGGGCATGATGTCCAGTGCGCCGGATACGACATCCGGCCACTACTTTGGTACCGACTCTTCCGGCCGCGACCTGCTGGTTCGCGTCGCTATCGGCGGGCGTATCTCGCTGATGGTCGGGGTGGCTGCGGCGCTGGTGGCGGTGGTTCTTGGTACGCTCTACGGTTCACTTTCCGGCTACCTGGGCGGCAAAGTCGATTCCGTGATGATGCGTCTGCTGGAGATCCTCAACTCCTTTCCGTTCATGTTCTTCGTTATCCTGCTCGTCACCTTCTTTGGCCAGAACATCCTGCTGATTTTCGTTGCCATCGGCATGGTCTCCTGGCTGGATATGGCGCGTATTGTTCGCGGCCAGACGCTGAGCCTGAAGCGCAAAGAGTTTATCGAAGCGGCGCAGGTCGGCGGTGTTTCAACATTCAGTATTGTGGTTCGGCATATCGTGCCTAACGTACTGGGTGTGGTGGTGGTGTACGCCTCTCTGCTGGTTCCGAGCATGATCCTGTTTGAATCCTTCTTAAGCTTCCTTGGTCTGGGTACTCAGGAACCGCTGAGCAGCTGGGGTGCGCTGCTCAGCGATGGCGCGAACTCTATGGAAGTGTCGCCGTGGCTGCTGCTGTTTCCTGCGGGGTTCCTGGTGGTTACGCTGTTCTGTTTTAACTTTATCGGCGATGGCCTGCGTGATGCCCTCGACCCGAAAGATCGCTAAGGAGCGCCGTCATGAGCACAATTGAAACGGCAAAAGCGCCGCAGGCACAGCAACAATCCGGCCTGCTGCTGGATGTCAAAGATCTCCGCGTCACGTTCAAAACGCCTGATGGCGATGTCACGGCGGTGAATGACCTCAATTTTAACCTGCGAGCCGGGGAAACGCTGGGCATCGTCGGCGAATCGGGTTCCGGTAAGTCGCAGACCGCGTTTGCTTTAATGGGCCTGTTGGCTTCCAACGGTCAGATTGGCGGGTCGGCTCTGTTTAACGGCCGTCAGATTCTCAATCTGCCGGAGCGCGATCTGAATAAGCTTCGCGCCGAACAAATTTCCATGATATTCCAGGACCCGATGACCTCCCTGAACCCGTATATGCGGGTGGGTGAGCAGCTGATGGAAGTCCTGATGTTGCATAAAGGTCTGGGAAAAGCCGAAGCCTTTGAAGAGTCGGTGAAGATGCTGGATGCGGTTAAGATGCCGGAAGCGCGTAAGCGCATGAAAATGTATCCGCACGAATTCTCCGGCGGGATGCGTCAGCGCGTGATGATTGCGATGGCGCTGCTGTGCCGGCCTAAACTGCTGATTGCCGATGAGCCGACAACTGCTCTGGATGTTACGGTTCAGGCGCAAATCATGACCCTGTTGAATGAGCTTAAGCGCGAGTTCAATACGGCGATCATTATGATTACTCACGATCTTGGAGTCGTCGCCGGGATCTGCGATAAAGTGCTGGTGATGTATGCCGGGCGGACCATGGAATACGGCATGGCGCGAGATGTCTTTTATCATCCTTCCCATCCGTACTCTATCGGCTTGCTGAACGCGGTTCCGCGTCTGGACGCCGAGGGCGAGTCGCTGTTGACCATCCCGGGCAACCCGCCAAACCTGCTGCGTCTGCCGAAAGGCTGCCCGTTCCAGCCGCGTTGTCCGCATGCGATGGAGATTTGTCATAGTGCTCCACCTCTGGAGGAGTTTGCACCGGGCCGCCTGCGCGCCTGCTTTCAACCGGTAGGGGATCTGCTATGAACGCCGTTACGGAACAAAGAAAAGTCCTGCTCGAAATTGCCGATCTGAAAGTCCACTTTGATATTAAGGATGGCAAACAGTGGTTCTGGCAGCCGTCCAAAACGCTGAAAGCGGTGGATGGCGTCACGCTGCGTCTCTACGAGGGCGAAACGCTGGGCGTGGTCGGGGAATCCGGCTGCGGCAAGTCGACCTTTGCCCGGGCAATTATTGGTCTGGTGAAGGCGACCGACGGCAAAGTCGCCTGGCTTGGCAAAGATCTGTTAGGCATGAAGCAGGAACAGTGGCGCGATGTTCGCAGCGATATCCAGATGATCTTCCAGGATCCGCTGGCTTCGCTCAACCCGCGTATGACTATCGGCGAAATTATTGCCGAGCCGCTGCGCACCTATCATCCCAAAATGTCGCGTCAGGAAGTCCGTGACCGGGTGAAAGCGATGATGATGAAAGTGGGTCTGTTGCCGAACCTGATTAACCGCTATCCGCACGAGTTTTCCGGCGGCCAGTGCCAGCGTATCGGTATCGCCCGTGCGCTGATTCTCGAGCCGAAGCTGATTATCTGCGATGAGCCGGTTTCGGCGCTGGACGTTTCGATTCAGGCGCAGGTCGTTAACCTGCTGCAGCAGCTGCAGCGCGAAATGGGGCTGTCGCTGATCTTTATCGCTCACGATCTGGCGGTGGTGAAGCATATTTCCGATCGCGTTCTGGTGATGTATCTGGGCCATGCGGTGGAGCTGGGGACTTATGATGAGGTGTACCACAATCCGCTGCACCCCTATACCAAAGCGCTGATGTCCGCGGTGCCAATTCCGGACCCGGATCGGGAAAAGAACAAAACCATCCAGCTGCTAGAGGGGGAGCTGCCGTCGCCGATTAACCCGCCGTCGGGGTGTGTTTTCCGTACGCGTTGTCCCATCGCCGGGCCAGAATGTGCGAAAACGCGGCCGGTGCTGGAGGGGAGTTTCCGACATGCGGTTTCCTGCCTGAAGGTAGACCCGTTATAATCTCTGGGGCTGACGTAGGTCAGCCCTTTTTTTTGCGAGGTTAAACGTGGCTGTTCATTTTTACGCCGCTCGCCAGCGGTTGTATCATTTACTCTTCGATCAAACCCGTCGTTCCGGACGACGATTTGAAGGCCTGTGCGGTATTTTTGCGCTTTTGAGCGTGCTGGTGATTTTTATTGAGTCCGGTCTGGGTACGCAATATCACCTGACGTTTGATGAATGGCACATTTTTGTCTGGCTGGAGCTGTTTGTCACCGCTGTTTTTACCCTCGAATATTTCCTGCGTATTATCAGCTGGCCGAAACCCTTCAGCTATATTTTCAGCTTTTGGGGGGTGATAGATTTAGCCACCATCCTGCCGCTCTATGTGATGTGGATGTGGCCGGAAATGAGCCTCAATTATGTCTTTGCGTGGCGTGCGATGCGGGCGATTCGCTGCTTGCGTATTCTTAAACTGCTGCGCTTTATGCCGTCATTGAATATTTTCTGGGCGGCAATCGTTAGCGCCCGCCATCAGCTGATCCTCTTTTATTCCTTTATTGCCATCGTGATGGTTATCTTTGGTTCGCTGATGTATCTGATTGAAGGGCCGCAGTATGGGTTTACCACCTTAAATGCGTCGGTCTACTGGGCGATTGTGACCATTACGACGGTAGGGTATGGCGATATTACGCCGCATACGCCGATCGGCAGAATTCTGGCCTCGGTTCTGATCTTAATCGGCTATTCCATTATCGCCATCCCGACCGGGCTTATCACCACGCATATGACCAGCGCATTACAACATCGCCGCGCGCGCGTGTGTCCAAACTGTCAGCACGCCGCGCATGATAAAAATGCGCGTTTTTGCAACGCCTGCGGGAGTGAACTGCCGGAATAGTCGGGGAAGAAAAATAAAACGGCAGGCGGTGTGGTGACCGTCTGCCGTTTTTTGTGCTTTAGTATGGGAGAGGCTTATTCACGCCACAGAATATGGCACAGCTTATGGTCTTTTTCACGGCACAGCAGAATACGCGCAAAGATATCGTTAATTTCGCCGCCATCGGTATCGGCAAGACCAATCACGACTTCGGCGAAAAAGTCCGGGTTGAGGTCATAATCGACATGCTCTTCCCAGTCCGGCGCGGGGTCAAACAGCTCGGCGCCGCCGCGTTCTTCAAACTGCAGGTTAAACAGAATGACATCCGCCGGATCGAGGTTGTCGACAGCCAGCTCCAGGAAGATGTCATAAGCTTGTTCAAGCGTTTCGTCTTCGGTCAGGCGATTGTTTAAATCCATATCCATGATTGCTACCCGTTAAACATCTGATTGGCACGTTTTACAGCAACGGACTGAAGAAGTAAAACAGTCGCTCGGTGATCCGCTGCCAGAGCGGTCGTTTTAACCACAGCCGCGCGTCCAGCAGGCGCGAACGGGAAATATAATCGTCCTGAACGGCCGCCAGATCGCCGCCGAATCCGACGTCGTCAATGACCAGCGTGATTTCGAAATTAAGCCACAGGCTGCGCATATCGAGATTCACGGTACCGACCAGGCTGAGCTCGCCGTCGACCAGTACGCTTTTGGTATGCAGCAGGCCGCCTTCAAACTGATAAATTTTAACCCCGGCCGCCAGCAGCTCGGTAAAGAAGGCCCGACTGGCCCAGCCAACCAGCAGCGAATCATTCTTACGCGGCAGGATAATGCTGACGTCGACCCCGCGTTGCGCCGCGGTGCAGATAGCATGCAGCAGATCGTCGCTGGGCACGAAGTAAGGGGTGGTCATGATCAGATGTTCTTTGGCGGAATAGGCGGCGGTGAGGAGCGCCTGATGAATCAGGTCTTCCGGGAAACCGGGGCCAGAAGCAATGGTATGAATCGTGTGTCCGCTGGCTTCTTCAAAGGGCATAATATTGAGATCCGGCGGCGGCGGTAAAATACGTTTGCCGGTTTCAATTTCCCAGTCGCAGGAGTAGACGATGCCCATCGCCGTGGCGACCGGGCCTTCCATCCGCGCCATCAGATCAATCCACTGCCCGACGCCGGAATCCTGTTTAAAGAAGCGCGGGTCGACCATGTTCATACTGCCGGTATAGGCAATATAGTTATCAATCATCACCATTTTGCGGTGCTGGCGCAGATCCATGCGGCGCAGAAAAACACGCATCAGGTTGACCTTCAGCGCTTCGACCACCTCGATACCGGCGTTACGCATCATGGCTGCCCACGGGCTGCGGAAAAAGGCGACGCTGCCGGCGGAATCAAGCATCAGGCGGCAGTGAACGCCGCGCCGCGCCGCCGCCATCAACGATTCCGCGACCTTATCGGCCATGCCGCCAGGTTGCCAGATGTAAAACACCATCTCAATATTGTGCCGCGCCAGCTGGATATCGCGCATCAGCGCCTGCATCACGTCATCAGATTCGGTCAACAGCTGTAGCTGATTGCCCTTAACGCCGGCGATCCCCTGACGGCGTTCGCAGAGCTTAAACAGCGACTCGGCGACCGGGCTGTTATCCTCGGCAAAAATATGTTTGCAGGCTTTGAGATCGTTTAGCCATTTGGCGGTGGAGGGCCACATCGCCCGGGCCCGTTCCGCACGACGTTTACCCAGGTGCAGCTCGCCAAATGAGAGATAGGCAATAATACCAACCAGCGGAAGAATATAGATAATCAGCAACCACGCCATTGCTGAAGGTACGGCGCGCCGTTTCATCAGAATGCGTAATGTTACACCGGCGATGAGTAACCAGTAACCGAGGATGACCAGCCAGTTCACCACCGTGTAAAAGGTTGTCATAGATGAAAAATCCTTTTGAATAACTCTATGTCATGAGTTTACGCATCAACATCCATCTGGCAAATAAAAACGCAGCGAAAGCGTTGGTCAGCCAGATTCATGGGTTTATAATGTGGTCTGTTTTTCACTTGTAGAGTAGTAGCAATGAAGCGTAGTAGAACGGAAGTAGGGCGCTGGCGCATGCTAAGACAGGTGAGTCGCCGCAAGTCCCGCTGGCTGGAAGCCCAATCGCGCCGCAACATGCGCATCCTCTCCATCAGGAAGGAACTGGTGAAACGACAACGTGGTTCCCTGCTGTTTGTCTTCACTGAGTACTGATATAAAAGGCACCGTTTACGGTGCCTCTGTTTTGCTGTCGGACGATCTCAGAATACTTTCTTGTAAGGCTTCACGGAGACGTTCTGATACACGCCAGCCGCGATGTAAGGGTCATCATTTGCCCATGCTTTTGCGACTTCCAGCGATTCAAATTCCGCAATGACCGTTGAGCCAGTAAACCCGGCGGCGCCAGGCTCATTACTGTCGACGGCAGGCATTGGCCCGGCGGTCAACAGGCGACCTTCATCTTGTAACAGCTGCAAACGTGCCAGGTGGGCGGGACGTACCGACAAGCGTTTTTCCAGAGAATCGGCAATGTCTTCAGCGTAGATAACGTAAAGCACGGCAAGGCTCCTTATCAATAAACAGGCGAATCACGTTAAGTGAATCCGTCGTTGACTGCAATGTAAAGATGCGTACCGGCTTAAAATGCCATGCTTCAGAAAATTTTTCCCACAAAACGGGGCAAATTTTGATGCAAGATAACAAGGCTTATTGAATATGATTGCTATTTGCATTTAAAATCGGGGCATCATTTTTCAACAGAAACGACTATGAGCGCAATGACCCTTGATTTACCTCGCCGCTTCCCGTGGCCGACGCTGCTGTCCGTGGCTATCCACGGTGCCGTTGTGGCGGGGTTGCTTTATACCTCGGTACATCAGGTTATTGAACGGCCCTCTCCCTCGCAACCCATCGAAATTACGATGGTTGCGCCGGCAGATCTCGAACCGCCTCAGGCCGCACAGCCGGTAGTGGAACCCGTTGTTGAACCGGAGCCTGAACCGGAAGTCGTGCCGGAACCGGAGCCGCCAAAAGAAGCGCCGGTCGTCATTCACAAGCCCGAACCCAAACCGAAGCCGAAGCCTAAACCGAAGCCGAAGCCGGAGAAGAAGGTTGAGCAGCCGAAGCGTGATGTGAAACCGGCGGAAACGCGCGTGGCTTCACCGTTTGAAACGACCAATACCGCGCCAGCGCGTACGCAGCCGAACGCCGCACCGGCAACGGCGAAACCGACTCTGACCGCGCCGAGCGGCCCGCGAGCGCTAAGCCGCAACCAGCCGGCATACCCGGCACGTGCCCAGGCGTTGCGCATTGAAGGCTCTGTTCGCGTCAAGTTTGATGTCACGCCAGATGGGCGGGTGGATAACGTAGAAATTCTCTCTGCGCAGCCAGCCAACATGTTTGAACGCGATGTGAAAAACGCGCTGCGCAAATGGCGCTATGAAGCGGGCAAACCAGGAACCGGCGTCACCATGACGATCAAATTCCGTCTGAAGGGCGTAGAGATTAGCTGACCGTGTTGTAATCAGGCCCCTTATGGGGCCTTTTCCATTAATACCGCATCCAGCGCTTTCTGTGCCGTCACCAGATGCTGACCGCCGAATAAAATCGCCCGGTTTAACAACGTGTAGAGCTGATAAACCGGCTGACGCTCAAGGAAACCGGAGGGCAGCGGCGATATTGACTGGTAGCCATCGTAGATCTGCGGTGGCTGTTCAGGGTGCAGCGGCAGCATCGCCAGATCGCACTCTCTGTCTCCCCAGTAACAGGCGGGATCGAAGATGTAGGGGCCGTTGGGTCCTAGCGCGCAGTTCCCCGACCACAAATCACCATGTAGCAATGACGGTTGAGGCTGGTGATTGCTCAGACGCTGCTGCACATTATCGACGATGCTGTCGATATCACCGAAGCTGAGCCCTTTTTCGGCAGCCAGCTCCAGCTGCCAGCCGATACGCTGTTCGGCAAAGAAAGTCGACCAGCGGCGTTGCCAGGCGTTGGGCTGCGGGGTGGTGGAAAGGTCGTTATCAAAATCCAGCCCAAACTGCGGCTGATCGCTCCACTGATGCAGATGCGCAATATGCTGACCGAGTAAGAAGGCGTTGTGCGCGTCCAGCGGGCGAGGGGGCAGATATTCCATGACCAGGAAACTGTAGTCGCGATCGCTGCCAACTGCATAAACCTGCGGAACGCTAACGGTTTTACTCCGCGACAGCAGCTCAAGCTGGTCTGCTTCAGCGGTAAAGATAGGCAGAAGCTCGCGCTCATCACATTTAACAAAGTAGTCCCGTCCGCCGAAACGTAAATGCCAGGCCGCATGAATTTCACCGCCGGGCAGTTCGTTGCGAAGTTCGATTTCAGCTGTTTCGGAATGCCAGTCGCTTAACAACGTGCTGATAGCTTGCCACATGCTGTCTCTCCCCTTGTTTTCCACCATTTCATAAGGTTAGCCCATAACCCCGGTGTAAAATTCGAACTGACGCACAACTGGCGCGCTCCGCTGCACGAATCGCACTTATTGAGCTTTCAACCACTCGGCAAATGTGGTGACGGTAACATCAACGGGGCGACCCAGCGCCGTTTCCGCCAATCCGGCGCTAAGCGCTTTGACCTCGTCGGCGCTTTGCGCGGAAATCAGGCCAAAGGTATTCGTACCCAGTTCATGGACCTTGCCGTTTTCGTCATTCAGCACAAGAGTAAATCCTGCGCGGGTGAGATGATTACTTAGCTCGTTAATTTCAGTCAGCGTCTCTTCCTGAAAGTTAACCGTGACGACGCGGGTAACAATTTCTGTGCTCATTTTTCACCCTGTTGTAATCCATGGAATTTTCAGCATAGACCATGATGATGATTTGGCGACTCCCTCTGCGCCAGCAGAGGGAAGGGGAACTAGCGACCGCACAGGTAAGTATAGATTTTGTGCGTGTTTTCCAGCGAGCACAGACGGGTACCCTGGTTAATGGTGGCGGCGCTACCGGCGGCGACGCCGAAGCGGACCATATCCTCCAGACTGGCATCTTCCGCCAGGCGCAGGGTCATTGCGCCGACCATGCTGTCGCCGGCGCCAACGGTACTTTGGCTTTTCATCGGCGGCGGCACGACCTGTACACTGCCGCTGGCATCTACCCCCAGCGCACCCTGTGGGCCGAGTGAGACGACAACCCGGCGGACCTTACCCGAACGAATCAGCTCCTCCGCCGCACGTCGAACGTCATCGGGTTGGCTCAGATCGCGCCCCACCAGGGCACTCAGCTCTTTTTGGTTAGGCTTGACGAGCTCAATATTACCGACATCAAGAGCGGCAGCCAGCGCCTCGCCCGAACTATCAATGATGCAGCGAAGCCCGTGACGCTGCGCGCTTTTGACTAACTGAGTCAGGTTATCAACGCCGATGCCAGGCGGCAGGCTGCCGCTCACCACCAGCAATGAGCCGCTCTCGATTGCCAGAACCTTTTCTTCGAGACGACGGAACTCCTCTTCCGTTAAGGCGGCTCCAGGCATCACGAAGCGGTATTGTTCGCCGCTGGCGCCCACGTGCACATGCAGATTTTGCCGCGTCCAGTCTTGCGCTTCGACAGGCTCAACCGGGACCTGTTCTGCAGTGAGTAGCGCCGTAAGGTGTTCGCCGGTGGCGCCACCGGCCGGGTAGATGGCCGTTGCGTTACCACCGAGAAAGGTGATGGCACGTGCGACGTTGATACCGCCGCCGCCGGGTTCGAAAACCGGTGCGCTGCAGCGGAGTTTTCCTTCAGGATACATTTGCGGTGTCAGCGTTGCGCTGTCGAGTGAGGGAGCCAGCGTTAGCGTATAGATTTTGGTCATCTAATTTCCTCCATGATACGGGTTAAGCTGTTGTGTTTTTAAGCATGGCACTTCTTACCGGGAAGGGGAAGCGATTGCCGGTCGCGATTTGTAAAGCGCTTTTTATTTTTATCTTTATGAAATAAAGATTGTTCTAAGAGCTGTCTTATTCAAAAAATGAAATAGTAATTGATTGCTATGTTAATCGTGCTTTTTTATAATTCTTTGCCTTTCATTGGACCTGCAAGATACAAATATCATTCAAGATGCGTCGAGGCGGCGAGGGAAGCCATCCCACGAAAGCACAGTTCATGCTGTGTGGGGGATGTCTTAGTGACGCCAGCAAAGAAGTAGCCTGAAGGATGACGCGTATAGCGATCCTTGCGAAAGTTTCCGGGACCAGCTGGGTCTCTCTTTTTGTTGTACGGACTCTAAATTAAATGAAGCTTTTGAAGACAGTACCCGCAGCGGCATTGCTGGCGGGGGGGCTCTTTGCGTCTGCGCACGCATTGGCCGATGATTCCGTTTTTACTGTTATGGATGACCCTTCCACTGCCAAAAAACCTTTCGAAGGTGCGGTTAACGCCGGTTATCTGGCGCAGTCCGGAAATACGAAAAGTTCTTCAATGACCGCGGATTCTACGTTGACCTGGTACGGCGATACGACGGCATGGTCGCTGTGGGGTAACGCCAGCAACACATCGTCCAACGATCAGCGCTCCTCCGAAAAATACGCGGTTGGCGGCCGTAGTCGCTACAACCTGACCGACAGCAACTACGTGTTTGGCCAGGCCAGCTGGTTGACTGACCGCTATAATGGCTACCAACAACGCGACGTTTTAACCGCGGGTTATGGTCGCCAGATTCTGAACGGTCCGGTCCACAGCCTGCGCTTTGAATTTGGTCCTGGCGTGCGCTATGACGAGTATACCGATGGCGATAATGATACCCAGCCGCTGGGCTATGCTTCCGGTACCTGGGCCTGGCAGATGACCGATAACACCAAGTTCACCCAAGGGGTGTCGGTGTTTGGTGCCCAGGACACGACGCTGAACTCGGAAAGTGCCCTGAACGTCGCTATCAATGCGCATTTTGCACTGCGGGTTGCCTACAACCTGACCTGGAACTCCGAGCCGCCGTCATCGGCACCGAATCATACCGACCGCCGCACGACGCTGTCTCTGGGTTATAAGATGTAATTTATTTCAGGCCGGGAAACCGGCCTGATTGTTTTAAAATTCACAACCGCTGGCATTATTATTTTTGGTCTTTTGTTTTGTTTTTTATAAAAAGAAAATAACTCCATAATTTCCTCATAATTCATTTTTTCCTGACAACTCTGCAGATAATTTGACACAAATAGCTAAATATTTAGTCGGACAAAAGTGTGATCGGGATCTATACTGTTGACTATCGACGAAGATGAGATCTTTGCCGGACTACCTTCAGTAAATAAGAGAATCACCATCATGAAAAATAGCAAAATCGCGACTGCGGCTGTGATGCTGTGCACCCTGTCTTTTGGCGCATTCGCCGCTAACCCGGTCCCGCAGCCAGGCAACACCGACCATACGCAGGTCGGTATTGCTAAAGCTACCGATGTTGAAGCCGGATCAAATATTGCTCCCGGTTCACAATCAACGGGTCACTCTATGGATGATGCATTTAATGTCCATACCTTTGTTGCCGGCGAGTGGTCCTGATTTTCATCTGTAGATAATATGATGACATTTCAGGGGATATAAAGCCGGGTAGAGATGTACCGGTTTATTTCCTGAAGAGTGGTCAAAGGCGATTCTTCCACTTTGCTATTTCTTGCCATTACCTGTTGTGGCGCGAGCTGTTTTTCTTTTTTCATCCGTCGTCCCGTCATGTTTTCCTGTGGCTGAATATCCAGCGCATGATTTCTGTCCCCCTTGTTTTATCCCTGACCGCCACCATTTATCTTGTTCTGACTTTTAACACGCACTAATGATGTGTAAACTAAGGGCCGGTGTTATCAACAGGCGGCTGCAGGTGGGAACGGTTCGGTAAACGGTCGTCCTCATATTTCGCAGAGTGAAGCGGGAACTGAGCTATAACTTGTTGATAATTATTATTATATTGTTTTGTATGTGCTCTTTCGTGTGGGGCACCACTGCAAATAAGGACATAAAATGCCTGTAATTACGCTTCCTGATGGCAGCCAACGCCATTTTGACCACGCCGTTAGCCCGCTGGATGTTGCTCTGGATATCGGTCCAGGCCTGGCGAAAGCCACGATCGCTGGACGAGTGAATGGTGAGCTGGTCGACGCCAGCGACCTCATCGAAAACGATGCAACCCTCTCCATCATTACCGCAAAAGATGAAGACGGTCTGGAAATCATTCGTCACTCCTGCGCGCATCTGCTCGGTCATGCGATTAAGCAGCTGTGGCCAAACACTAAGATGGCTATCGGCCCGGTTATCGATAACGGCTTCTATTATGATGTCGATCTCGATCATACGCTGACCCAGGAAGATATCGACGCGCTCGAAAAACGTATGCACGAGCTCGCCGAGAAGAATTATGACGTCATCAAGAAGAAAGTCAGCTGGCACGAAGCGCGTGAAACCTTTGTGAAGCGTGGCGAAACTTATAAAGTTTCCATTCTTGATGAAAATATCGCCCATGATGACAAGCCTGGCTTGTATCATCATGAAGAGTACGTCGACATGTGCCGTGGACCGCACGTGCCGAATATGCGTTTTTGTCATCACTTTAAACTGATGAAAACCGCAGGCGCGTACTGGCGCGGCGACAGCAACAACAAGATGTTGCAGCGTATTTACGGTACCGCATGGGCAGATAAAAAAGCGCTTAACGCGCATCTGCTGCGTCTGGAAGAAGCGTCCAAGCGTGACCATCGCAAGATTGGCAAGCAGCTCGACCTGTATCATATGCAGGAAGAAGCGCCGGGTATGGTCTTCTGGCATAACGACGGCTGGACAATCTTCCGCGAGCTGGAAGTGTTTGTGCGCTCCAAGCTGAAAGAGTACCAGTACCAGGAAGTAAAAGGCCCGTTCATGATGGACCGTGTGCTGTGGGAAAAAACCGGGCACTGGGACAACTACAAAGATGCGATGTTCACCACCTCTTCTGAGAACCGTGAATACTGCATCAAGCCGATGAACTGTCCGGGTCACGTGCAGATCTTTAATCAGGGTCTGAAATCGTACCGCGATCTACCGCTGCGTATGGCGGAGTTCGGTAGCTGCCATCGTAACGAACCTTCGGGCGCGCTGCATGGTCTGATGCGCGTACGTGGCTTCACGCAGGATGATGCCCACATCTTCTGTACTGAAGATCAGGTCCGTGATGAAGTCAACGCCTGTATTCGTATGGTCTACGATATGTACAGCACTTTTGGCTTCGAGAAAATCGTCGTCAAACTCTCAACTCGTCCGGAAAAACGTATCGGAAGCGACGAGACCTGGGATCGTGCTGAGGCGGATCTGGCGGTCGCGCTGGAAGAAAACAATATCCCGTTTGAATATCAACTGGGTGAAGGCGCGTTCTACGGTCCGAAAATTGAATTTACTCTGTATGACTGCCTCGATCGTGCATGGCAGTGCGGTACTGTACAGCTGGACTTCTCTCTGCCGCAGCGTTTAAGCGCCTCTTATGTGGGCGAAAATAACGAGCGTCAGGTACCGGTAATGATTCACCGCGCCATTCTGGGGTCCATGGAGCGCTTCATTGGCATCCTGACCGAAGAGTTTGCCGGCTTCTTCCCAACCTGGCTTGCGCCGGTGCAGGTCGTGGTGATGAATATTACCGATTCTCAGTCTGAATACGTTAACGAATTGACTCGTAAACTACAAAATGCGGGCATTCGGGTAAAAGCGGACTTGAGAAATGAGAAGATTGGCTTTAAAATCCGCGAGCACACTTTACGTCGTGTCCCGTATATGTTGGTCTGTGGCGACAAAGAAGTCGAAGCCGGCAAAGTGGCCGTGCGTACCCGTCGTGGTAAAGACCTCGGCAGCATGGACGTAAATGAAGTGATCGAAAAGCTGCAACAAGAGATTCGCAGCCGCAGTCTTCAACAACTGGAGGAATAAGGTATTAAAGGCGGAAAACGAGTTCAAACGGCGCGTCCGAATCGTATTAATGGCGAAATTCGCGCGCAAGAAGTTCGCTTAACAGGTCTGGAAGGCGAGCAGCTTGGTATTGTGAGTCTGAGAGAAGCTCTGGAAAAAGCTGAAGAAGCCGGAGTAGACTTAGTCGAAATCAGCCCTAACGCCGAGCCGCCGGTTTGTCGTATTATGGATTACGGCAAATTCCTCTATGAAAAGAGCAAGTCTTCTAAGGAACAGAAGAAAAAGCAAAAAGTTATCCAGGTTAAGGAAATCAAATTCCGTCCTGGCACCGATGATGGCGACTACCAGGTAAAACTCCGCAGCCTGGTTCGCTTTCTGGAAGAGGGTGATAAAGCTAAGATCACGCTGCGTTTCCGCGGTCGTGAGATGGCTCACCAGCAGATCGGTATGGAAGTGCTTAACCGCGTCCGTGACGATCTGAGTGAACTGGCAGTGGTCGAATCCTTCCCATCGAAGATCGAAGGCCGCCAGATGATCATGGTGCTCGCTCCTAAGAAGAAACAGTAAGGCCTTCAAGTAGCAACTCCTGTGGAGCCCTCAGGCTTCGCAGGCGTTGTTCGCCTATGTTTCGTTTATTAACAATGCGAAGTGGAAGTTATTAAAATGCCAAAAATTAAGACCGTACGCGGTGCTGCTAAGCGCTTCAAAAAAACCGGTAAAGGTGGTTTTAAGCACAAGCACGCTAACCTGCGTCACATTCTGACTAAAAAAGCTACCAAGCGTAAACGTCACCTGCGTCCGAAAGCCATGGTTTCCAAAGGCGATCTGGGCCTGGTAATCGCGTGCCTGCCGTACGCATAAGTCGTTAACCCTTTTAAACTTTTTAATTAGAATAGATACAGGAGAGCACATATGGCTCGCGTAAAACGTGGTGTAGTTGCCCGTGCACGTCACAAGAAAATTTTGAAACAAGCTAAAGGCTACTACGGTGCGCGTTCTCGCGTATACCGCGTTGCCTTCCAGGCTGTTATCAAAGCTGGTCAGTACGCTTATCGTGACCGTCGTCAGAAAAAGCGTCAGTTCCGTCAACTGTGGATTGCGCGTATCAACGCAGCAGCACGTCAGAACGGTATTTCTTACAGCAAATTCATCAACGGCCTGAAAAAAGCCTCTGTTGAAATCGACCGTAAGATCCTGGCTGACATCGCCGTATTCGACAAATTAGCGTTCACCGCGCTGGTCGAAAAAGCGAAAGCAGCTCTGGCATAAGCCAGTTGAAAGAGGGAGCTTGTCTCCCTCTTTTCGTTTCAACACCATCAATACATTGACTTTTATTGCCGTAAGCTTTTCAATACAGGTCTTACGTTTCGTACCAGACAAGGTAATGCAAGCATGAATGCTGCTATTTTCCGCTTCTTTTTTTACTTTAGCACCTGAACTCAGGAGGCTAGCGCGTGAAAGAAGAAACGGAAAACAGCGCCAGAAAGCCTCCCACTGTGGAGGCTTTTTTCGTATATGAACGTGTTCATTCTATTTCAAGCTGCAGGTGCGTGGGCTGAACGCGCATCCGGCGACAGCGGTTTTCTGCGCTAAGTGCCATGCGGCCCGGCGCCGCCTGTGACTCGAAATAGTCAGAATAAAATAATGACCATAACCGGTGTCTGCACCGACATAATGAGGAAAACCATGTCACATCTCGCAGAGCTGGTTGCCAGTGCGAAGGCAGCCATTAATGAGGCATCAGATGTTGCCGCGCTGGACAACGTCCGCGTGGAATACCTGGGGAAGAAAGGGCATCTGACCCTTCAGATGACAACCCTGCGTGAACTGCCGCCAGAAGAGCGTCCGGCGGCTGGTGCGGTCATCAACGAAGCGAAAGAGCAGGTCCAGCAGGCGCTTAACGCGCGTAAAGCGGATCTGGAAGGCGCAGCGTTGAATGCGCGTCTGGCCGCAGAGACTATCGATGTCTCTCTGCCGGGTCGCCGTATTGAAAACGGCGGTCTACATCCGGTGACCCGTACCATCGATCGCATCGAAAACTTCTTCGGCGAGCTTGGCTTCACCGTCGCGACCGGTCCGGAAATCGAAGATGACTACCACAACTTTGATGCGCTGAACATTCCGGGACACCACCCGGCACGTGCCGATCACGATACTTTCTGGTTTGATGCGACGCGTCTGCTGCGTACCCAAACCTCCGGCGTGCAAATTCGCACTATGGAAAACCAGCAGCCGCCGATCCGCATTATTGCGCCGGGCCGCGTTTACCGTAACGACTACGACCAGACCCACACGCCGATGTTCCACCAGATGGAAGGTCTGATTGTTGATACCAATATCAACTTCACCAACCTGAAAGGGACGCTGCACGACTTCCTGAATAACTTCTTTGAGGAAGACCTGCAGATTCGTTTCCGTCCATCCTACTTCCCGTTTACCGAACCGTCCGCGGAAGTTGACGTGATGGGTAAAAACGGCAAGTGGCTGGAAGTGCTGGGCTGCGGGATGGTGCATCCGAACGTGCTGCGTAATGTTGGCATCGATCCGGAAGTCTACTCCGGTTTTGCCTTCGGCATGGGGATGGAGCGTCTGACGATGCTGCGCTACGGCGTGACCGATTTACGTGCGTTCTTCGAAAACGATTTGCGTTTCCTCAAACAGTTTAAATAAGGGCAGGACAGAATAATGAAATTCAGTGAACTGTGGTTACGCGAGTGGGTTAACCCGGCGATCGACAGCGAAGCGCTGGCTAACCAGATCACCATGGCGGGTCTCGAAGTGGACGGCGTTGAGCCGGTTGCCGGTAGCTTCAACGGCGTGGTTGTGGGAGAAGTGGTTGAGTGCGGTCAGCACCCGAATGCCGACAAACTGCGCGTCACGAAAGTCAATGTCGGCGGCGAACGTCTGCTGGACATCGTCTGCGGGGCGCCAAACTGCCGTCAGGGGCTGAAAGTTGCCGTAGCAACCATCGGCGCCGTGCTGCCTGGCGACTTCAAAATTAAGGCCGCGAAGCTGCGCGGTGAGCCTTCCGAAGGGATGCTGTGCTCGTTTTCTGAGCTGGGCGTGTCCGACGATCATAGCGGAATTATCGAACTGCCGGCGGATGCGCCGATTGGCACCGATATTCGTCAATATCTGCAGTTGGACGATAACACTATCGAAATCAGCGTCACGCCGAACCGCGCGGACTGCTTAGGTATCATCGGTGTCGCCCGCGACGTGGCCGTTCTGAATAAAGAACCGCTGAACGCACCGGAGATTACCCCCGTTGCCGCCACCATTACCGATACGCTACCGATTGCCGTTGAAGCGCCGGACGCCTGTCCTCGCTATCTGGGCCGCGTGGTGAAAGGTATCAATGTTAAAGCGCCAACGCCGCTGTGGATGAAAGAGAAACTGCGTCGCTGCGGGATTCGCTCCATCGACGCGGTGGTTGACGTCACCAACTATGTGCTGCTCGAGCTGGGTCAGCCGATGCATGCGTTCGATTGCGACCGCATCGACGGTGGGATCGTGGTCCGTATGGCGAAAGAGGGTGAGAAACTGGTTCTGCTGGACGGCACCGAAGCCAAACTGGATACCGATACCCTGGTTATTGCCGACCATCACAAAGCGCTGGCTATGGGCGGCATCTTTGGCGGTGAACACTCTGGCGTCAATGACGAAACGCAGAACGTGCTGCTGGAATGCGCCTTCTTCAGCCCGCTGGCCATCACCGGCCGCGCGCGTCGTCACGGTCTGCACACCGATGCCTCACATCGCTATGAGCGCGGCGTGGATTCAGCGCTGCAGTATAAAGCGATGGAACGTGCAACCCGCCTGCTGATCGATATCTGCGGCGGCGAAGCGGGTCCGGTTATCGATGCGACCCACGAAGCTGCGCTGCCGAAGGCGGCGACCATTACCCTGCGTCGTAGCAAACTGGATCGCCTGATCGGCCATCATATTGATGATGCTCAGGTCAGCGATATTCTGACGCGCCTGGGCTGCGAAGTGACCGCGGGCAACGATGAGTGGCAGGCGGTTGCCCCGAGCTGGCGTTTCGATATTGCCATCGAAGAAGATCTGGTCGAAGAAGTGGCCCGCGTGTATGGCTATAACAACATTCCCGATCGTCCGGTGCAGGCGGGGCTGATTATGGGTACCCACCGCGAAGCTAATCTGTCGCTGAAACGTGTAAAAACGCTGCTTAACGACAAAGGCTACCAGGAAGTGATCACCTACAGCTTTGTTGACCCGAAAGTGCAGCAGCTGATTCACCCGGGTGAAGAAGCCTTGATTCTGCCGAGTCCTATCTCCAGCGAAATGTCGGCAATGCGTCTGTCGCTGCTGACCGGCCTGCTGGGTACGGTGGTGTATAACCAGAACCGTCAGCAGAGCCGCGTGCGTATTTTTGAAAGCGGTTTGCGCTTTGTTCCGGATACCCAGGCTCCGCTGGGGATTCGTCAGGACGTGATGCTGGCCGGTGTGATTTGTGGCAACCGCTACGAAGAGCACTGGAATCTGGCAAAAGAGACCGTTGATTTCTACGATCTGAAAGGCGATCTGGAGTCCATTCTTGACCTGACCGGCAAATTAGCGGATATCGAATTCCGCGCAGAAGCGAACAGCGCACTGCATCCGGGGCAGTCGGCCGCGATTTATCTGAAAGGTGAACGTATTGGTTTCATTGGGGTTGTTCATCCTGAACTGGAACGTAAACTGGATCTGAACGGCCGGACTTTAGCGTTCGAACTGGAGTGGAACAAGCTTGCAGACCGCGTGGTGCCTCAGGCGCGCGAGATTTCTCGTTTCCCGGCGAACCGTCGTGATATCGCCGTTGTCGTCGCGGAAAACGTACCTGCAGCCGATGTTTTGACAGAGTGTAAGAAAGTTGGCGTAAATCAGGTAGTTGGCGTAAACTTATTTGACGTGTACCGTGGTAAAGGGGTAGCGGAAGGCAGTAAGAGCCTTGCGATTAGCCTCATCCTGCAGGATACCAGCCGTACACTCGAAGAAGAGGAGATTGCCGCTACCGTTGCCAGATGTGTAGAGGCATTAAAAGAGCGATTCCAGGCATCATTGAGGGATTGAACCTATGGCGCTTACAAAAGCTGAAATGTCAGAATATCTGTTTGATAAGCTTGGGCTTAGCAAGCGGGATGCCAAAGAGCTGGTAGAGTTGTTTTTCGAAGAGGTGCGTCGTGCTCTGGAAAACGGAGAACAGGTAAAACTCTCCGGGTTCGGCAACTTCGATTTGCGGGATAAAAACCAACGCCCGGGTCGTAACCCGAAAACGGGGGAAGATATTCCCATTACAGCCCGGCGTGTGGTGACCTTCAGACCCGGTCAGAAACTTAAAAGCCGTGTCGAAAACGCTTCGCCCAGAGACAAATAATCTGAACTAACTAAAAAGGCCGCTGATGCGGCCTTTTTCTTTTGTGGCGTAAATCAACTTCTTACGGCCGTAACCATCACCTCGACGAGGATATCAGGGCGTGCCATTTCCGCCTGGACAGCCGCGCGTGCCGGGCTGTGACCTTCCGGCATCCAGGCGACCCAGACCTCATTAAACCCGGCAAAATCACGCGCCATCGTCTTCAGCCACACCTGAGCAGACAGAATATGACGATTATCACTGCCTGCTTCGGCCAGCAGCGCGTCAATTTTTGCTAAAACCTCCCGGGTTTGCTGGCGGATATCGTCATCGCTGCTGACCGGGGTTTGCCCTGATAAAAAGATCAGATCGCCGTACCCGACGCTGGCGGAAAGGCGGGGCTGCGAATGATGGCGTTCTATTTTCATGCTGTGTGTTCCCATGTCAGACCTTCTAAAGAAATGGCGGGACTAGCGCCGTTGAGTAGCGCGCCGAGAACCACCGCGCTGCCGGCGGCCAGAGTAAAGCCAAGGCTACCCTGACCGAGGTTCATCCACAGGTTCTGATACCCGGCACGACCAAGCAGAGGGGGCCCCGCGGGGGTTGAAGGGCGCATACCGCACCAGGCCTCTGCCTCCTCAACCCCCTGTAACTCAGGGAAGCTGCGGGTCACGATCTTTTTTAGCGCCTGGATACGCTCGGGGCGCAGTTGATCGCCGTCGTAGCCAATATCGACCATGGCGGCAATGCGCAGCCGATCGCCCAGCCGGGCATAGACCACTTTATGGCCGTAATCCGTTACGCTGATATCAGGGGCAATCCCGGGCGTTGTGGGGTAGGGGAGCGTCAGGCTGTAGCCTTTCAGAGCGCACAGCGGCACGCGAATACCGGTCCCGGCCAGCAGGGGGCCGCTGCCGTTTCCTGCCGCTACGATGTACTCATCGCCGACTATCGTTCCCTGACGGGTATCGACAGAATCAATGCGGGCGCCTTTTTTATTCAGGCGCAGCACCTCACAATGGCTGGTCAGAGTAAAGCTGGCGCTGGCATGCAGTTTCTCCAGCAGCGCCTGACAGAATTTTTGACAGTCGGCGGTCTCATCGCCGGGTGAATAAATACCGCCCTGCAGCGAAGGGCGAATATATTTCAGCGCCGGTTCAAGCTGAATACAGTCGTCGGCATTCAACGCTTGCTGGTATTGCGGGCTAATGCCTTTGGCGGCTTTATTAAAATCATATGCCCGACGGTGAACGATCAATTTCCCGGAACGCCGCCAGTGAAAGTCGTGCAGATTATCCGCCGTCAGCCACTCCTGCATCACCTGACGGCTGAGCAGCGACAAGCGCAATATATGATCGCCGTTGAGCTTATTCGTCTGGCTATTACAGGCGCGGAGAAACTGCAGCAGCCAGCGCCATTGCCCCGGCGACATTTTCAAACGCATATTGAGCGGCGAGTCGGCTTTACCCATCCATTTCATCCCCTGCAGGGGAACGCCACGATCGGCCAGGGGGGCCACATACCGGTAGCTAAGCTGCCCGCCGTTAGCAAAGCTGGTTGCCTGACCTGGCTTCGCCTGACGCTCCAGCAACTGCACCTGATGACCGCTCTTGATTAACTCATAAGCCGTTGCCAGCCCGATAACACCGCCGCCGATAATGACAATGCGCTTTTTCATAACCTGATAAACCCACCGCTGATAAATGCATGGGCTTTATGTCAAAGCATTTGTCTCTGCGGCGCAATTGACTTTTTATGTTCAGGGTATAACTCCAGGTTAATCTCCTGCAGCTGCTGGCGGAGCCGGATGCAGAGAAAATCGACAAACTTCTGGCTGATCGGGCTGAGTGAAACATCTGCCCGACGCAGTAAACACAGGGTGATCATCATCGGCGGCGCGATCGGATGAATCATCGCCGGCGCCAGGTTATGCCGGGCGGAAAAAATATCGGTAATGCTGCATCCCATGCCGCGCTTCACAAACTCGGTGGCCATGTAGTAGGTCTGCACGTTCAGACGGGTCGTCGAAAAATCACGGCGGGTCGCAATGGCCGCAGAGAGAGAGTGCGGTCCGGGCGAGATCCACCGCTGCTGGTCAATCTCCTCAATCACCACCTCTCCCTGACGATAGTCGCGGTCAATGTACACCAGCGGGACCTCAGCGATGGCGGTGCTGGTGATCTCCCCTTGCTGGACGGGCTGCAGCGTCAGGGCCAGGTCGATCTCGCGCAGATCCAATTTTTTGACCAATGTCTCAGTGTGTTCGGTGGTGAGTGTCATCACCAGATTGGCATTTTGTTGGTAGAAATCAGTGACCAGTTCCGGGACCAGACTCAACCCAAGGCTCGGCAGACAGCCGAGGCTAATTTTGGCTCTGGGATCGCGGGCCAGGTTATCGGCGAGCAGGCGCAGGTTATCGAGATCATGATAAATATTCTGAGCTTTTTCAAACAGCATCAGCGCTTCGCTACTGGGCAGCAGCTTGCCGCGTACCCGCTGAAAAAGTTTAAACCCCAGCTTCTGCTCGGCGTTTTTTAGCGCTTTGCTGGCGGCGGGTTGAGAGATGTTGAGCGATTCTGCTGCTCGGGAAAGCGTGCCGCAAGTCATCACGGCGTGGAAGATTTCCAGGTGACGCAGTTTCATGAGGAGTTAACTCAGGGTTATAGAGGCCAGATAAAAAGTCATTTTCTAATAACAATAACTTAACATAAATTTAATCCGCAATCAGCGAACTGTTGACTTATTGAGCTGACTGCACCGCCTTCAGGCGGATAATCCGATTCTCAGAACAATACCTGTTGTCCCTACATACACCCTCAGGCAACGAAGCCAACAAATTATAACGAGGGGGGATATTTTCTGAGCAGGCCCGAATACACCGCGCCCCAATAGCGGCCGGTTTTATTGGCATCAAGGAGTTATATGAGTGACTCAACGCTCTCTGGCAACCCGCTAACCAGACAGAATATCACCAGAAAAAATATTATTATTGGCCTGTTATTAGGGCTGTTTTTAGTGACGGCATTCTGGTGCCATGGACGGCCCGCCGCCGAACTCGGCTTGCTGAGTTTTACACCGCTTGTCGCCCTCGCCATCCTCTCGCTCGTCGGGGTAGATATTGTTCTGGCGGTGATCTCATCCATTATTATTGCGATGATTATGACCTCGACCGGCTTGCCTGAAATGGGAACGATGCTGGCAAAATCGACTGGCTCTTTCATTGCCACCGTCGGGTTAATCATTATGCTCGGTGCCGGTGTCGGAGAAGTGGCAACCCGTACCGGCGCTGCGGTGGAACTGGTGAAATTTGTGGTTCATCGTATCGGGCTGTCGAGTCAGACCCGGGTTAAACTGGGTATTGTCATTTCGTCGATTCTAATCTGCGGCGCCCTGGGGACCATGGCCGGGGGAAATGCGATCATCGTGGCGGTGATTATTCCGGTTGCCGCGGCGGTCAGGCTGACGCCGCCGACGGTGGCGGCGCTGATGATGACCGCCGGCTCCATCGGGCTTTTTACCGGGCCGTTTACGCCGAGTACCGTGACGATTCTCAAGCTCGGCGGCCTCAGCTATCCGGACTATTTACTGTATGTCGGGTTGCCAATGAGTGCGGTGACTTTGCTGGCCGGCTGGCTGATGGCGGGGCGCATTCAGAAGATGACCGAAGGGAAGCTGCGGTATGAGGTCGACCTGGCTGAAAAAACGCAGGAACAAGCGAGTGCCGCCGTTTCAAAGCGCAGAAAGCTCAGCGCGCTGGCGTTTGCGGCAACGATTATCGTGATGGCGGTGGTGGGCGTGGTGATAAAAGCCGGCTTTAGCTTCGCGATTATTGTGATGCTGCTGGTGGCGTTGATCACCGGGCTGGTCGGCGGCCTGCGGCCTACGCAGATTTTGCAGGCGCTGTATCACGGCTGCGGCCGTCTGGTGTGGATGTTTATCCTCTACTGGCTCTATAACCCGATTCTTGAACTGATGGATGGGCTCCATGCCTATCAGGGGCTGCTGGATTACACCCAGCCGCTGCTGGAGGGGATCTCCCCGGCCTGGCTGTGCTTTTGTATTTTCGCCTTCAATATCATTGGCCATGTTCCCGGCGCGGCGGTAGCGCAGATGACCTTTACCCACAAGATTTTTGGCCCGATGCTGATGGCCGCTGGCGTCCCGCCGCAGGGAACCACTGCGGTGCTGCTGGCCTCATCGCAGGTGGACTGGTTTGGCCCGTTCCCCTCTTCGGATATGTTTGGGCAGATGGGGCTGGCGCAGTCGACCCATCTCAAATACATGCTCTATAACGGCTGGGCTATCGTGATTGCTAACATTATTCTCTTCGCTCTGCTGTTTCAGGTGCTGGTGTAAGAGGCCATTCTGCTCAGTGCGGCGGGGCCGATGTCTCGCCGTGATGGTCAGTGGATCATCCGGTTATCTCTTCCTCTGCGGGAGGTTTTGCTTTTCTCACCTCTGTCTCCACCGTAAAATCAACGGCATCTCTTTCTGGCAATACGGAAATTATGCTGACCTTTGCCCAAACTCAACAGCGCCGCAGCCGGCGCTGGCTTATTGCACTACTGCTGCTGCTTCTCGCCATGATGACCGTCAGTCTCTGCGCCGGAGACCAGTGGATTGGTCCGCAGGAGTGGTTCAGCGCCAAAGGGCAGCTGTTTATCTGGCAGATTCGTCTGCCGCGTACGTTGGCCGTTCTGCTGGTCGGCGCTGCGCTGGCACTCTCCGGGGCGATCATGCAGGCATTATTCGAAAACCCGCTGGCGGAACCGGGGCTGCTGGGCGTCTCCAACGGCGCTGGCGTGGGATTAATTGCCGCGGTGCTGCTGGGCAAAGGCTATCTGCCGGGGTGGGCGCTGGGGCTGTGCGCGATTGCCGGCGCGCTGGTGATTACTTTTATTCTGCTGCGTTTTGCCCGGCGGCATCTGTCAACCAGCCGTCTGCTGCTGGCGGGCGTCGCGCTCGGCATTATCTGTAGCGCGTTGATGACCTGGGCGGTCTATTTCTCCACCTCTTTCGATTTGCGTCAGCTCATGTACTGGATGATGGGCGGGTTTGGCGGCGTGGACTGGCAGCAGCTGTGGCTGATACTGGCGCTGTTGCCGGTGCTTATCTGGGCGTGTCTGCAATCACAGCCGCTGAATCTCCTGGCGCTGGGGGAAGTGTCCGCTCGTCAGCTGGGACTGCCTCTCTGGCTATGGCGCAGGCTGCTGGTCGTGGCGACAGGCTGGCTGGTTGGCGTGAGCGTGGCGCTGGCAGGGGCAATTGGATTTATTGGGTTGGTGATACCGCATATTCTGCGCTTATGCGGCTTGAGCGATCATCGGGTGCTGCTTCCGGCCTGTGTGCTTGCCGGCGCCAGTGCGCTGCTCGGCGCCGATATCATTGCCCGCCTGGCGCTGTCGGCGGCGGAATTACCGATCGGCGTGGTCACCGCGACGCTGGGAGCGCCGGTCTTCATCTGGCTACTGCTGAAATCCGCGCATTCGCAATAAGCGGTGGACTGGCGCAGCCATTATCGCTGCGCCAGGGAGGGGAGCTGGGGTTTACCAGCCTTTGATCGCATCGCCTTTGTATACTTCCATGGCTTTATCTGCGACCTCTTTGGTCTGGAAGGCTTCTTTCAGCTGCTGAATCTTTTTACTGTCTTTATTCTCTTCACGTGAAACGATGGCATTCACATAAGGAGAGTCCGGTCCTTCCATAAATAAACCATCGCGGGCCGCGGAGAGACCTGCCTGCGCGGAGAAGTTGGTGTTAATAATCGACAGCGCGACGTTCGGATCGTCGAGGGTACGGGTCAGCTGCGGCGTATCGACTTCAACAATTTTCAAATGTTTCGGGTTGTCGATAATATCCAGCGATGTCGGCAAATAGCCCACGCCCTCTTTCAGTTTGATTAAGCCCTGCGCCTGCAGCAGGAGCAGGCTGCGGCCTAAGGTCGTGGTTTCGTTAGAGATAGATACCGTTGCGCCGTCCGGCAGCTCGTTGATATGTTTAATTTTGCGTGAATAAGCGGCAATCGGGAAGACAAACGTTTTGCCAACGATGGCAAATTTGTAGCCGCGCTCTTTCGACTGTGCCTCAAGATAGGGCAGCGTCTGGAAGGCATTAGCATCGACGTCTTTATTATTTAACGCTTCATTGGGCAGCACGTAATCATTGAAAGAGATAACCTCGACGTCGAGGTGATATTTATCCTTCGCCACCTGCTCAACCACTTTCCAGATGGCTTCATCCGGACCGGTGTTAATCGCCACCTTAACTTTGTTGTTATCGTCTGGAGAGCAGGCCGATAACAACACTACCGATGTGGCGATTAACACCGAGCTTAACAACTTTTTCATCTATAAAACTCTCTCAAAATTAGTCCATAACAAAAGGCTATTACATCCATTTAACACTGTACACTGAATTGTCTGCTGACCATATTGAGAGGAATTCATGTTCGCGGCGGGTACGGTGCGGTATTCCTGGCAGCCGATTAGACGTACAATGAACGCCCGTGAATCCGCTACAGTAGATAGGGATCACCTTAAATCAGAAATCCATTTGATGGACGGAGAGAAGGCTATGCAACACGATATTCTGAATACTGAAGTCACCACGATTGATGGTCAAAAAACAACGCTGGCGGACTACGCGGGCAAAGTACTGCTGATCGTGAACGTGGCGTCAAAATGCGGCCTGACGCCGCAGTATGAGCAGCTGGAGACCTTGCAAAAAGATCTTGAGAATGACGGCTTCACCGTGCTTGGCTTCCCGTGCAATCAGTTCCTGGGGCAGGAGCCGGGTAGCGAAGAAGAGATTAAAACCTTCTGCAGCACCACCTACGGCGTCACTTTCCCGCTGTTCAGCAAAATTGATGTCAATGGCGAGCACCGCCATCCGCTCTATCAGCAGCTGGTTGATGCCGCGCCGCAGGCCGTAGCGCCGGAAGGCAGCGGTTTCTACGAGCGTATGGCCAGCAAAGGCCGTGCGCCGGCCAACGTCGGCGACATTCTGTGGAATTTCGAAAAATTCCTGCTGGGCAAAGATGGCCAGGTTATCCAGCGCTTCTCGCCGGATATGACCCCCGACGATCCGCTGCTGGTGGCCGCGATTAAAGGGGCGTTAGCGAAATAATGCCGTTTTTGATGCAGCTGCGGGACGTCAAAGAGGCGGGGCGTCTGGCGCCATTTAGCGCCCAGGTGCGTCCTGGTGAAATGGTTCATCTGGTCGGGCCCAACGGCGCAGGCAAAAGCACGTTGCTGATGCGAATGGCCGGCCTGACGACGGGGCCCGGAGACGTTATTCTTAACGAACGTAAAATGGACCAGTGGTCGGCACAGGAGCTGGCGCGTCACCGGGCCTACCTCAGCCAGCACCAGATGCCGCCTTTTGCCATGCCGGTATGGCACTATCTGTCGTTGCATCTGCAAAATGGTGGGCAAAGCGAACTGCTCGGCAGCGTTGCCGATAAGCTGGGCCTGAGCGATAAGCTCGGGCGCCAGGTGAATCATATTTCTGGTGGCGAGTGGCAGCGCGTACGCCTGGCGGCGGTCATTCTGCAGATTCATCCGCTGGCGAATCCGGCGGGGCAGCTGCTGGTACTGGATGAACCGATGAACAGTCTGGACGTGGCGCAGCAGGCGGCGCTAGACCGGGTTCTGGGTGAACTGTGCGAGTCGGGCGTGGCGGTCGTGATGAGCAGCCACGATCTTAATCATACCCTGCGACACGCGCATCAATCCTGGCTTATCTGCCGGGGGCAGGCCATTGCCTGCGGTGAGACATCGGCGGTGTTAACCGAAGAAAATTTAACCGCGGCCTATGCGATTCCTTTTCAGCGCATTGCGGTCGCCGGTCATTTTATGCTCGTTGCGTCACAGTAGCACGAAGCAACCTTGCCAGTGCATTGATAAACCAGCTAAATTATCCTGACGAGTTGATAAGGAACAGAGGAATCGTCTGAGATGCGTTTGTGGTTCATTTTATTGGCGGCGCTATTTCTGGCTGGCTGCAGTAGCCACCGGGCGCCGCCGCCGAATCCGCGGCTTGCAGATTCCATTACCGTTATCGCAAACCTGAACGAACAGCTGCGCAACTGGCGGGGCGCGCCGTATCGCTATGGCGGTATGTCTCCGCGCGGGGTTGATTGTTCCGGATTTGTCCTCATGACCTTCCGCGATAAGTTTGCCCTGCAACTGCCGCGTGAAACTCGCGATCAGGCACAAATTGGCACTAAAATTGATAAAAGTGAGTTGTTACCGGGGGATCTGGTCTTTTTCAAAACCGGGTCCGGCGACAGCGGTCTGCATGTGGGCATCTACGATACCGACAATCAGTTTATCCACGCCTCGACCAGCCAGGGCGTGACGCGCTCCTCCCTGGATAACGTCTACTGGAATAAAAAATTCTGGCAGGCCCGCAGGATATAGCGACGTAAGGCGTGGCGAAGGGGAAGCGTTGGCTTCCCTTTTTTTATGTCGATAACCCTGCGGTTCTCCCGTGTTAATACCGTGTTGAAGGCACTACACTGGAGAGAGGAGGAACCATGACCCTGTCTTTTACTACCCACTGGCGTGATGAACTGCCGGATTTCTATACCGCTTTAGCGCCCACCCCGCTGAAAAATGCCCGACTTATCTGGCACAATGCGCCGCTGGCGCAAACCCTGGACATTCCCGAGGCGCTGTTTCATCCGGCGCAGGGCGCCGGCGTGTGGGGAGGCGAAACGCTGCTGCCCGGCATGTCGCCGCTGGCGCAGGTCTACAGCGGCCATCAGTTTGGCGCCTGGGCCGGCCAGCTTGGCGATGGCCGAGGGATTTTGCTTGCTGAACAGCAGCTGCCGGACGGGCGTCGCCTGGACTGGCACCTCAAAGGCGCCGGCCTGACGCCCTATTCGCGAATGGGCGACGGGCGAGCGGTGCTGCGTTCCACGATCCGCGAAAGCCTGGCCTCGGAAGCCATGCATGCGCTGGGGATCCCGACGACGCGCGCGCTCGCCATGGTCACCAGCGATACCCCCGTGCAACGCGAAACGCTGGAAAGCGGCGCGATGTTGATGCGTCTGGCCGAAAGTCACGTGCGCTTCGGCCATTTCGAACATTTCTATTATCGCCGTGAGCCGGAAAAGGTACAGCAGCTAGCCGACTACGTGATTCGTCACCATTGGCCAGAGCTGGTTGATGACGCTGATAAATACGTTTTATGGTTCCGTGACGTTGTCACGCGAACGGCGACGCTGATCGCCAGCTGGCAGACGGTAGGCTTCGCCCATGGGGTGATGAACACCGATAATATGTCGATTCTTGGGCTGACGATGGACTACGGCCCATACGGCTTCCTGGACGACTTCAAACCCGATTTTATCTGCAACCATTCCGATTATCAGGGCCGCTACAGTTTTGAAAACCAGCCGGCGGTTGGTCTGTGGAATTTACAACGTCTCGCGCAGTCGCTGTCGCCGTTTATTGCGGTGGATGCGCTTAATGCCGCGCTGGATGGCTACCAGCATGCTCTGCTGACGGTATACGGCCGCCGTATGCGCGATAAGCTGGGTCTGTTCACCCAGCAGAAAGGCGATAATGACCTGCTGGATGGGCTGTTCGCGCTGATGATACGGGAAGGCAGCGATTACACCCGGACTTTCCGCATGCTGAGCGTGAGTGAACAACACAGCGCGGCGTCGCCGCTGCGCGATGAGTTCATCGATCGCGCGGCCTTCGATAGCTGGTTCGCAGGCTATCGCGCGCGTCTGCGCGATGAGCCGATCGACGATGCGCAACGCCAGCAGCAGATGCAGAGCGTAAACCCGGCGCTGGTGTTACGAAACTGGCTGGCACAGCGGGCCATCGAGCAGGCAGAGCAAGGGGAGATGAGCGAACTGGCGCGGCTGCATGAGGCATTACGCCAGCCGTTTGCAGACCGGGACGATGATTATATCAACCGTCCGCCCGACTGGGGAAGGCGTCTGGAAGTAAGCTGCTCCAGCTGACGTTACCCAGGCCTGCTCTGTCCTCGCGGGCAGAGAGTGGCTATTTCGTCAGGATCAGTTTCCCCGCATGGGTCTGGCGCAGCAAATAGCGCTGGCCGCCATGTTCAATCACCACCCGACCTTCAGCGCCGAGTAAGGTGCGGCTGTTGATCTTACGGTCGGTGGGGATGGGGTAAGGGGCATTGTCTTTTGTTTTTTCTGCTGTGGCAGTGTTATCCATACGCGTCAAAGCACCAAATAAAAATAAAAGAAACAATGATAATCATTATCAGTAATGTTAATTTTCACGGCAAGCGTTATTTGTGAAAACCCTGTTTTTTTGGGGGAGGTTGCGCCAGACCAGGCGGAAAGAATCTCCCCCACCACGGCGTGGCGGGGGCAGGAACTACAGGCGGGTAGCGGTTGCCGCAGCCAGTTCGGCCAGCAAACGTTCGCTATCTTCCCAACTCAGGCAAGGATCGGTAATGGACTGGCCCCGCGTCAGCGGCTGCCCGGCAACCACCTTCTGCGTGCCTTCCTGCAGGAAGCTTTCGGCCATGATGCCGGCAATCGATGTGGAACCGGCGCGAATCTGCTGGCAGATATCGGCGCACACCTCCAGCTGACGACGGTGCTGCTTCTGGCAGTTGCCGTGGCTGAAATCAACTACCAGCTGTTCCGGCAGGTCAAATTCACGCAGCGCATCGCAGGCGGCGGCGATATCTTCAGCATGATAATTCGGATGTTTACCGCCGCGCATGATGATGTGGCCGTACGGGTTGCCGCTGGTCTGATAGATGGTCATCTGACCCTGCTTATCGGGCGACAGGAACATATGGCTGGCGCGGGAGGCACGGATGGCATCAACGGCGATACGGGTATTGCCATCGGTGCCGTTTTTGAAGCCGACCGGGCAGGAGAGCGCGGAGGCCATTTCCCGGTGGATCTGGCTTTCGGTGGTACGCGCGCCGATAGCGCCCCAGCTTATCAGGTCGGCAATAAACTGCCCGGTCACCATATCGAGAAATTCGGTGGCGGTGGGGACCCCCAGCTCGTTGACCTGCAGCAGCAGCCGACGCGCCAGTTCAAGACCGTGATTCACCCGATAGCTGCCGTTAAGGTCAGGATCCGAAATTAACCCTTTCCAGCCCACAACGGTACGCGGTTTTTCAAAGTAGGTACGCATGACGATTTCCAGCTGCGGCTGGTAGCGTTCGCGCATCCCTTGCAGGCGGCGCGCGTAGTCCATCGCCGCGTCGGTATCATGAATGGAGCACGGTCCGATAATCACCAGCAAACGGCGATCTTCACCGTTGAGGATTTTTTCAATCCGACGGCGGGAGGCGGCAACGTGTGCGGCAACGTCGGCAGACACGGGATGCCGCTGCGCCAGTTCCGCGGGCGTCACCAGGCTTTCAATGCGCGCGGTACGCAATTCGTCTGTTTTATTCATTGGAGTCTCAAAAAATCTGTTTCTTCCGCGGCGAAAATGCCGGGAAGTGATGCGCATCACGATAAACCAATCTCTGCTTATTGCAAGGGCAGGTCATGATCCTGTATAGGCCACGGGCGATAGCATAAACAAATTTTCTCCAATGCACTAGTTCGTTAGTACATTCTTCGATTCAGCCCCATGATGTCCATGATTTTAGTTGCAATTTCTTCAACCGAATAATTGGTGCTATTCAGGCACGGAATTTTATTCTTGCGATACAGGGCCTCAACCTCGGTCACCTCCATGCGACACTGGCGCATCGACGCATAGCGGCTGTTTTCACGGCGTTCTTCACGGATCGCGGCCAGCCGTTCCGGATTAATGGTTAAACCGAACAGCTTATGTTGTAAGGGCTTGAGCGAGGCCGGGAGGATCAGGTTGTCCATATCGTCGGCGATAAACGGGTAGTTTGCCGCGCGGATACCGTATTGCATCGCCAGGTAAAGACTGGTCGGGGTTTTGCCGCAGCGCGAGACGCCCAGCAAAATGACCTGTGCCTGATCGAGATTACGCAGCGAGATACCGTCGTCATGGGCGAGGGTGTAATCAATCGCCGCAATACGTGCATCGTATTTGTTGAGGTTACCCGGCGTCAGGCCGTGGGTGCGGTGCGCGATCGGCGTCGGGTCGAGCCGGAGTTCCTGCTGAAGCGGGGCCACCAGGGCCTGCACAATATCCTGACAAAATCCCTCACTTTGCAAAATAATATCGCGAATTTCAGGGATAACGATGGAGTAGAACACCAGCGGGCGGATGCCGGTCTGCTGATAGATGGCGTCAATTTGTTCCTTAACTGCCCGCGCGCGGCTGATATTTTCGACGAACGGCAGCGTAAAACTGCTGATAGCGACCGGGAATTGCGACATCACCGCATGCCCCAGGACTTCGGCCGTAATGGCGGTACCGTCAGAAATATAAAATACGTGGCGATCTACAGCACTTTCCATTTTGACCATCCGGTATAATGAGTTTAATTATCTGAAAGCAGAAATTAAATTTAAGCATATCCCTTTAGGCTTTGTCTCACTTTTAAAAATGAAATGGTGTTTTTATTTTTAATGAAAAGGATGGTTCAGTTTTCGATTTTGCCGGCATTTTGTATCTTATTGCAGCAGATTTCAGCAGAATCATTAGCTTAGCTATATCGGGAAAAGTATCCTAAAAAATGAAAAATAATTTGCTTGAACGATTCACCGTTTTTTTCAGCCGCATAAATATGTCAGGATAAATCCCGTAGTTGATCGTGAGTTTTTTATCACTGGTATTAAATCACAAAAGGATTGTCTCGATGTCCAACAATGGCTCGTCACCGCTGGTGCTTTGGTATAACCAACTCGGCATGAATGATGTAGACAGAGTTGGGGGCAAAAATGCCTCCCTTGGTGAAATGATTACGAATCTGTCCGGTATGGGTGTTTCCGTACCGAACGGGTTTGCCACCACCGCTGATGCCTTCAATCAGTTCCTGGACCAAAGCGGTGTCAACCAGCGTATTTATGAACTGCTGGATGAAACCGACATTGACGACGTTTCCGCATTAGCGAAAGCGGGCGCCCAGATCCGTCAGTGGATCATTGATACGCCGTTCCAGAGCGAACTGGAAGACGCCATTCGTGATGCTTATACACAGCTGTCCGCGGATAATGCCGAGGCCTCCTTTGCCGTGCGTTCCTCCGCCACGGCGGAAGATATGCCGGATGCCTCCTTCGCCGGGCAGCAAGAGACATTCCTCAACGTGCAGGGCTTTGATGCCGTGCTCGTCGCGGTGAAGCACGTGTTTGCTTCGCTGTTTAACGATCGCGCGATCTCCTATCGCGTGCATCAGGGTTATGACCACCGCGGCGTGGCGCTATCCGCCGGGGTTCAAAGGATGGTGCGTTCCGACCTCGCCTCATCCGGCGTCATGTTCTCCATTGATACCGAGTCCGGCTTTGACCAGGTGGTATTTATTACCTCCGCCTGGGGCCTTGGCGAAATGGTGGTGCAGGGCGCGGTGAACCCGGATGAGTTCTACGTCCATAAACCGACGCTGGCGGCGGGTCGTCCGTCTATCGTGCGCCGTACCATGGGGTCGAAAAAGATTCGCATGATTTACGCGCCGACCCAGGAACATGGCAAGCAGGTGCGTATCGAAGACGTTCCGCAGGCGCAGCGTGACATTTTCTCGTTAACCAACGAGGAAGTGCAGGAGCTGGCGAAGCAGGCGGTGCAAATTGAGAAGCACTACGGCCGTCCGATGGATATCGAATGGGCGAAAGATGGCCATACCGGCGAGCTGTTCATCGTCCAGGCGCGTCCGGAAACCGTACGTTCACGCGGCCAGGTGATGGAACGCTATACCCTGCATGCGCAAGGGCAGATTGTGGCTGAAGGCCGCGCGATCGGCCATCGCATCGGGGCCGGTCCGGTGAAAGTCATTCACGATATCAGTGAAATGAATCGCATCGAACCGGGCGACGTGCTGGTCACCGACATGACCGACCCGGACTGGGAACCGATCATGAAGAAAGCCTCGGCGATCGTCACCAACCGCGGCGGCCGTACCTGCCACGCGGCGATTATTGCCCGCGAGCTGGGGATTCCGGCGGTCGTTGGCTGCGGTGACGCGACCGATCGCATTCAGGAAAACCAGAACGTGACCGTCTCCTGTGCCGAAGGCGATACCGGTTACGTCTACGCCGAACTGCTCGACTTCAGCATTAAGAGCTCAAGCGTCGGGGAAATGCCGGACCTGCCGCTGAAAATCATGATGAACGTCGGTAACCCGGATCGCGCATTCGATTTCGCTTGTCTGCCGAACGAAGGCGTTGGTCTGGCGCGTCTGGAATTCATCATCAACCGTATGATTGGCGTCCACCCGCGCGCGCTGCTGGAGTTTGATGACCAGGAGCCGGCGCTGCAGAACGAAATCCGTGAGTTGATGAAAGGCTACGACTCGCCGAGAGAGTTCTACGTCGGTCGTCTGACCGAAGGGATTGCGACCCTCGGCGCGGCGTTCTATCCGAAGCGGGTAATCGTGCGTCTGTCCGACTTCAAATCTAACGAATACGCCAACCTGGTGGGCGGCGAGCGTTATGAGCCGGAAGAGGAAAACCCGATGCTCGGCTTCCGCGGCGCCGGTCGCTACGTCTCTGACAGCTTCCGCGATTGTTTCGCGCTGGAGTGCGAAGCGGTGAAGCGCGTGCGCAACGATATGGGGCTGAGTAACGTCGAAATCATGGTGCCGTTTGTCCGCACCGTCGCCCAGGCGAAAGCGGTGGTGGAAGAGCTGGCGCGCCAGGGGCTCAAGCGCGGCGAAAACGGGCTGAAAATCATTATGATGTGTGAAATTCCATCGAATGCGCTGCTGGCCGAACAGTTCCTTGAGCACTTTGACGGTTTCTCCATTGGTTCAAACGATATGACTCAGCTGGCGCTGGGCCTCGATCGCGACTCCGGCGTGGTCTCTGAGCTGTTTGACGAACGTAATGACGCGGTGAAAGCGCTGCTGTCGATGGCGATTCGCGCGGCGAAGAAGCAGGGCAAATACGTCGGTATTTGCGGCCAGGGTCCTTCTGACCACGAAGATTTTGCCGCATGGCTGATGGAGGAAGGGATTGATAGTCTGTCTCTGAACCCGGATACCGTGGTGCAAACCTGGCTTGGTCTGGCTGAACTGAATAAGTAAGCCCGCGCTTTAAATCCCCCCAATCCCCGTCAGCAATGGCGGGGATTTTTTTATTTTCGGCGCGTGCCGACCGCTATTGACAGCCGTACGTGCAAACAAGCGGAGATAGCGCCGCGGCGGCTAATGGCAACGAAGTAAAAAAAAAGCCCATCGTGGGAGATGGGCAAAGACTACACACAGCAATTCGTTGTTTCACTCAGGGGATTTCCATGCTTATAAATCAAGGTGTTGATCTATAACCGTGCCCTAATAGTAGACACAGCCTTTTTTTGCGTCGATCAGATTCATCTCAATAGTTAAACAGGTGTGAAGAATATGCTGATTGCGTAACGTGAGGGAGGGGATTACGGGGGAGAGCAGTATTATTTTTATCAGTTTTTCTTATGATTAAGGCGGGTTTCCCCGCCTCGATTTTTTACTTTTCGCTGTTGATATTACTGACGTTTAACGCTTCAAGTTCCGCCAGCACCTGAACGGGATCTTTCGGCGGCGGCGGAACCTCCTGCAGCCAGGCATCAAACAGGCGCCAGGAGACGGCGAGCAGCACCGGACCGATAAACAAGCCGATCATCCCGAAGGCGATCAGCCCGCCGATAACGCCGGAGAGAATCAGGATCATCGGCAGGTCGGCGCCCATACGAATCAGCATCGGGCGGATAACGTTATCCATGGTCCCCACCACGCAGCTCCATACCAGCAGCACCGTGCCCCAGGTGGTATCTCCGGTCCAGTAGAGCCAGATAATCGAGGGGACCAGGACCAGCAATGGCCCCAGCTGTACCAGGCAGGTGAAGATCATGACCACGGTCAGCAGCGCGGCGTAAGGGACGCCGCTAATCGCCAGGCCTATCCCTCCGAGCACCGCCTGAACCAGCGCCGTCACCACCACGCCCAGCGCCACGGCGCGAATGGCCTGACCGGCCAACAGGACCGCCGCATCGCCGCGTTTTGCCGCCAGACGCGTTGCGAAATAACGGAATCCATAGGCGACTTTCTCACCCTGCCAGTACAGCAGAGCGCTGAACAACAGCATCAGCCCGCAATAAACCAGCAGTTTGCCGATATGCGCCGCCTGACCGACGAACCAGGTGGTGGTGGTGCCGATATAGGGACGAATTTTGGCCATAATGGCCGCACCGCCCATATCCAGCAGGCCGTGCCAGGCAGCGTAGAGCTTGTCGCCAATCAGCGGAACGCTATTGAGCCAGGCGAAATCCGGCAGCGTGACATTCCCGGTGGAGATCAGTTTTATCAGCGGAATACTGTTATCTACCAGGCTATTTACCAGCAGCGCAATCGGGATGACAAACAGTAAAAACAACAGCACGGTCATGACCAGCACGGCGAGGGCGCGTTTACCGAACAGCAAACGCTGCAGACGCAGCAGAACGGGCCAGGTGGCGATGACGACGGTGCCTGCCCAGGCGAAGGACAGAATAAAGGGTTGCACCACCCACAGGCAGGAGATAATTATCAGGGATAAGAACAGTACCGACAGCAGAATTTGCGGTATATCCCGGGGTTGGCGATCGTTAAGCATAAAGAAATTTTACCTTTCCAGTCGCGTCAAAATGCTGACGCCGCGTAAATCCATATACTGATAATAATATCAATAATTTCACGGGCCTGATTTTGCACATAAATCTGGCGGGCGCATATGAAAAAAATGTGATAAAAAGTTGACTGCGCCACGCAATCGTTTAGTTATCCATACACAAAATCATCCGGACGCATCGAGGCGGCGATCGACTCCCGGCTCTCAGGCTTTTTTTGCCCGGCGTGGTGAACGTGGTTTGCATTGCCCGCAAGGGTCAGCTTCACGCAAGGAGTCGGCAGCAAATGCGCCAACAAGAGGCAGTCTGAAGGATGACATCTCTACAACACAACATAGTCAGGCAGGGTCAAGCATTATGATCCCACAAATTTCTCAAGCACCAGGTGTCGTTCAACTGGTATTGACTTTTTTGCAGGTACTGGAGCAGCAAGGATTTACCGGCGATACCGCCACCAGCTATGCCGACAGGCTAACGATGGCGACAGATAACAGCGTTTATCAGCTGCTGCCGGATGCCATTTTATTTCCCCGCTCGACGGCAGATGTCGTCCTGCTGGCGCGGCTCGCCGCCGAAGAACGCTTCAAATCGCTGGTCTTTACCCCGCGCGGCGGCGGCACCGGCACCAACGGCCAGTCGCTGAATGCGGGGATCATCGTCGATATGTCCCGCCATATGAACCGCATACTCGAAATCAACCCGCAAGAGGGATGGGTTCGTGTTGAAGCGGGCGTAATTAAAGATCAGCTGAACCAGTACCTTAAACCGTACGGTTACTTTTTTGCCCCGGAGCTTTCCACCAGCAACCGCGCCACCCTCGGCGGGATGATCAATACCGATGCCTCCGGCCAGGGATCATTGGTTTATGGCAAAACCTCAGACCATGTACTGGGCGTTCGTTCGGTGCTGATGGGCGGCGATATTCTCGATACCCAGGCGATGCCCGTCGCCCTGGCGGAGACACTGAGCCGGGAACAGTCGGCGATTGGGCGGATTTACCGGACGGTATTTCAGCGTTGCAAAGCGCAACGTCAGCTCATTATCGATAAATTCCCCAAACTTAACCGTTTCCTGACCGGATATGACCTGCGCCACGTCTTTAATGATGACATGAGCGAGTTCGATCTGACCCGTATTCTCACCGGCTCGGAAGGGACGCTGGCCTTTATCACCGAAGCGCGTCTCGATATTACCCGTCTGCCGAAAGTGCGCCGTCTGGTGAATATCAAATACGATTCGTTTGACTCCGCGCTGCGCAACGCGCCGTTTATGGTCGAGGCGAAAGCGCTGTCGGTGGAAACCGTCGATTCAAAAGTCCTTAACCTGGCGCGCGAAGATATCGTCTGGCATTCGGTCAGTGAGCTGATTACCGATGTCCCGGATAAAGAGATGCTGGGGCTGAATATCGTCGAATTTGCCGGCGATGACGCGGCGCTTATCGACAACCAGGTGACCACGCTGTGTCAGCGCCTTGATGAGCTGATTGCCGCCAGCGAAGCGGGCGTCATCGGCTGGCAGGTCTGCAACGAACTGGACGGCGTTGAGCGCATCTACGCGATGCGTAAAAAAGCGGTGGGGCTGCTGGGGAATGCCAAAGGTGCCGCCAAGCCGATTCCCTTTGCGGAAGATACCTGCGTGCCGCCGGAACATCTGGCCGATTATATCGTCGAGTTTCGCGCGCTGCTCGACAGCCACGGCCTGAGCTACGGTATGTTTGGCCACGTAGACGCCGGCGTTCTGCACGTGCGTCCGGCGCTGGATATGTGCGATCCGCAGCAAGAAGTGCTGATGAAACAGATCTCCGACGAGGTCGTGGCGCTGACCGCCAAATACGGCGGCCTGCTGTGGGGTGAACACGGCAAAGGCTTCCGCGCCGAGTACAGTCCGGCATTCTTTGGCGAAGAACTTTACGGCGAGCTGCGCAAAGTCAAAGCGGCGTTCGATCCGCACAACCGTCTTAACCCGGGGAAAATCTGTCCGCCGGAAGGCGTAGAGGCGCCGATGATGAAAGTGGATGCCGTGAAGCGCGGCACCTGGGATCGGCAGATCCCGATTGCGGTGCGCAGCGCATGGCGCGGTGCGATGGAGTGTAACGGTAACGGCCTGTGCTTTAACTTCGATGTTAAAAGCCCGATGTGTCCGTCGATGAAGGTCAGCAATCACCGTATCCACTCGCCGAAGGGGCGCGCAACGCTGGTGCGCGAGTGGCTGCGCCTGCTGGCGGATCGCGGCATCGACCCCAATCAGCTGGAAAAAGATCTGCCGGAAAAACGCGCCAGCCTGCGTACGCTGGTTGCGCGGACCCGCAACAGCTGGCACGCCCGCAAGGGGGAATATGACTTCTCCCATGAGGTCAAAGAGGCGATGTCCGGCTGTCTGGCCTGTAAAGCGTGCTCTACCCAATGTCCGATTAAAATCGATGTTCCGGAATTCCGCTCGCGCTTCCTGCAGCTTTACCACAGTCGCTATTTGCGGCCGGTTCGCGATCATCTGGTGGCAACGGTGGAATCCTATGCGCCGCTGATGGCCCAGGCGCCGAAGACCTTCAACTTCTTTATTAACCAGCCGTGGATGCGCAAGCTGTCGGAGAAGCACATCGGGATGGTGGATCTGCCGCTGCTCTCGACGCCGTCGCTGAAGCAGAGAATGGTGGGACATCGCTCGGCAAACATGACGCTGGAGCAGCTGGAAACGCTCAGCGCTGAGCAGAAAGCCAAAATGGTACTGGTGGTGCAGGATCCGTTCACCAGCTACTACGACGCGCAGGTGGTGGCTGATTTTGTTCGTCTGGTTGAAAAAGTAGGCTACCAGCCGGTACTGCTGCCGTTCTCGCCAAACGGCAAGGCGCAGCACATCAAAGGGTTCCTCTCGCGCTTTGCGCGTACGGCGCAGAAAACCGCAGATTTTCTCAACCGCGTGGCGCAGCTGGGCATGCCGATGGTTGGTGTCGATCCGGCGCTGGTGCTGTGCTATCGCGATGAGTACAACCAGGTTCTGGGTGACAAACGAGGGGATTTCCGCGTGATGCTGGTGCACGAGTGGCTGCCGCAGGCGCTGCCGGAAGCTCGCGAACAGGAGAATGGCGGCGAAGCGTGGTATCTGTTTGGTCACTGTACGGAAGTCACGGCGCTGCCCGCGGCACCGAAGCAGTGGGCAGAGATTTTTGCGCGCTTCGGCGCGAAACTGGAAAACGTCAGCGTGGGCTGTTGTGGGATGGCCGGCACCTACGGTCATGAGGTAAAAAACCATGCCAACTCGCTGGATATCTACGCGCTTTCCTGGCAACAGGCGATCCAGCGTTTACCGCGCAACCGTTGCCTGGTGACCGGATATTCCTGTCGTAGTCAGGTGAAACGCATTGAAGGCAGCGGTGTTCGTCATCCGCTGCAGGCGCTGTTGGAGATTATTGGATGATTTGGAAACGTCAGACAACGCTGGAACAGCTTAACCGCATGGGCGAAGGCAATATGGTCGGGCTGCTGGATATTCATTTTGATAGCTTCACCGATGATACCATCGAAGCCACCATGCCGGTGGATAGCCGCACCCATCAACCGTTTGGTCTGCTACATGGTGGAGCATCGGTGGTACTGGCGGAAACGCTGGGCTCGGTTGCCGGCTATTTGTGCAGTGAAGGCGAGCAAAAGGTGGTAGGGCTGGAGGTCAATGCCAACCACATTCGCTCGGTGCGCGGTGGCCGGGTCAGGGGCGTCTGTAAAGCGCTGCATGTCGGTTCGCGCCATCAGGTGTGGCAGATTGAAATCTTTGATGAACAGGGGCGCCTGTGCTGCTCCTCGCGCCTGACCACGGCGGTCGTCTGAGATAGCCACAGCGCGCTGAGATTCTTCTCATCCAAATATAAGGGGGAATATATTTCCCCCTTATATTCAGCAGATTTTATTGTGTTTCATCCTTAATCGTTTCAGTGGGACCATTCTTCTGCACTGAGGCAATTCCTTTTTTCGCCGCTTCCTTCGAGGAATACATTTCACTGGTGGCAATGGTTTCATGGTTATCCGCTTTTAGCAGGAAATACCATGGCTGGGAAACGCTTTTCTCCGATTTTTTAATAACGTAATACCCCATTCTTAACTCCTTTGCGCATTAGCATCGACACCATGATATGTAGACCATCGCGGCTTATACAGCAAGTCATCGGCGCTAAAAATATAATTCATGAATTATTCACGCTACTTATGCTACTATTTTAAGTACGAAATATTTGTGCGTAACGAAGAGGACGGAGTTAACTATGGGTATCATTTCCTGGATCATTTTTGGTCTTATTGCCGGTATTTTGGCTAAGTGGATTATGCCAGGCAAAGACGGCGGCGGGTTTATCGTCACTATCGTTCTGGGGGTCATTGGTGCGGTTGTCGGTGGTTGGATCAGCACGTTTTTTGGCTTCGGCAAGGTCGATGGCTTTAATTTCGGCAGCTTTGTCGTGGCGGTAATCGGTGCATTAGTCGTGCTGTTTATCTACAGAAAGATTAAGAGTTAATATACCGTCATCATACCTGTATCCTCATCGCCGTGGGTGATGAGGATATAGACATTGAGCACTAAAGCAGACGCAAAATAAAAGCTGCCACGTTAACTGGCAGCTTTTTTTATGAGGCTGGTATCAGCCGCTCAAGGCTACCGGTATATGGCCCGGGATAACTCAGGGCATATCGGGAGCGGGAACAACTTCCACGCGCACTTCATAATGTTTAGCGCTACCTGTCGGGATCAGCGCAGTCAGTTTATTAATGGTCTCAGCCGGGTTATCGGTGGCAACCGTTGCAGAGAATAATACCGGTTTTCTCGGCGGGAATGGCGGCAGAGGCATGGGCATTGGACCACGCCCTTGCGGCATCTCCATCACCGGCTGTCCGGCATTATTACCGGCGGGAGCAGGGCCGTCATTTTTATCTGCCGCAAATGCGCTGGCCGCGACAATTGACGCGGTGGCTAACAGAGCAATGATTGTTCCTTTCATCTTCGTTACCTCGTTGGAATGTGGCTGGAATCTTAGAGGCAACGTCATTGACGAACAATCCCACGGCGGGCGAATCCTCCAAAACTCCTCATTTCATAACGAATGTGAAGCTCCGGCGTGGGAAGCAGGGTTTGTGGCTGGCTTAGTTCAGCAGTACGCTCATAACCAGCAGTACCACCATGCACATCGACATAATACTGATATCTATCATCCGGTACGGACAAACTCCAGGTAAGCAGTGCCTCCGACACAGGGTCGAAAACTGTAGGAAATTTAGCCGGGAATTGTACATCAATTTACCAGTAGAGAAAAAACCTTTATTCCTGGTTTTTGTCCGAATTTAACATGATAACCGCTTCGCTTTACCGGATAACAAATAGCCATCCAGAAGGATAGTTATAGATAATGCTAAAGGGGTAGATCGGATAGCGCCTTGCCATCAAACGGTATAAACAACAAGCTATTGATTTGACAGTAAGTGCTACTGATGCTGAATGGACTATTTTCGATTTCAAAAATAGGTATTTCCGATGCACCTTTCCCATTGCCCGTCACACCCGGATAAAAAGCTAAATAACTTATTATTTATCAATATATTAAATTACAAAATAGTCACCTGATAACCTGCAGGTGAGGGTCTATGCTTATAAAAAGCGAGATAAAAGGGTTCGCATGGGGAATATCCCTTCTCCGGCTGGGTTGAAGTGATAATCGTTATCATTAACATGGTCGTATGCCCTTATGGCGCTAACCAATGAGGTAGAGCGATGGAATTAGATACAGGAACCTTCAATCCCGATGAATTTAGCTGGCAGGGTCTGATGATGACCCCCGCGGCAGCCGCCCATATTCGCGACCTGGTGAGTCAACAGCCCGACAAGCAGGGGTTGCGTCTGGGGATTAAAACCAGCGGCTGCGCCGGTTTTGGTTACGTACTCGAGCTGATTGCCGAACCGGCAGAAGACGACCTGCTGTTTGAGCGCGACGGGGCGAAACTCTGGGCGCCTCTGCAGGCGATGCCGTTTATCGACGGGACGGAGCTGGATTATGTTCGGGAAGGATTAAATGAAATCTTTAAGTTTCATAACCCGAAAGCGCAGCACGAATGCGGCTGCGGCGAAAGCTTTGGGGTTCAGGCGGAGTAACTATGTCTCGTAATACTGAAGCAACTGACGATGTCAAAACCTGGTCCGACGGGCCGCTCAATTATAAAGAAGGCTTTTTTACCCGCTTAAAGACCGATGAGCTGGCGAAAGGCATCAACGAAGAGGTGGTGCGCGCCATTTCCGCCCGCCGCAACGAGCCCGAGTGGATGCTCGAGTTCCGGCTAAAGGCGTATCACGCCTGGCTGGAGATGGAAGAACCGCACTGGTTGAAAGCGCACTATGAAAAGCTCAACTACCAGGATTACAGCTATTACTCGGCGCCGTCCTGCGGTAACTGCGATGACACCTGCGCCTCTGAGCCAGGCGCGGTGCAGCAAACCGGCCCCGGCGCCTACCTGACGCAGGAAGTCGAAGAGGCTTTCAACCTGCTGGGCGTACCGGTACGCGAAGGGCGCGAAGTCGCGGTTGACGCGATTTTTGACTCCGTTTCGGTAGCGACAACCTACCGGGAAAAACTGGCGGAGCAGGGGATTATCTTCTGTTCGTTTGGTGAAGCGATCCACGACCACCCGGAGCTGGTGAAGCAATATCTCGGCACCGTGGTGCCGGGGAATGACAACTTTTTTGCCGCCCTGAATGCAGCGGTGGCCTCTGACGGCACCTTTATCTACGTACCAAAAGGGGTGCGCTGCCCGATGGAGCTGTCGACCTATTTCCGCATTAATGCGGAAAAAACCGGCCAGTTCGAACGCACCATTCTGGTGGCCGATGAAGGCAGCTACGTCAGCTATATCGAAGGGTGTTCCGCCCCGGTGCGCGACAGCTACCAGCTGCATGCGGCGGTGGTCGAGGTGATTATTCACAAAGATGCCGAGGTGAAATATTCCACGGTGCAGAACTGGTTCCCCGGAGATAACAACACCGGCGGGATTTTGAACTTCGTCACCAAACGCGCGCTGTGCGAAGGCGAAAATAGCAAGATGTCCTGGACGCAGTCAGAAACGGGGTCGGCCATCACCTGGAAGTATCCGAGCTGCATTCTGCGCGGCGATAACTCCATCGGCGAATTTTTCTCCGTCGCGCTGACCAGCGGGCACCAGCAGGCAGACACCGGCACCAAGATGATCCACATCGGCAAAAACACCCGCTCGACGATTATCTCGAAAGGGATTTCCGCCGGCAAAAGCCAGAACAGCTACCGTGGGCTGGTCAAAATTATGCCGACGGCCACTAACGCGCGTAACTTCACCCAATGTGACTCGATGCTGATTGGACCGGACTGCGGGGCGCATACATTCCCGTACGTGGAGTGTCGCAACGACAGCGCGCAGCTGGAGCACGAAGCCACCACCTCGCGGATCGGCGAAGACCAGTTGTTCTACTGCCTGCAGCGCGGCATCAGCGAAGATAATGCCATCTCGATGATCGTCAACGGCTTCTGTAAAGATGTCTTCTCAGAGCTACCGCTGGAGTTTGCCGTCGAAGCGCAAAAACTGCTGGCTATCAGTCTGGAACACAGCGTCGGCTAAGCACCAGGCTTTACGAATTAAGGGAAATGAGATGTTAAGTATCAAAAACTTGCAGGTCGCCGTTGAAGACAAAGAGATCCTGCGCGGATTGAATCTGGAAATCCGCCCTGGCGAAGTGCACGCCATTATGGGGCCGAACGGCTCCGGCAAAAGCACCCTTTCTGCGACGCTCGCCGGGCGTGAGGACTATGAGGTCGTCGGCGGTAGCGTGGAGTTCAAAGGCAAAGATTTGCTCAGCCTGGCGCCGGAAGACCGCGCCGGTGAAGGCATTTTTATGGCCTTCCAGTACCCGGTGGAGATTCCCGGCGTCAGCAATCAGTTCTTCCTGCAGACTGCGCTTAACTCGGTGCGCGACTATCGCGGCCAGGAAGAGTTAGACCGTTTCGACTTCCAGGATCTGATGGAAGAGAAAATCAAGCTGCTGAAGATGCCGGGAGATTTGCTGACCCGTTCGGTCAACGTGGGCTTCTCCGGCGGTGAAAAGAAGCGCAACGATATCCTGCAAATGGCCGTGCTGGAGCCGGACCTGTGCATCCTTGATGAATCGGATTCAGGGCTGGATATTGACGCCCTGAAGATCGTCTCTGACGGCGTCAATGCGCTGCGCGATGGCAAGCGCGCATTTATTATCGTCACCCACTACCAGCGTATTCTCGACTATATCAAGCCTGATTACGTCCACGTGCTCTATCAGGGGCGAATCGTCAAATCCGGCGATTTTACCCTGGTCAAACAACTGGAGGAGCAGGGCTATGGCTGGCTTACCGAACAGCAGTAACGCGCTGCAGCAGTGGCATCATCTGTTTGAGGCGCAGGGCGAGCGGCGAACGCCCGAAGCCCGCCAGCATCTCCAACAGGTACTGCGCCTCGGTCTGCCGACGCGCAAACATGAAGACTGGAAATATACGCCGCTGGATACGCTAACCAAAGGCACGTTTGTCGCGCTTGAGCCGGGTACCTTAACGGCGACAGAGCGGGATCAACGGGCGCTGTCGGTGGACGCCTGGCGGCTGGTCTTCATCGACGGGCAGTTCAGCGAGACGTTAAGCGACAATCTGGCCGACAGCGGCTACGACGTCAGCGTGACGGCCGATCGTCAGGGGTTGCCTGACGCGGTGCAGCCGGAAGTGTTCCTGCATCTCACAGAGAGCCTGGCTCAGACGGTGACGCGAATCCGCGTAACACGCCATCAGCGGCCCACTAAGCCGCTGCTGCTCATGCATGTGACGCGTGGAGGAACGGGCGACGACGTGAATACCGCGCACTATCGCCATCATCTTGAGCTGGAGAGCGGCGCCGAAGCCACGATTATCGAGCACTATCTGAGCCTGGATGAACAGCGCCACTTTACCGGCGCGCGTCTGACGATGTCGGTGGCGGATAATGCCCATCTGCAGCATATCAAACTGGCGTTTGAAAATGCGCAGAGCAACCACTTTGCCCACAACGATCTCGCGCTGGGCCGCGACGCTTCGGTCTTCAGCAGCAGCTTTCTGCTTGGCGGCGCGGTGCTGCGCCACCACACCAGCACCCAACTGCTGGGAGAGAACAGCACCCTGCGGATCAACTCCCTGGCGATGCCGGTCAACAATGAAGTCTGCGACAGCCGAACCTGGCTCGATCATCGCGTTGGCTACTGTAATAGCCGCCAGCTGCATAAGACCATCGTCAGCGATAAAGGGCGGGCGGTGTTTAACGGTCTGATTAATGTCGCGAAGCACGCGATTAAAACCGACGGTCAGATGACCAACAATAATTTGCTGCTCGGGCGCCTGGCTGAAGTGGACACCCGGCCGCAGCTGGAAATTTATGCCGACGACGTCAAGTGTAGCCACGGTGCTACCATCGGGCGCATCGACAACGAACAGCTGTTCTATCTCCGTTCGCGTGGCATTCCCCATCGGGCGGCGCAGCATATGATCCTGTACGCTTTCGCCGCCGAGCTGACGGAAGCGATTGGCGATGAGACGCTCAGGGCGCAGATTCTGGCGCGTATTGGCCAACGTCTACCGGGAGAAAAAGCATGACATTTTCTGTAGAACGGATACGCGCGGATTTTCCGTTGCTGAGCCGGGAGGTCAACGGTCAGCCGCTGGTCTACCTCGACAGCGCCGCCAGCGCGCAAAAACCAGAGGCGGTAATTCGCGCCGAGGCGGAGTTTTATCGCCACGGCTATGCCGCCGTCCATCGCGGTATCCATACGCTGAGCGCAGAGGCGACGGCGCGGATGGAACAGGTGCGTCAGCAGGCCGCGCGGTTCCTGAATGCCCGCTCAGCGGAAGAGCTGGTGTTCGTCCGGGGGACCACCGAAGGGATCAATCTGGTGGCCAACAGCTGGGGGAACGCCAACGTCGGCGCCGGCGATAACATCATCATCAGCGCCATGGAGCACCATGCGAACATCGTCCCCTGGCAGATGCTCTGCGCCCGGGTGGGCGCCGAGCTGCGGGTTATCCCGCTCACTCCGGACGGCACTCTGCAGCTGGATGCCATTCCGCCGCTGTTTGATGAGCGAACCCGCCTGCTGGCCATCACCCAGGTTTCCAACGTACTGGGGACGGAGAACCCGCTGGCGGCCTTGATTCCGCTAGCCCGCCAGCATGGGGCGAAAGTGCTGGTGGACGGGGCGCAGGCGGTGATGCACCACGCGGTGGATGTGCAGGCGCTGGACTGCGATTTTTATGTTTTCTCCGCCCATAAGCTGTACGGCCCGACCGGAATTGGCATTCTGTATGCCAAAGAGGCGCTGCTGCAGGAGATGCCGCCGTGGGAGGGGGGCGGGTCAATGATTGCCACCGTCAGTCTGACCGAAGGGACGACCTGGGCGAAAGCGCCGTGGCGCTTCGAGGCGGGCACGCCCAATACCGGCGGGATTATCGGCTTTGGCGCCGCGCTGGAGTATGTCAGCGCGCTGGGGCTGGCGCACATTGGCGAATATGAACAGACGCTGATGCGCTACGCCTTGCAGGCGCTGAAGGCGGTGCCTGATTTAACCCTGTATGGCCCTGACGAGCGACTGGGGGTGATAGCCTTTAACCTTGGCGCTCATCATGCCTATGACGTGGGCAGCTTCCTGGATAATTACGGCATTGCCATACGCACCGGTCACCATTGTGCGATGCCGCTGATGGCGTTTTACAACGTACCGGCCATGTGTCGGGCTTCGTTGGCGATGTACAATACCACGGAAGAGGTGGATCGCCTGGTCGCAGGACTGCAGCGCATCCACACGCTATTGGGCTAAAGGAAGCAATCATGGCGGCATTACCGGATAAAGACAAACTGCTGCGCAACTTTAGTCGTTGCGCGAACTGGGAAGAGAAGTATCTCTATATTATCGAACTCGGCCAGCGGCTGGCGCCGCTGAGCGCCGAAGAGCATACCGCGCAAAATATCATTCAGGGCTGCCAGAGCCAGGTGTGGATCGTGGTAGAACAAGGGGAAGCCGGAGGGCTATCGCTGCGCGGCGATAGCGATGCGGCGATCGTCAAAGGGCTGATTGCCGTGGTCTTTATCCTCTACGACCAGATGACGGCCAAGGATATCACCGACTTTGACGTGCGGCCGTGGTTTGAAAAAATGGCGTTGACCCAGCATCTTACCCCTTCGCGATCTCAGGGCCTGGAAGCCATGATTCGCGCAATTCGCGCGAAAGCCGCAAATCTTAGCTAGAATAAACAGGTAGATTTCATTCTGTTAGGTCAGGCCGGGGAGATCCCGGCCCGACGGCAGATCCTGGCGTTTTATCAGCGAAAGAAGGAATCTCAGTATGAAACGCGCATCTCTTATCACCGTAGCCCTTCTGACCGCCCTCAGCGTCTCACACGGCGCCTGGGCGGTAGATTATCCACTTCCCCCGGCTAACAGTCGGCTCATTGGCCAGAATCAATGGTGGACGGTACAGGAAGGGGATCGCAATCTGCAGGCGATTGCCCGCCATTTCGACACGGCGGCGATGCTGATTCTCGAAGCGAACGACACTCTTGCGCCGGTGGAACCGAAACCCGGGACTCAGGTATTAATTCCTTCGCAGATGCTGCTGCCGGATGTGCCCCGGGAAGGTATCGTCGTGAACCTGGCGGAACTGCGGCTGTACTACTTCCCGCCGGGACAGAACCAGGTTCAGGTTTATCCGCTGGGTATTGGTCAGCAAGGGCTGGAGACGCCGGAGATGACCACGCGCGTCGGGCAGAAGATCCCCAATCCGACCTGGACGCCGACGGCGGGCATCCGCGCGCGTTCGCTGGAGAAAGGCATCAAGTTGCCGCCCGTGGTGCCGGCCGGGCCGAATAACCCGTTAGGGCGCTATGCGCTGCGCCTGGCGTACGGCAACGGCGAGTATCTTATCCACGGTACCAGCGCACCGGATAGCGTTGGCCTGCGGGTCAGCTCGGGCTGTATGCGCATGAACGCCGCGGACATCCAGGCGCTGTTTAGTCAGGTAAAAACGGGGACGCCGGTTCGCGTTATCAACCAGCCGGTGAAATTTGCGATTGAGCCGGACGGTAAACGCTATGTCGAAGTTCATCGGCCTCTGACGCAGGATGAAGCGGGCAACACCCGGACGATTCCGCACACGCTGCCAGCGGCCTTCCATCAGTTTGCCGGAGATAAGACCGTAGACGATGCGCAGCTTAAGAAAGCGCTGTCCCGACGCGCGGGTTATCCGGTGGTGGTCTCCACGGGCAATGAGGCGGCGAGCAGCGCAGCGATATCGACGATGTCGGTGCAGAATGGCACGATGGACGAAGCGAAAAGGGTGCAGTAGCGCGAGACGGAAGGGAACAGAGGACAAAAAAAATGGCGCACAATGTGCGCCATTTTTATTACACAGGTACTATTACTTACGGTATTTAGTAGCCTGGTTGTCCAGACGCTGGTTAGCGCGTGCTGCGTCGTCTTTAGCAGCCTGGACGTCAGAACGCATTGCGTTCACGTCGTTGCTCAGCTGGTCAACTTTAGCGTTCAGAGTCTGAACGTCAGAAGACAGCTGATCGATTTTAGCATTGCTGGAGCAACCAGCCAGCAGAGTAGAACCCAGGATTACCGCGCCCAGTACCAGTTTAGTACGATTCATTATTAATACCCTCTAGATTGAGTTAATCTCCATGTAGCGTTACAAGTATTACACAAACTTTTTTGGGATGAGAATATTTTTTTACGGTAATACGCTTATTTTTGATCGTTCGCTCAAAGAAACATCGAATTTGGCAGATTAGTTTAAAAATCTTTGTGAAAACAGCACGCTTCCATCGGATTCATCTTAGATAATCTCTTATTAAATAGTAAATTCCGATTTGCATTTTTATTAAGAGTAGCTAGTGATTGAATAAAAAAAAAGCGCCTGCGAAGAGGCGCCTTTAAAAAACGAATTAACCTGTAAATTATTACAGCACGTGCACGGAGGCTGTATTGGTGGTTCCGCTCGGGACCAGGGCGCCAGAGACCATGACAACCACGTCGCCTTTACGCGCCAGGCCGCTCTGCAGCGCCAGTTCTTTACCCAGGATGTAGAAATCATCGGTAGAGGAGAGCTGGTCAACCAGCTGCGGCACCACGCCTTTGGTCAGCACCAACTGACGGGCAGTGGTTTCGTTGGTGGTCAGCGCCAGGATGGTGGCGTCCGGGAAGTATTTACGCACGGCGCGCGCAGATTTACCGCCCTGGGTCGCGACAACAATCAGCGGAGCTTCCAGTTTTTCTGCGGTTTCTACCGCACCACGGCACACGGCTTCGGTGATGCGCAGTTTGCGGTTGTCGTTGTTGAATTCCAGACGGCTGGTCATCACGCGATCGGTACGCTCGCAGATGGTGGCCATGATGGTGACCGCTTCCAGCGGGTATTTCCCTTTGGCGGATTCGCCAGACAGCATTACTGCATCGGTACCGTCGAGGATGGCGTTCGCCACGTCGCCGGCTTCAGCGCGGGTCGGACGCGGGTTTTTGATCATCGAATCCAGCATCTGCGTTGCGGTGATAACCACTTTACGCGCGCGGATACATTTTTCGATAATCATCTTCTGGGCGAAGATAACTTCTTCAACCGGGATTTCAACGCCCATGTCGCCACGAGCAACCATGATGCCGTCAGACGCTTCGAGAATCTCGTCGAAGTTGTTCAGGCCTTCCTGGTTTTCAATTTTGGAGATGATCTGGATGTTTTCGCCGCCGTGAGCTTTCAGGTGCTCGCGGATTTCGACGACGTCAGAACGCTTACGGATAAAGGAAGCAGCAACGAAATCAACGCCTTGTTCGCAACCGAAGATCAGGTCCTGCTTGTCTTTTTCAGCCAGCGCCGGCAGGGCAATAGAAACGCCCGGCAGGTTTACGCCTTTGTTTTCGCCGAGGTCGCCGTTGTTCAGCACTTTACAGATGACGTTCTTACCTTCAATGGCAGTCACTTCCATGCCGATCAGACCATCGTCGACCAGAACGGTGTTACCGACGGACAGGTCGGTAGTGAAACCTTCATAGGTCACGGCGACGATTTCGTTGTTGCCAACGACGGATTTATCGGTGGTGAAGGTGAATGTCTGACCTGCTTTCAGGGAGACGTCATTGCCGCCTTCCAGCTTGATGGTACGAATTTCCGGGCCTTTGGTGTCCAGCAGGATAGCCGCTGTCTTACCGGTTTTGCTCAGCACGTTACGCAGGTTCTTGATGCGTTGACCGTGTTCAGCATAGTCACCGTGAGAGAAGTTCAGACGCATGACGTTCATGCCCGCGTCCAGCATTTTGGACAGCATCTCTTCGGATTCGGTTTTCGGACCGATGGTGCAAACAATTTTGGTCTTTTTCATGAAAGTTTTAGTCTTTAAGTTGTGAAGGATATGGAAATCTCGCTCCGTTGGCGCGCGGCCGTGGAGTCAAACCTGTATTGCGAAAGTTGCTATGCCACGCTCTAAGGATAGGTGACAACAAAAGAGCGTGCAGAAGAAAGTATGCTGGCGGTTCAGCCCATGAAAAGAGGCAGTATTTTATGCGTTTAGTTGTGCAGTCCAATGTGCTGAAACCATTCAAGAAAGAATCGGTGTGCATTATACGACGCTGGAACAAAAAAAGAAAATGAAAACGACGTTTCATTCTTTCCCATAAAAATGTAACAAAACTCAAACTAATCTAAATCTTCTTCGCAACACATTTTTTCACCAGCCAACAAAAATCAACGCCGCTATTGCGCGAATTTTCTCGCGGTTAGCTACTGGAAATGGCGCACTGGTGCAAAAATAGTTCGCTGGTTTGATTTATCACGAAAACATATCAATAATAATTTGATTGATAATGATAATTTGTGAGTCGAAAAGAATGGGAAATAAAGCCAGAGACGACGAGTTGTACCAGGAAATGTGTCGGGTGGTGGGGAAAGTGGTGCTTGAAATGCGCGATCTCGGCCAGCAGCCAAAACATATCGTGATCGCCGGGGTGGTACGTACCTCGCTGGCCAATCCGAAAATCGCCCGTTCTGAACTGACCAAAGAAGCGATGGCGAAGGTTATCCACGCCTTATCCGGGCACGATTAACCTTCCCGGCGCGCGGATTGCACAGGCTCAGGAAATCACAAAACGCACGACCGCTTTCACCGCGATATCGCAGTGGTGGGCGACCATCTCTTCATCGTCGATAGCCGGCAGCGGGTCGTCGAGGAAGAGACTGTTGAAGGTGTAAAAGTTCGACACCTGATAAAAGCTAAAGCTGCTGATCAGACGATGAACATCCCGCGCCTGCAGACCCTCCTGAAAAATTCCCTGCTGCTGCCCGCGCTGCAGAATATCCTCCAGAATCGACAGGGCGGTTCGATTCAGCGGCTTCAGCTGACCTGACGACTGTAACCACTTACCGCGCTGCATATTCTCCATACAAATCACCCGCATAAAGTCCGCATGGGTGGCGTGATAACGCACGCTCCAGCGCACCAGCTGCACCAGCGCTTCGACCGGCGGAAGCTGTTCCAGCCCGAGCAGCTGTTCCGTCTCGCGAATGCGCGCATAGACATGCTGCAGTACCTCCTGGTACAGCTGCTCCTTGGTTTTGAAGTAGTAAACCACCATGCGTTTGGTTGTCTGCGCCTCGGTGGCAATTTGTTCCATGCGCGCCCCGGACAGCCCGTGTTCGGCAAAGACGACGATTGCGGCGGTGAAAATCCGCTCCTTCAGGGACTGTGCTTCATCATGAGCCACGACAGACATAACCACTCCTTTTTTCTGAGAGACAAAAAATACACATAATGATCACAAATTAGCAACCTTGTATGGCGCAAATGAACCAAATGATACATATTCAGGACTCACGCCTGTTGATGACACGAGGACCTTATGCTGCGCTCTATTGCTACCGTTTCGATTTCCGGCACCTTGCCTGAAAAGCTCCATGCTATTGCGGCTGCGGGTTATCAAGGCGTCGAAATCTTTGAAAACGATCTGCTGTATTATACCGGCACGCCGGCGGATATTCGCAATCTGGCGGCTGATTTAGGGCTAAAAATCACGCTTTTTCAACCCTTTCGCGATTTTGAAGGCGCCAGTCGCAGCCAGTTTGCGGCGAATATGGAGCGGGCGAAGCGCAAATTCGCCCTGATGCATGAGCTGGGCTGCGACACATTGCTCCTGTGCAGCAATGTGCAGCCGGAGTGTTCCGCCGATGTTGCGCTGCAGGTGGCAGATCTCGCCGCGCTGGCGGCGCTGGCGGAGCAGGAAAAGATCGTCATCGGCTACGAAGCGCTGGCCTGGGGAACGCACGTCAACCGCTGGTATCAGGCCTGGGAACGGGTGAAAAGCGTCAACAGCCCGGCGCTCGGTATCGTCCTCGATAGCTTTCATATCCTCGCCCGCGGCGATACGCTGCAGCGGTTGCCTGAAGTCCCGGTGGACAAAATTACCTTTCTGCAGCTGGCCGATGCGCCGCTGATGAAGATGGATGTTCTGGAGTGGAGCCGCCATTTCCGCTGCTTCCCAGGGCAGGGACAGCTGCCGCTGGTGGACTTTGCCCGCGATCTGACCCGCTGCGGCTATCGCGGCCCGTGGTCGCTGGAAATTTTCAATGACGGCTTCCGCGCTTCGCCGAACGGCGCAACGGCGAAAGATGGCTACCGCTCGCTGCAATGGCTGGAAGAGCAGACCTACCGGCAGCTGGACAACAGCGATGCATCGCTGTTTCACGCCGCGACAGCGCCAGACTATCTCGGTCTGGAATTTATCGAATTTGCCGCCAGCCCAGCGGAAGCGCAGGCCCTCGGCCAGCGCCTGTCGCAGCTGGGGTTCTGTCAGGAAGGTCGCCACCGTTCGAAACAGGTGGTGCTGTGGCGCAACGGCGGCGCACGAGCGATTGTGAACTACCAACCGCACAGCTGGGCCGACCATTTTCACCAGCGCCACGGAGTCTCGCTGTGTGCGATGGCGCTGCGCGTCAGCCGCAGCGCGGCGATTGTTGAGCGCGCCCGCGCCTATGGCTACGCTACCTGGCAAGGCGATGCCGGGCCGAATGAAAGTCCGATTCCGGCGATTTGCGCCCCCGACGGCAGCCTGATCTATTTAATCGAAGCCGGTGACGATATCTACGCCCGTGATTTTCATCTGCACGACGCGCCAGCGCTGCGCGATGACTACAGCGGCATCGATCATCTGGCGCTGGGCATGGAGGCGGAAAGCCGCGATAACTGGATTATCTTTTTCCGCACCGTCTTCGGTTTCACTCTCGAACATGAACAGACGCTGCCGGATCCGTATGGTCTGGTGCGCAGTCTGGCGGTGCACAGCCCGCAGGGTAATATTCGCCTGGCCCTGAATATTTCTCAGAGCCGCGCCACCCAGATTGCCCGGTCGGTGGCCTGCTATCAGGGGGCGGGCTTGCAGCACGCGGCGTTTGCCTGCCGCCACCTGCCGGAGACCCTCGACGCTCTGCCGCAGGTCTCCCGTCAGGCGCTGCCGATTCCGGCTAATTACTATGATGACCTGCTGGCGCGCTATGGCGAGGCGGTGGACGTCGCGACCCTGCAACGTCTGCACATTCTCTATGACCGCGATCCGCGCGGCGGGGAGTTCCTCCACCTCTATACCCGGCCGTTCTCGGCAGGGCGCTTTTTCTTCGAATTGACCGAAAGACGCGACGGCTATGCCCTGTACGGTGCGGCAAATGCCGCCGTTCGTCTGTCGGCAATGCAATACAGTTAGTGATGTATCAAATGGTTCGTTAAGCACAGCATCGCCAATACAATAACAACATTCATCTGCACCCTATGACAGGAAAACGACTATGAACGCGTACAGCCAGAATCACACGGCAGCGGCGCAAGCCGCGACCGCCGTGCCGCGCTCCCGGCGGCGAATGGGGATCCTCACGCTGCTGGCTATCGGCACGATGATTAACTACCTCGATCGGACGGTGTTGGGCATCGCGGCCCCCAGTTTAACTTCCGAACTGGGGATTGATGCCGCGGTCATGGGGATCGTGTTTTCCGCCTTTGCCTGGACCTACGCGCTGGCGCAAATTCCCGGCGGCCTGTTCCTCGACCGTTTCGGCAATAAAGTGACTTATTTCCTGTCGCTGACGCTGTGGTCGCTGTTTACGTTGTTTCACGGCATGGCGATAGGGCTGAAAACCCTGCTGCTGTGCCGCTTTGGGCTGGGGGTCAGCGAGGCGCCCTGTTTCCCGGTGAACAGCCGGGTGGTCAGCGCGTGGTTCCCGCAGCAGGAGAGGGCCAAGGCAACGGCAGTCTATACCGTCGGGGAGTACCTCGGGCTGGCCTGCTTCTCACCGCTGCTGTTCTGGATTATGGGCAGTTTCGGCTGGCGGGCGCTGTTTATCAGCGTCGGCGCTGTCGGGGTGCTGTTTGCGCTGGTGTGGTGGCGCTGCTACCGCGAACCGCATGAAGACAAACGCCTCAGCCAGCAGGAGCGAGAGCATATTGTCAACGGCGGCGGTCTGGTGACGGCGAGCGACCAGCAGACGGCTTTCAGCTGGCCGCTGGTGCGTCAACTGCTGGGGAAACGGCAGATTCTGGGCGCCAGCATCGGCCAGTTTGCCGGCAATACGGTGCTGGTGTTTTTCCTCACCTGGTTCCCGACCTATCTGGCCACCGCGCGGCATATGCCGTGGTTGAAGGTGGGAATCTTCGCCATTCTGCCGTTCCTTGCCGCTGCCGGCGGCGTGATGTTCGGCGGCTGGATCTCCGACAAACTGCTGAAGGCCACCGGCTCGGCCAACCTCGCGCGTAAGCTGCCGATCGTTGCCGGTCTGCTGATGGCCAGCAGCATTATTTCCGCCAACTGGCTGAACAGCGATCTGGCGGTGATTCTGGTGATGTCATTCGCCTTCTTTGGTCAGGGAATGGTCGGGCTGGGCTGGACGTTGATCTCCGATATCGCGCCGAAAGGGCTGGGCGGCCTGACCGGCGGCCTGTTTAACTTTTGCGCTAACTTCGCGGGGATCCTCACGCCGTTGGTGATTGGCTTTATCGTCGCGGCCTTCGGCGACTTCTTCTATGCGCTTATCTATATCGGCGCCGCCGCGCTGCTCGGCGTCGTGGCGTATCTGTTTATTCTGGGCGATGTCAAACGCATCGAGCTATCGCAGTAAAGGAGCTGGGGATGATAATTAGTGGTAATACGCAGCTGATCGCGCATCTGGGTTATCCGACCGGCGGTTTTAAGGCGCCGATGATCTACAACCCGTGGTTCGACCGACAGCAGGTGGATGTCAAGGTGGTGCCCACGGGCGTGAAGCCGGAGGCGCTGGCGACGGTGGTTCCGGCGCTGTTTACGCTGACCAATATTATCGGTGCGCTGGTCACGATGCCGCACAAAATTGCCACCTGCGGGCTGGTGCATCGCCTCAGCCCCACGGCGGCCATTGCCGGCGCCTGCAACGCCATTCGCCGCGAGGCCGACGGCACTCTGAGCGGCGATATGTTCGATGGCGACGGTTTCGTGCTCGGTATCCGGCGTAAAGGTTTTCAGCCTGAGGGGGCACGGGCGCTGGTGGTCGGCTGCGGCGGCGTGGGATCGGCAATCGCCGCTTCGCTGGCAGCGGCGGGGGTGCGCGCCCTGACGCTCTACGATAGCCACGCCGATGCTGCGCATGCGCTGGCGGCCCGTCTGCTGCAACACTACCCGCTGCTGGATATCTGCCTGATGCAGCGTGACCCGCAGGGGCACGATCTGGTGGTAAACGCCACGCCGCTGGGAATGAAGGCGGGGGACCCGCTGCCGCTGGACCCGCAGCGGTTGACGCCCGGTACCTGGGTAGGGGAAGTGGTGATGACCCAAGCTTTTACGCCGCTGCTGCAGGCCGCTCAGGCGCGCGACTGCCCGGTTCAGCGCGGAACCGACATGTTGTTTGAAATGATCCCGGCCTATCTGCGTTTCTTCAACCTACCGGTAGCGACCCCGGAACAGCTGCGCGAACTGGCGGAAATTCGCTACTGAATCGCTGGCGGCCCGGTTAATATATCGCTCTGTTTCCGGGCGTTTAGCGAGCAATCACGATGACCAACGCAGTCGTTCTGCTGGCAGCGGGGAGCCTGAAAGGGGCTTTTATCCCGCTGCTGGCACGTTTCCATCAGCAAAGCGGTATTCTGGTCGAGGCCCATTTTGGTCCTGCCGGTTTACTGCGCGAGCGCATTGAAGGCGGGGCGGCGTGTTCGGTATTTGCCTCTGCCAACCGCCAGCATCCCCAGGCGCTGCGCCAGGCCGGCAGGGCGGGGGAATGTCATTCGTTTGCCCGCAACCAGCTTATGCTGACCGCCCGTCGCACCGCCTCCGGCGAGAGAGACGACTGGCTGACGCTTCTGACTAACCCGCAGCTGCGTCTGGCTACATCGACGCCGGGCTGCGACCCGTCCGGCGACTATACCTGGCAGCTGTTTGAGCGCATTGAAGCCCGCTTCCCGGGCGCCGGTAGCGCGATGATGGCCCGCGCTCAGCAGCTGGTCGGGGGACGGCAGTCGCTCAGCGTCCCGCCGGGCGAAACGGCGGGAGCCTGGCTTATCCGCGAGGGGTTAACCGACCTGTTTATTGGCTATGCCCATTACGCCAGTCAAATGGCGATGGCTGACGATCTGCGGACGGTCGCGATCCCGGCGCCGTGGAATATCCAGGCCGATTATCAGCTGACGACGCTCGACGAGAGCGCCGGGGCGCAGCGTCTGTGCCGCTTTATTCTCGGCGCGGAAGGGCAGCAGTATCTGCAGGCCGCGGGTTTTTTACCGGCTAACGCCGAATAGTAAACTGCGGCGCCAGCAGCGGCGAGTCTGAGCCGGGGTACTCAATTTTACGTACCGCCAGGCCGTAGGCGCGTTGCAGATGCGGCTCGCTAAGCACTTCCCCGGAGCGTCCCGCCAGCCACTCGCCGTCCGGCAGTAGCAGCAGCGTATGGCTGGCGACCTGCAGGGCATGGGTGGGGTCGTGGGTGGTGAAGAGCACGGTGCGCGACTGGCGATGGGCCAGGTCGCTGATGAGCTGCAGCACCACCTGCTGGTTGGACAGGTCCAGCGCCGAGCAGGGCTCATCCAGAAGGATATTCTGGCTGGCACCCACCAGCGCGCGGGCAATCAGCACTAGCTGCTGCTGGCCGCCGGAGAGTGAGCGAAACGCGCGGTCCGCGAGGTCGGGGATGCCCAGCTGGCGTAAAGCCTCCTCAACCCGGCGTTCATCTTCAACGGCCGGTTGAGCAAACAGACTGACTTGCCGGGCGCGGCCCAGCAACACCACCTCCCGCACCAGCCAGTTGAACGCCGGACGGAACGATTGCGGCACAATCGCTATCCCACCTTCGCTGTGGAAACTCCCGCCAAGCGGCGGCAGCACGCCGGTGAGGGTGTCGAGCAGGGTACTTTTCCCGCGCCCGTTGGCGCCGAGCACCGCCCAGATTTCACCGGGCAGGCACTGCAGGTTGAGCGGCCGGAAGAGCGGCTGACGGTGGCCGTAGCGCAGCTCCGCCAGGCGAAGCGACATGTTCATCAGACCATCCCCCGACGACGTGAGTGGATCAGCAGCCAGGTAAACAGCGGGGCGCCGAGCAACGCGGTAATGATCCCGACAGGGATCTCTGCCTGGGTCAGCGAGCGGGCCAGATCGTCGACCACGATCATGAATCCGCCGCCGAGCCAGAAGGCGGTGGGCAGCAGACGGCGATGGTCGGCGCCGACCAGCAGCCGTGCCAGATGCGGGATCACCAGCCCCACCCAGGCGATGCTGCCGCTGACCGCCACCTGTGCGGCCACCAGCACCGCGCAGCATAGCAGCACGCCGCGGCGCAGCGCGGTGACCGAAACGCCGAGACCGCGCGCGTCTTTCTCCTCCAGCGCCAGCAGGTTGATCCGCCAGCGCAGCGCGATCAGGATCGTGGCGCTGACGAGAATCGGTAGCGCCATGAGCGCCACTTTGTGCCAGCTGGCGGTGGCGAAGCTGCCCAGCAGCCAGAAGACAATATTCGGCAGCGTCTCTTCGGTGTCGGCCAGATATTGCATCAGGCTGACGAGCGCGGCGAAAAAACCGCTGAGAATAATCCCGGAAAGAATCAGCACCAGCGTATTTTCCCGCCCCTGCAGCGCGGCAATCAGGTACACCAGCATGAGGGCCAGCAGGCCGAAACCGAAGGTGGAGGTCATCATCAGCACGGTGTCCAGCCCCAGCAGGATGGCCAGCGTGCCGCCAAACGCGGAACCGGAGGTGACGCCAATGATATGGGGATCCACCAGCGGGTTCTGGAACACGCCCTGCAGCGTGGCGCCGCACAGACCGAGCGCGCCGCCGGCCAGCAGCGCCATGATGACGCGCGGCAGACGCACCGACCAGACGATTTGCCCGGCCACGCCGTCAGCGGACGACAGATGTCCCAGCTGGCTGAACACCTCGCTCAGGCTCAGGTGATACTGGCCGGCGCAGAGCGAGGCGACAGCAATCAACAAGGTTGCCAGCGCCAGCCCGCCTTGTAGCAGCGCCGGGTGACGATTACTGAGCATCCGGCGTCCACTTCACGCGATAAAATCGTTGGTAGTACTCCTGCGCTTTACCATCAACATCCACGCCGTTATAGCGGGAAGGATAGAGCTTTTTGGCCATCCACAGCTCGCCGAGGGCCAGCGCTTCCGGCATCGGGTAACCCCAGGCTTTGGCATACTCTGGCATCAGCCAGACGCGGTGATTTTTTACCGCGTCAATCCCTTGCCACTGCGGATCGGATTCGATCTGTTTGACCACCTGCGGATAGCGGTCCTGGACAAAGATCACCTGCGGATTCCACTGTAAAACCTGCTCCAGTGAGACCTGACGCGCGCCCTTGACCGTGGCCGCCGCGACGTTCAGCGCGCCGGCATGTTTCATCATCAGGCCGGTGTATTTGCCGGAGCCGTAGGTATTGAGGTCTGGATTGGCCATATAGACGCGCACCCGCTGGTCGTCGGGGATATCGGCGACCGGCGCGTTGGCCTCTTTGCGCGCTGCAAAGGTGGTGCGAATGAGCGTTTCCGCCTGGTCTTTACGATCGACCACCGCGCCAATCAGGCGAATACCCTGCTTTAACCCTTCGTTATAGGCCTGCTCTTCGTCGGCCATCGACGGGTTCATCTTGTTTTTTTCACCCGCGGCGTCCTGGCGTAACGAGATAGCCACCACCGGGATCCCGGCGTTCTGAATCTGTTGAATCATCGCCTGCGGCGCATAGTTGGCGACAAACACCACCTGCGGATGCAGCGCCAGCAGGCTCTCGATATTGACCTGGGTTAAGTCTCCCGGCGTCGGCAGCCGTTCAATCCCCGGCATAAAGCGGGCGAAAGCAGGGCCAAGCTGCTTTTTCCAGCTGCTCATCACGCCGACAATCTCGTCGGCGGCATTAAGCTGCACCAGCAGATTGAGGGTCTGATGCTGGAGAACGACGGCGCGGGTAATGTGGTCTGGAAGCGTCACTTCGCGGCCGAGCTGGTCGGTGACGGTACGGTCGGCAAAGGCATGACCGGCAAACAGGCAGGCGCTGAGCAGCGTCAGCCCCGGTAAGAAACGGGGTCGTTTTGACATGAGAGGACTCGGTTAGGTGAGAAGAATCGTCGTATATTAAAATATATAGCGTTGGCGGAAGCAATTCTAACCGGCCTGTCTACCCATTCAGGACAAGTTTACTCGTAAAAAACCTCTTCCTCGGTCATTCGCGACTCGATCTGGGCGGCCACTTTTTGCAACGGCGCCAGATATTTCTGCGCCGCTTGCTCAAGACTCATCGCTTTCGCCATATAAACCAGGTTCAGACAACCAATAACCCGCTGCTGGCTGCGGATTGGTACGGCGATGGAGGCGATTTTCTCCTCCTGCTGCCAGCCGCGAAAGTTTTCGCCGTAGCCCTGGCGTCGCGTGCGCTCAAGAATGGCCGCCAGCTTTTCCGGCTCCCGCGCCAGCTGATACTCCTCTTCCGGACGTGCCGCGAGGATCTCGATCATCGCCTGGCGCTCATGTTCCGGGGCGAAGGCCAGCCAGGTGAGCCCCGAGGCGGTCAGCAGCAGCGGGAGCCGACGGCCGACCATCGCGCGATGAAACGACAGGCGGCTGAAGCGGTGCGTGGTTTCACGGACCACCATCGCGTCAACATCCAGCGTGGAGATATCCGTCGGCCACAGCACTTCGCGCAACAGCTCTCCCAGCAGCGGAGTGGCGAGGGCAGAAATCCAATGTTCGTCACGAAATCCTTCACTCAACTGACGGATTTTGAGGGTTAAACGAAAGCTGTCATCGGATCGACTGCGGCGAACGTAACCCTCCTCCTGCAATGTCTCCAGCAGCCGCCTGACGGTGGTGCGATGCAGACCGCTAAACTCAGCCAGCGTGCCGATCGTGGCCCCGCCATCGAATTTATTTAACAAATTAAGTAACAACAACCCCCGACTCAATCCGCGGACCGTTTTGTAATCCGCCTGCCTGTTTTCGCGCATGTTACCTCGATAAATATCCAGATAAACAACGATGTGCACCTGGTGCACATCCGGTGATGTTTTGATTGTAGCGCATCCGGCCGACCCTATACTGACCTCACTATAAAAATATATTCACATCTATTTAACAAAGTGTCGGGCGTCAGTTTGCGACGCCAGGTACCTTGTCTGAGTCGTGAGGTTCTGAAATGACAACATCGAATCCGGATATTCAACCTGCTGTACAGCACACCGCCCAGGTCGCTATCGCCGGCGCGGGGCCGGTCGGCCTGATGATGGCCAATTACCTTGGTCAGATGGGCGTCAGCGTAGTGGTTGTCGAAAAGCTCGACGCGCTGATTGATTACCCGCGCGCTATCGGCATCGACGATGAATCGCTGCGCGCGATGCAGGGCATCGGGCTGGTGGACAATGTTCTCCCGCATACCACGCCGTGGCACGCGATGCGTTTTCTGACGCCGAAAGGGCGCTGCTTTGCTGATATTCAGCCGATGACCGACGAGTTTGGCTGGTCGCGACGTAACGCATTTATTCAGCCGCAGGTCGACGCGGTGTTGTATGACGGCCTCAGCCGTTTTTCCCATGTGCGCTGCCTGTTTTCCCGTGAAGTTGAAGCTTTTACTCAGGATAGTGACGGTGTCACCTTGAACGTAAAAGGCAGCGACGGCGAGCGGGAAACCGTTCGCGCCGACTGGCTGGTCGCCTGCGACGGGGGCGCCAGCTTCATTCGCCGCACGTTGAATATTCCCTTCGAAGGTCAAACCGCGCCGAATCAATGGATTGTTATCGATATCGCCAACGACCCGCTGGCGACGCCGCACGTCTATCTGTGCTGCGACCCGGTGCGTCCGTACGTCTCCGCTGCGCTGCCGCACGGCATAAGGCGTTTCGAATTTATGGTGATGCCCGGCGAAACCGAAGCCCAGCTCAGCGAGCCGCACAAGATGCGCCAGCTATTGAGCAAGGTGCTGCCGGACCCCGACCACGTCGAGCTGATTCGCCAGCGCGTCTACACCCATAACGCGCGCATCGCCGAACGCTTTCGCGTCGATCGCGTGCTGCTGGCGGGCGATGCCGCCCACATCATGCCGGTCTGGCAGGGACAGGGTTACAACAGCGGCATGCGCGATGCCTTCAACCTGGCCTGGAAACTGGCGCTGGTGGTGAATGGTAAAGCCGGAGAGGCGCTGCTGGACAGTTACCAACAGGAGCGGCGCGATCACGCCAAAGCGATGATCGATCTCTCGGTCACCGCCGGCAACGTGCTGGCGCCGGCGAAACGCTGGCATGGCACGGTGCGCGACGGGATTTCGTGGCTGCTGAACTATCTGCCGCCGGTCAAACGCTACTTCCTCGAGATGCGTTTCAAGCCGATGCCGCAGTATCGCGACGGCGCGCTGCTGGCGGAAGGCGAAGGCAAAACGTCCCCGGCAGGCAAAATGTTTATCCAGCCGAAGGTCACGCTGGAAAACGGGCTGGTGACGCTGCTTGATGAGGTGATTGGCGCCAGATTCGCCATTATCGCCTGGGGCTGCAACCCGCAATGGGGGCTGAATGCCGGGCAGATAGCCCAGTGGCGCGCGGTCGGGGTGCGGTTTATTCAGGTGGTGCCGGAGGTACAGATTCATTGCGATCAGGACAACGTGCCCGGCGTTATCCGCGTCGGCGATACGCAAAACCGTCTGAAAAGCTGGTTCGCGCAGCACGATACCGCGATTGCCGTTGTGCGTCCGGATCGCTTCGTCGCCACCGTGGCCATCCCGCAAACCCTGAGCAAAAAGCTCGACGCGCTGGCCAGCAAGATGCAGCTGGCCTCCGCGCAGATGGCAACAACGATTGAACAGGTGGCTTGATATGAACGCTTATCTTCATTGCCTCTCGCATACGCCGTTGGTGGGCTACGTGGACCCGGAACAGGCGGTACTGGACGAAGTTAACGGCGCCATTGCCGACGCGCGGGCGCGGATTGCCGCCTTCGACCCGGAGCTGGTGGTGCTGTTTGCCCCCGATCACTACAACGGCTTTTTCTACGATGTGATGCCGCCGTTCTGTTTAGGCATCGGCGCGACCTCTATCGGTGATTTCAGCAGCGCCAGCGGCGTTCTGCCGGTGCCGACGGCGCTGGCGGAAGCCTGCGCCCACGCGGTGATGAAGGACGGGATCGATCTGGCGGTCTCTTACTGTATGCAGGTGGATCACGGCTTTGCGCAACCGCTGGAGTTCCTGCTTGGCGGCCTCGATACGCTGCCGGTTCTGCCGGTATTTATTAACGGCGTCGCAGCGCCGCTGCCGGGATTTCAGCGCACCCGCATGCTGGGCGAAGCCATCGGCCGCTTCCTGACCACCCTCAACAAACGGGTATTAATCCTCGGCTCCGGCGGACTGTCGCATCAGCCGCCGGTGCCGGAACTGGCGAAAGCCGATGCCCATATGCGCGACCGGCTGCTGGGCAGCGGCAAACAGCTGCCGCCGGACGAGCGGGAACTGCGCCAGCAGCGGGTCATTAGCGCGGCGAAACAGTTTATCGAGGACCAGAACTCGCTCTATCCGCTCAATCCCGTCTGGGACAACCGCTTTATGAGCCTGCTCGAGCAGGGACGGCTGACGGAGCTGGATGCGGTCAGTAACGAAGAGCTGTCGGCAATGGCCGGCAAATCGACGCACGAAATTAAGACCTGGGTGGCCGCCTTTGCCGCGCTATCCGCATTTGGCCGCTGGCGCTGCGAAGGCCGCTATTACCGACCCATCCCCGAGTGGATAGCCGGATTTGGCTCGCTGAGCGCCGCCGCGCAGAACTGAATTAACGGGAGAATATGATGAGCTACCAACCGCAAACTGAAGCCGACACCAGCCGATTCCTCAACGTAGAAGAGGGCGGAGAAACACTACGCATCCATTTTAATGATTGCGGCCAGGGGGATGAAACCGTGGTCCTGTTGCATGGTTCCGGCCCCGGCGCCACCGGCTGGGCGAACTTCAGCCGCAATATCGATCCGCTGGTCGAGGCGGGCTACCGGGTCATTCTGCTGGACTGTCCCGGCTGGGGAAAAAGCGACTCGATCGTCAATCGCGGTTCCCGTTCCGACCTGAACGCCCGGGTATTGAAAAACGTTATTGATCAGCTGGATATCAACAAAGTGCATCTGCTGGGCAACTCCATGGGCGGTCACAGCGCGGTGGCCTTCACTCTGAGCTGGCCGGAACGGGTGGGCAAGCTGGTGCTGATGGGCGGCGGAACCGGCGGCATGAGCCTGTTTACGCCGATGCCGACGGAAGGCATCAAGCTGCTGAACGGCCTGTATCGCGAACCGACCATCGAAAACCTGAAAAAGATGATGCATATCTTTGTCTTCGATACCCGCGATCTGACCGAGGCTCTGTTCGAAGCGCGCCTCAACAATATGCTGTCGCGCCGGGATCATCTGGATAATTTCGTCAAAAGTCTGGAAGCCAACCCGAAACAGTTCCCGGATTTTAGCCCGCGTCTCGGCGAAATCCGCGCCCAAACCCTGATCGTCTGGGGGCGCAACGACCGCTTTGTACCGATGGACGCCGGCCTGCGCCTGCTGGCCGGGATTAACGGTTCTGAACTGCATCTCTATCGTGACTGCGGCCATTGGGCGCAGTGGGAACATGCCGACAGTTTCAACCAGCTGGTGCTGGATTTTCTGGCGCGCAAATAAGGAACCGTCATGACAACGTTATCTCTCGAACAGCTGGCGCAACGGTTGCGTGACGCCGAAACCCAGGGGCGGGCCATTGAACCGCTGCGCGATCTTCTCGGCGTCGATAATGCGGAGGCGGCCTACGCCATCCAGCGGATTAACGTCCAGCACCACGTCGCGCACGGACGGCGGGTAGTGGGGCGCAAAGTAGGGTTGACCCATCCTAAAGTGCAGCAGCAGCTGGGCGTTGACCAGCCGGACTTCGGCACCCTGTTTGCCGACATGTGCTATGGCGATAACGCCGATGTGCCGTTCTCCCGGGTGCTGCAGCCGAAAGTGGAAGCCGAAATCGCCCTGCTGCTTAAACACGACCTGCCGCATGTCGATACCACCTTTGATGAGCTGTACGCCGCTATCGACTGGGTACTGCCGGCGCTGGAAGTGGTCGGTAGCCGTATCCGCGACTGGTCGATTGGCTTCGTCGACACGGTCGCCGATAACGCCTCCTGCGGCGTTTACGTACTGGGGAGTCCGGCGCGGCGCCCGGCCGGGCTGGATCTGAAAAACTGCACCATGCGTATGACGCGTAACGAGGAAGAGGTGTCCACCGGGCGGGGTAGCGAATGTCTCGGTCATCCGCTCAATGCGGCGGTGTGGCTGGCGCGCAAAATGGCCAGCCTCGGCGAACCGCTGCGGGCGGGAGACATCGTGCTGACCGGGGCGTTAGGTCCGATGGTGGCGATTCACGCCGGCGATCGCTTTGCCGCCGACATTGACGGTTTAGGTTCAGTGACGGCAACGTTTGTCGCGCAAGAGGAAAACAGTGATGAGTAAACGCAAAGTCGCCATTATCGGCTCCGGCAATATCGGCACCGATTTAATGATTAAAATTCTGCGCCACGGCCAGCACCTGGAGATGGCGGTGATGGTCGGCATCGACCCTGAATCCGACGGTCTGGCCCGCGCCCGGCGCATGGGCGTTGCCACCACGCACGAGGGCGTCGGCGGCCTGATGCAGCTGGCGGAATTCGCCGATATCGATTTCGTGTTTGACGCCACCAGCGCCGGAGCGCACGTGAAAAACGACGCCGCGCTGCGGGAAGCCAAACCGGGGATCCGGGTGATCGACCTGACCCCGGCGGCGATCGGCCCGTACTGCGTGCCGGTGGTCAATCTTGAGGCCAATCTTGCCGAGGGCAACGTCAATATGGTGACTTGCGGTGGTCAGGCGACCATCCCGATGGTGGCGGCGGTATCGCGGGTGGCAAAAGTGCACTATGCGGAAATCGTCGCCTCGATTGCCAGCCAATCCGCCGGCCCGGGAACGCGCGCTAACATCGACGAATTCACCGAAACCACCTCGCAGGCCATAGAGAAAGTCGGCGGCGCGGCAAAAGGTAAAGCGATTATCGTACTGAACCCGGCGGAGCCGCCGCTGATGATGCGCGATACCGTTTATGTCCTGAGCGAAGCGGCGTCGCAGCAGGAGATTGCCGCGTCGATCGCCGAGATGGCGGCTGCGGTGCAGGCCTATGTGCCGGGCTACCGCCTGAAACAGCAGGTGCAGTTTGAGGTGATCCCGGAAGATAAGCCGGTGAACCTACCGGGCGTTGGCCGCTTCTGTGGCCTGAAAACGGCGGTTTACCTCGAGGTCGAAGGGGCGGCGCACTATCTGCCAGCCTACGCCGGCAACCTCGACATTATGACCTCGGCGGCGCTGGCGACGGCGGAAAAAATGGCTCAGGCGATGAACGGTACGGCAGGAGACGCAGCATGAACGGCAAAAAACTCTATATCTCAGACGTGACCCTGCGCGACGGGATGCACGCGATTCGCCATCAATACTCGCTCGACAATGTGCGCCAGATTGCCCGGGCGCTGGATAGCGCGGGAGTGGATTCGATAGAGGTGGCCCACGGCGACGGCCTGCAGGGGTCGAGCTTTAACTACGGCTTCGGCGCGCACAGCGACCTGCAGTGGATTGAAGCGGCGGCGTCTTCGGTCAGCCGGGCGAAAATCGCCACTTTACTGCTACCTGGCATCGGCACCCTGCACGACCTGAAAAATGCGTATCAGGCCGGGGCGCGGGTGGTGCGCGTGGCAACCCACTGCACGGAAGCGGATGTTTCCGCCCAGCATATCGCCTTCGCCCGCGAGCTGGGGATGGATACCGTTGGCTTCCTGATGATGAGCCATATGACTACCCCGGAGCAGCTGGCGCAGCAGGCGCTGAAGATGGAATCCTACGGCGCGACCTGCATCTACGTGGTCGATTCCGGCGGGGCGATGAATATGCACGATATTCGCGATCGTTTCCGCGCCCTCAGGGCGGTGCTCAAGCCGGAAACCGCCACCGGGATGCATGCGCACCATAACCTGAGCCTCGGCGTCGCCAACTCTATCGCCGCGGTGGAAGAGGGCTGCGACCGCATCGATGCCAGCCTTGCCGGCATGGGCGCCGGGGCGGGGAATGCGCCGCTGGAGGTCTTTATTGCGGCGGCGGACAAGCTTGGCTGGAACCACGGCACCGATCTGTATGCGCTGATGAACGCCGCTGATGAGCTGGTGCGGCCGCTGCAGGATCGTCCGGTACGCGTCGATCGCGAAACCCTGGCGCTGGGCTATGCCGGGGTTTACTCCAGCTTTCTGCGCCACAGCGAAGTGGCGGCCGCGCGCTACGGTCTGAGCGCGGTCGATATTCTCGTCGAGCTGGGCAAGCGGCGGATGGTGGGCGGCCAGGAAGATATGATCGTCGATGTGGCGCTGGACCTGCTCAAGCGCACGAAATAAAAACGGGCGGCTGGCAACGTATCAGCCGCCTTTCACCTGCACCGTTTTCGCTATCGCACAGGTACCCTATGACCACGACAACCTCTGGATCGGCTTCACGCCTGATGTTAACCATCGGGCTCTGTTTTATGGTGGCCCTGATGGAAGGGCTGGATCTTCAGGCGGCCGGGATCGCCGCCGCCGGGATGGCTCACGCCTTCGCGCTCGACAATATGCAGATGGGCTGGATCTTCAGCGCCGGTATCCTCGGGCTGCTTCCCGGCGCGTTGGTGGGGGGAATTCTTGCTGACCGCCATGGCCGCAAGCGGGTGCTGATCGCGTCGGTCATGCTGTTCGGTCTGTTTTCCATCGCGACCGCGCTGGCAGGGAGCTTTCCGCTGCTGCTGCTGGCGCGCCTGATGACCGGAGTGGGGCTGGGGGCGGCGCTGCCGAATCTGATCGCATTAACCTCCGAAGCGGCCGGCCCGCGATTTCGCGGTACCGCCGTCAGCCTGATGTACTGCGGGGTGCCGGTGGGCGCCGCGCTGGCCGCGGCGCTGGGATGGTGGGGGGAGACCTCTGCCTGGCAGACGGTATTCTGGGTCGGCGGCGTGGTGCCGCTGCTGCTGGTGCCGATGCTGCTGCGCTGGCTGCCTGAATCCGCCGTCTTTCGCGCCGAGACGCAGAGCGCGCCGCTGCGGACGCTGCTGGCGCCGGAAAATGCCACCGCCACGCTGCTGCTGTGGCTGTGCTATTTCTTTACGCTGCTGGTGGTCTATATGCTGATCAACTGGCTGCCCATGCTGCTGATAGGTCAGGGATTTCGCGCCGGTCAGGCGGCAGGCGTAATGTTTGTTTTGCAGCTGGGAGCCGCCTGCGGCACGCTGCTGCTGGGGGCATTGCTGGATAAACTAAGTCCGCTGCTGATGTCGCTGCTGATCTATAGCGGTATGCTGGCGTCGCTGCTGGCGCTGGGCTGCGCCACCTCCTTTCCCGCGATGCTGTTCTCCGGCTTTGTGGCCGGGCTGTTCGCCACCGGCGGGCAAAGCGTGCTGTACGCGCTGGCGCCGCTGTTCTACCGCACGGAAATTCGCGCCACCGGGGTGGGGACGGCGGTGGCCGTCGGGCGGCTGGGGGCGATGAGCGGTCCGCTGCTGGCGGGAAAAATGCTGGCGCTGGGGGCCGGTACCGTTGGGGTGATGGCCGCCTCCGCGCCCGGGATTCTGCTGGCTGGCGTGGCGGTGTTCTGGCTGATGAATCGCCAGAGACGGCAATCAATAGCCTGACGTCGGCGCCGGGTTATGCTTCAGGGCCCGGCAGCGCGCCACCTTGCGCAACGGCAGACTTTGGCATACGGTAAATCATCACCCATTGCTTATCTCTGCCGCCATGTCTTTTCAATCCCGGTTACTGAGCGATATTCCCGGCATTCGCTATGCCTTTCTCGATGTACACGAAACGGCCGCCTTTCCTTACGCTGAATTGGCTCCGGTGAAGCTGGTGCACGGCAATATGGTTCATCATTTTCAGCAGCCGCTGGCGGAACGCCCGCATGCCGACGCGGTTTTTACCGCACTGGGCGGGCAAAAGGTGGGGGTGGTGACTGCCGATTGCCTGCCGATGCTGATGGCCTCCCGTGACGGCGCTTTTGTCTGCAGCGTGCATGCGGGCTGGCGCGGCGCGGCGACCGGAATTATTGCTAATAGTCTCGATCTCTTTGCCCGACATGGCATACCGCCGGACGAGGTGGTGGTAGCGATTGGGCCGCATATTCAGGCCTGCTGCTATGAGGTCTCGGCGGCATTTTATCAGGCGCTGCTGGCGATGCCGGTGGCCGGGCTGGTCAAACAGCACCGCGATCGGCTGTTTCTGCACCGTCGTGGCCCTGAGCCTGAGGCGGAAAAAGCGCCGGCGACGGGAGACGACACGATGTGGTTCGATCTGCGGGCTTTTGGCCAGCTGCTGTTACGCCGCGCCGGGGTGGCGGAAAATCATATTGAATGGCTGGGCAGCTGTACCTACTGTACGCCGCAGTCGCTGGGATCGTTCCGGCGGCGCACGCACTTCCCGGCAGAGAAAACGTTCCAGTATTCGTGGATTATGCGCGAGGCCTGATATCGTCCGGCATCGCGCGGCCGCGCTACAGTACCGTAAACCCGTGCGTCCCGTCGTTTGCCAGCTGGGCCACGAGGCCATACTCCCACTCCAGATAGGCCTGCATCGCTTCGCGGGAATTATCGGTCCCTTCATAGGGACGACGATAGCGATCGCTACGCGCGCTGGTCAGATGGGTTGCGCCATGCTCCAGCGGCAGACCTGAGGCGATCCACCCGGCGGTGCCTCCGCTCAACACCTGCACCGGTTTGCCGGTCAGCGCCGCCACTTCGGCGACGGCGTAGCGCGCCAGCAGGCTGCTGCCGCAGGTCAGTACGTAGCGGCTGGCAGAGGGAATCAGCGCCAGCGCCTGTTTCAGCCGCGAGCGTATCAGCCAGTATGCCCCGGGAATGTGCCGCGCCACATAGTTGGCGCTGGTGGTGAAATCCAGGACCACCGTTCCCGGTTCGCGCAGCAGTGCCGCCAGCTGCGATGCGTCGATCTCCTCTGCCTCAGGCGCCGCGGGCAGGCGGGCGGGCGGCACGCCGCGTTCGCTAAAGTTCGCTGCGCTCAGACCGCGCAGGATGGCCGTTTCCCATCCCATTTGCGCCAGCCACGAGGCGGTTATCGCCGCGCGAATACCGTCATCATCCACTAAGACGATACGTGCTCCGCGCACGCTGGCGTGGTGATCGGTCTCCTGGACCAGCTGGCCGCCCGGTGCGCTGAGGCTTCCCGGCAGGTGACCTGCGGCGTACTCCTCCGGGCTGCGGACGTCAAAAAGATAGGTGGTGCGGTCGTTCTGCTGCTGCCAGCGCCGGAGCGTGGCCTGGTCGATAACCGCCACCCCGGCTTTTGCCGCCAGCTGGCTGACCTGCTGAAGACGCGCCGTCGAAGCCAGCGATTCATCGGCATAGCGGCGCTGCTGGTCGCGATCGAGGGTCAGACCGGCCAGCGTCCAGCCAATGGTGCCGTTACGTAAGGCGTAGACCGGGTTGCTCACGCCGGCATTGATCAACGACTGGGCGCCGATAATGCTGCGGGTACGTCCCGCGCAGTTGACGACGATTGGCGTCTGCGGCGAGTCGACCAGTCCGTCAATACGCAGCGCCAGCTCACCGCCGGGGACGCTGATGCCGCCTGGAATACTCATGGTCTGGTACTCATCGAACCGTCGGGCGTCGACAATCAGCACCGGCTGACGGCTGTCGATCAGCGCCTGCACCTCTTCTGCGTTCAGAGAGGGGGTCTGTCGTTGGCTCTCCACCAGTTCGCCGAACGCTTTGCTGGGGGAGTTAACGTCCTGGAAGAGCTCGCCGCCGCTGCGCTGCCAGCCCTTCAGGCCGCCTTCCAGCAGCGCTACATCTTGATATCCCCAGCCGCGCAGGCGATCGACGGCCTGGGCGGCCAGACCCTCGCCGTTATCGTAAACGGTGATCGGCGTCGTCAGCCGCGGCACCCGACGGTGGATTTCCAGCTCGAGCTTGCTCAGCGGAAGATTAGCTGCAAACAGCGGGTGAGCGGTGGCAAAATCCGCTTCTTCACGCACGTCAATCAGCGCCAGTTCGGCGTGGTCGAGCAGCGCCTGGCGCACTTGCGCTGGCTGGCGATAAGTGTGGATGGGCATATTAATTATCCTTCGGGAAATCCCAGAGATTGGGTAAGTGGCGATTGGAGTAGCCGGAAATAAAGGGTTTGATGAGACCTTCCGGGGTATAGACGGCACGTTTAACGGCGCCAATATTGCCGCCGTAGACATGGATACTGATCGACACGCTCTCCGCCAGCGCGTTACTGACGCGGTGAATATCGCCATCGCGGGAGGAGACCTTTTCGACCTCGCCCGGCGAGAGCCGTCCGGCAATACCGTCGGCCACCGGAAGACCTGCAGCATCGAGACGATAGCGCTGATTCTCTTCCGCGCCGCGCAGCATGCCGATGACGCCCCACACGCGATGGTCGTGAATCGGCGTGGCCTGCCCGGGGCCCCAGACAAAGCTGACGATCGAAAAGCGTTGTCCGGAGTCGGCGTGCAGCAGGTATTGCTGGTAGTGGTGGGGATGCGGCAAAGCGTACTCGTCAGGCAGCCAGTCATCCTGCCTGACCAGCCGCGCCAGGCGCTGCGCAACCGCCTCCAGCAGCTGCGATTCGTCGCTGAACTCCCGATGAAGGGCGTCAACCTCTTGAATAAAATGGCGTAGTTTTTCCAGTCGTGGTGCGGTCATGAACGGTTCCTGTCAGAGGGACTGGTCATTACGCTAACAAAGGCGTTAATATTATTTAAATGCAATTTACGCATATATTAATATGCAAAATTCACATTAAGGATTCTATGCGCATCGACGACATTGACGCCCTGCTGGCGACGGTACAGTTTTCTTCCCTCAATCAGGCGGCGGAATATCTGGGAATTACCCAATCGGCGATTACCCGACGGCTGCAGCGTCTGGAGCAAACTCTCGGCGTGACCCTGCTGGAGCGCCAGACCCGACCGCTGACCCTGACCGCCGCCGGGCACCGGGTTTATGAGCAGTGCCTGAGCATCAAGCGGGAGACGAAAAAGCTGTACGGGCTGCTGGATCCGCAGGCGGAACCGCACGGTATTTTGCGCCTCGGCGTACCGCAGAGCGTGGCGGAAATTGCGCTCCAGCCGGCGCTGCTGGCGCTACGCCAGCAGTTTCCGCAGCTCCAGCCGCAGGTGACCTGCGGCTGGAGCGGGCTGCTGCAAAAGCGACTCGAGAGCGTCGAGCTGGATGGCATGCTGGCAATGGGGCCGGCACAGCAGGTCTTTGCCGATGGCTATGTCGGCCGGTTGCTGTGTTCGCTGGATATAGTGGTGATTGCGGCGAAAAGCCTGCGCCTGCAGGCCGCTGAACTGCGGGACTGCGCGTCTAAGGGCTGGGTGCTTAACCCTGACGGCTGCGGGCTGCGGGCGGGGTTAATTCGTGAACTCCAGGCTCAGGGGCTGCGGCTTCAGCTGAATGTCGAAACCGCGGGGGCTCACCTGCAAATTGGCCTGGTTGCTCAGGGGCAAGGGCTGGGTCTGGTACCGCGTGCGGCGCTGGCCGCCAGCCCGTGGCGCGATGAGGTGACCGTTCTGACGTTAGCCGATTTCCAGCCGGCGGTCTGCTTGTGGCAGGTGAGCGCACAGAATCTGGCGAATCTGCAGCAGCCGTTCACTTTTTTTGCCGGGAAAATTGCGCAGCAGCTGACTCTATCTGATTGAAGAGTATACTAAATTATCTAAATGCTGATTTTGCATATTAAGATATGATAAAAATGCATTTTGCTCATTAACTGCCGATGTATAGGGTAACGACAGGCGCCGCCGCTGCGGCCACCGTTACCCGACGCAAGGAGTTATGTTATGAGCATTCAGTTTCTCGGGATGATCGGCCATCGCCTCTCATCCGAAACCATCGCCCCGGCAGGACCGGTTTTTGACCGCGACTATATCGTGCGCTTTGCGCAAACTCACGAAGCGGCCGGCTTCGATCGCCTGCTGGTGGGGCATTGGTCCGATCAGCCGGATGGCTTTCTGGTTACCGCGCTGGCCGGATTATCGACAGAGAAAATCAGTTTCCTGCTGGCCCATCGCCCCGGATTCGTCTCGCCAACGCTGGCGGCACGTAAGTTTGCCACCCTGGAGCATCTGCTCGGCGGGCGTCTGGCGGTACATATCATCAGCGGCGGCAACGACGCCGAACAGCGTCGGGATGGTGACTACCTCAATCATGACCAGCGCTACGCGCGTACCGATGCCTTCCTTGATACGGTGCGAAAAGTCTGGACTGCGGAACAACCCGTTGATATCGACAATGATTTTTATCAGGCCGAACAGGCGTGGTCGGCGATTCGTCCGCTGCAACAACCGCACATTCCGATCTACTTCGGCGGCTCCTCCGAGGCTGCCATTGCGGTGGCCGGTAAACATGCTGACGTTTTTGCCCTGTGGGGCGAATCGTTAGGGCAGACGGAGGAGACCATCCGTCGGGTGCGCGCCGAAGCAGCGAAGCATCAGCGCCACATTGATTTTAGCGTCTCATTCCGGCCGATTATTGCCGACAGCGAAGCGCAGGCCTGGGAGAAGGCCGAGCATATTTTGCATGTCGCTTCCGAACGGGCGGCGCAGGCGGGTCAGGGGTTCAAAGCGAAGCCCGATAGCGAAGGCGCGCGGCGCCTGCGGGCCACGGCAGAACAGGGAAATGTGGTGGATAAACGTCTGTGGACCGGCATTGCGAAACTGGTCGGCGGCGGCCATAACTCCACCGCGCTGGTCGGAACGGCGGAACAGGTTGCCGATGCGCTGCTGGATTATTACGACCTCGGAGTGCGCAACTTCCTGATTCGCGGCTTTGATCCCTTAAATGATGCGCGGGAATACGGCAAGGCTCTGCTGCCGATTGCCCGCGAAAAAGCGGCTCAGCGTGCGATTCAGGAGCGCGCATCGTGACGTTTTCCGGTCAACAGCCCGTACGTCCGCAGGCCGACTGGCTACAGCAGTTAACCGACATTCGTCAACTGATGGCCGAACAGGCGGCAGAGCTTGATCGCAGCGGCGACTTTCCCCACCACAATCTCGCGCACCTGCATCAGCGCGGTTTTCTGAGCCTCGCCACGCCGGCGCAGTATGGCGGGGCGGGGGCGGATTTGGCCCGGCTGCAGCAGGCGATTACCGCCATTGCGTGGGGAGAACCGGCGACGGCGCTGATCGTCTGTATGCAGTATCTGCATCATCTGCGTCTGGCGGATAGCGACGGCTGGGCGGAACCGCTGCGTCGGCAGGTCTATCGTGATGCCGTCGAGCGGGGTGGACTGATCAACAGCCTGAGAGTTGAACCTGAACTCGGCTCGCCGGCGCGTGGGGGACTGCCGCAGACGGTTGCCACCCGTACCGCCGACGGCTGGCGCCTTAACGGACACAAACTCTATACCACCGGAGTTGAAGGGCTGAGCTGGCTGGCTATCTGGGCACGAAGCGACGATCTCGACCCGCAGGTCGGCACCTGGCTGGTTCCCCGGGCAAGTGACGGTGTCACTATTATTAAAAGCTGGGACCATGCCGGAATGCGCGCGACCGGCAGCCATGAAGTGATCCTGAAAAACGTGCCGATCCCCGGGCAAAATGCGGTAGATATCTGGCCGGCATCTGCGCCTCCCGCCGCGGATGCCGAACGTTTCCGTCTCTTCGCCAATCGACAGACCGCGCTGTTAGCCGCGATCTATGACGGCGTGGCCCGCGCGGCGCGGGACTGGCTACTGGGCTGGCTCAGTACGCGGGCGCCGGCCAACCTCGGGCACCCGCTCTCCCGTCTGCCGCGCGTGCAGGAAAAAACCGGCCAGATAGAAGGCTGGCTGCTGACGAACCGCTGCCTGCTGCAACAGGCCGCCGGGCTGGAATTGACCGCCACCGAGGCCAATCTGGCCAAGGTGACTATTACCGACAACGCGGTGCAGGTCGTGGCTCTGGCGCTGGAACTTACCGGCAATCATGGCCTGAGCCGACAACATCCTCTGGAACGCCACTATCGCAACGTGCTCTGCGGGCGCGTGCATACGCCGCAGAGCGACAGCGCGTGGCAGGCGGCGGGTCAACACGCTTTTCAATCATAAGGATAATGTTTATGCGCGAACGAAAAATGACAAGATTGGCCGCGGGACTCTCGCTGCTGGCGCTGAGTGCTTTGGCGACGGCGCAGGAGCGTATCACCCTGCGAATTGCCGATCAGAAAGGGGGCATGCGCTCGCAGCTCGAAGCGGCCAACGCGCTGCAAAACCTGGGTTATGAGATCAAGTGGGCTGAGTTTCCGGCCGCCGCACCGCTGGCGGAAGCGCTGAACGCCGGCGCGGTAGACGCGGGGATTATTGGCGATGCGCCGCTGTTATTTGCGCTGGCCAACGGCGCGCCGGTTAAGGCTATTGCCGTCGATAAAAGCAACCCGGCGGGTACGGCCGTGCTGGTTCCGCCGGGAAGTTCGCTCAAGAGCGCCGCGGATTTAAAAGGTAAGCGGATCGCCACCGGCAAAGGTTCGATCGGTCATTTCGTGGCGCTGAAAGCCCTGCAGCAGGCGGGGATATCGCCCGCAGAGGTGCAGTGGGTATTTCTTGGCCCGGTCGATGCCAAAGTGGCTTTACTCAACGGCTCGGTCGATGCCTGGGCGACCTGGGAACCCTACACCACGCAGCTGGTGAAAACCGCCGAAGGTCAGATTCTGGTGAGCGGTAAAGGGCTGCTGCCGGGGAATACATTTCTGGCGGCAACGGATGAAAGCTTAAAGGATCCGGCTAAGCGCGCGGCGCTACAGGATTATCTCATCCGTCTGGCAGGGGCGGAGCGCTGGGCTTACGCCAATCTCGAGAGCTATGGCAAAACCCTCGGCGACATCATCCGTTTCCCGCCGGACATTGCCCGGGCGCAGTTTGCTAACCGTCAGTCGCAGTGGCAGCGTCTGGACTCGCGCACCATTGAACAGCAGCAGGCCACCGCCGACTTCTATCAGGCCAATGGTCTGATTCGCGCGAAGCTGGACGTCACGCCGACCTTTGATACCCGATTTACGCTGCCTGACGTCCCGGCCGCCCAGGAGAAGAGACCATGAATCAGTCCGCTTTCTCACGCCGCCGCTTTTTACAGCTCAGCGGTGGAACCATGCTGGCGGCGGCCGCCTGGCCGCTGTGGGCGCACACGATGACCACGATGCCGGAGGGGGGCGGAAACGGTGAAAACCTGGCGCTGCGGCTGGCGGAACCCTACAAGCTGAAGCTGGCCATCAACAAGAGCGCGGTTTGCCTCGCGCCGGTGGCGGTCGCTGAGCAGCAGAAGTTTTTCAGCAAATACAACCTTGAGGTTGAGTTCGTTAACTTCGGCAACTCGACCGATGTGCTGCTGGAGGCTATCGCGACCGGCAAGGCCGATGCCGGCGTCGGGATGGCGCTACGCTGGCTGAAGGCGCTGGAGCAGGGTTTTGACGTCAAGTTGACGGCCGGAACGCACGGCGGCTGTCTCAATCTGCTGACGGCGAAAAATTCGCCGTTTGGCGGCCTGGAGAGTCTGAAAGGGCAGACGATTGGCGTCACCGATATGGCCGGTCCGGACAAAAACTTCTTCGCTATTTTGCTCAAACGACATGGCATCGATCCGATAAGCGATGTGCAGTGGAAAGTTTACCCGGCGGATCTGCTCAGTATCGCGCTGGATAAGCGGGAGATTGCGGCTATCAGCGGCAGCGAGCCCTTCAGCTTCCGCCTGCTGCAAAGCGGGAAATATCAGCTGATCGCCAGCAATATGAGCGGCGATTACGCCAACCTGAGCTGCTGCGTGCTGGGCGTGAGCGGGGCGCTGGCCCGGGATCACAAACCGGTTGCCGCCGCGCTGACCCAGGCGATTCTCGAGGCGCACAGCTATGCATCGGCCCACCCTGAAAGCGTGGCGCAATCGTTCATGGCCCATGCATTAAACACCGATGAGGCTGAAGTCTCGGGGATCCTTCATGGCCAGGGGCATGGACACCACGCCGTGGGAGAGGCCTTTGTGAATGAACTGACCCAGTACGTGAGCGATCTGCAGCGGGTGCAGGTGATCAAACCGGGGACCAACCCCCACCAGTTTGCGGAGAGTATTTATGCCAACGTATTCGCCTGAACGTGCGCTGTCACGCGCCGGGGGGCGCTATCCGTTGTGGTCTGAAGGGCTGCTGGCCGCCGCGCTGTGGCTGGCGGGCGGGATGTTTACGCTAGCGTGGCCGGATGTCGGACGACGCTGGCCCTATAGCGCGGGGTGGGCGATGAGCCAGTTTGTCATCGCCGGTGGACTGCTGGCGCTGGCGCTGAGTGGCCGCTACTGGTATCCGCGGGGCGGTCGTTTGCTCGCGGCTGGCAAGTGGCTGGCGCTGCTGCCGTTGCTGTTTGCGTTATGGGAGTGGCTGACGGCAAAAACGGCGATCCTGCCGGTGCCGTTTTTTGCCCCGCCGCAGGCGCTGATCGAAGTGCTGGTCGATGACTGGCCGCGTCTGCTGGATAGTCTGCTGCACTCTCTGGGGCTGCTCGGGCTCGGGGTGCTGCTCGGGACCTCCTGCGGTTTTATCAGCGGGCTGGCGATTGGCTGGTCGCAGCGTATCGGCTACTGGCTGCATCCGGTCCTGCGTCTGCTTGGCCCGGTGCCCTCAACGGCGCTCTTGCCGCTATGCCTGTTTATTTTTCCCTCCAGCTTTGGGGCAAGCGTGTTTCTGATTGCGCTGAGCACCTGGTTTCCGGTCACCGTGCTGACCTGGTCCGGGGTCATGAGTATCGATAAAGCCTGGTATGACGTTGCCCGCACGTTGGGGGCCAGCCAGCGCTTTCTGATTTTACGGGTGGCGATTCCCGCCTCGCTGCCGAATGTGTTTGTCGGCTTGTTTATGGGGCTGGGCGCGTCGTTCTCAGTGCTGATCGTCGCTGAGATGGTTGGCGTGAAATCGGGCATCGGTTTTTATCTGCAGTGGGCGCAGGGCTGGGCGGCTTACCCCAATATGTATGCCGCGCTGCTGGTAATGGCCTTTCTCTGTTCCGGCCTGATAAGCGGGCTGTTTATGGTGCGCGATCGGCTGCTGAAGTGGCAGCGAGGAGGGATGACATGGTAGCAACAGCGACACCCCAAAACACCGCCCGGGTCGGCGCGGGCATCGAGATTCACCATTTGCACCATGCTTTTTCCCTCGGCAGGGAAACGGTGCCGGTGCTGGAGAATATCAGTCTGCAGCTGCGTCCGGGCGAGAGCGTGGCGCTACTGGGGCCCTCGGGCTGCGGCAAGTCGACGCTGCTGCGGCTGCTGGCGGGACTGGAGCCAATGCAGGGCGGGCAGATCCGGATAGATAACGCGGCGATGGGCGGTCCGGGGCCCGACCGCATTCTGGTGTTTCAGGATCCGACGCTCTATCCGTGGCTGACGGTGCGGCAAAATGTGCTGTTGGGGCCGCAGGCGCAGGGCAAAAAAGGGCGTGAAGCGCAGGCCGATGCGCTGATAACGCGTATCGGTCTGCAGGGATTCAGCCAGGCGTGGCCCCGGCAGCTTTCGGGCGGGATGGCCCAGCGGGCCGCGCTGGCGCGCGCGCTGCTCAACGAGCCGCGTTTACTGCTGCTCGATGAGCCCCTCGGCAAACTGGACTCTCTGACCCGTATCGGCATGCAGCGCGAGCTGATTACGCTCTGGCAGCAGCAGGGCTACACCAGCCTGCTGGTGACCCATGATATTGAAGAAGCGCTGCTGCTGTGCGAACGCGTGCTGGTGATGTCGCCGCGACCGGGGCGGATCATTGGCGAATTTACGCTACCGCTGGCCTTTCCCCGGCATCGGGATAACCCGCAGCTGTTGCAGCACCGACAGGATATTTTACGCATGTTGGGGCAGGCCGAGGACTGGTAGTCTGGCGAGGGCGCAACGGAGGTGCCCGGACAGGCCGCGACGGCGCTGTCCGGGCGTGGTGATGCAATCAGAAGTCCATTTTCACCGTAAACTGCACTTCTCGCGGATCGCCAATCTGGTTGCCCAGGTTGTTTGTGGCGATGGATGAGGTGTAGTAGGTCTTATCAAACAGGTTCTTCACGTTAACCTGCAGCGTCACCGGATATTGCAGCTTCATCTTATAGGCGGCGAAGACATCGGCGACCGCGTAGCCCTGCAGATAATAGTCCGCGCCGTTGGTGCCGGAGCGTTTGCTCACCGCGCGACCGCCGCCGCCGACGGTCAGCGTATTGCTGTCGTAGACGTTATGGATGTCGTAGCTGAGGAACAACGATCCGGTGTGTTTCGGTACGTTGGGCAGCGGCTTGCCGGCATAGTCAGGATCGTCGAGCACTTTCGCGTCGGTATAGCCGTAGCTGGCGATCACGCTCAGGTTATCGGTAATCGAACCGGCCAGATCCACCTCGACGCCGCGTGAACGCACTTTCCCGGCGGTCTTGGCGACGGTCTCGTCGCCGACGGCTTCGGTGTACAGCACGTTGCGTTTATGAATATCAAACAGCGCGATGTTGGCGGTGATACCGCTTAACAGATCAAACTTCGCGCCCACTTCGTAGGATGTGGACTCTTCGGGCGGCAGATTGCCGATATAGCTGGCGATCGATGACTGCGGCATAAACGACTGCGCCACGTTACCGAACAGCGAGACGGTTGGCGTCAGCTTATACACCAGGCCCAATTTCGGCGTCCATTTCTGGTCGCTGCTGTCGGTGTTGACATTGAACGGACGCCCTTTGCCGGCGTACTGGGTATAGTACTGATAACGCATCCCGGCAACGGCAATCCACTTGTCGGTCAGATAGAGCGCGTCCTGAACGTAGGCGGCGTAGCTCTCCTGCTGAATACGCTGATCGCTATCGGAGTCCGAAACGGTGCTGCATGTGCCGACAGTGCCGTAGACCGGATTGTAAATATTGAACCCTTTCACATTCTTACAGCGGATCATGTCGGTGCGCAGCAGATCGTAATTCTCATAGGCGATGCCGGTGAGGACTTCGTTATAAAACCCGCCGACGACCACGTTGCCCTGTAAATCGGCGCGGGTTGTGTGCATCTTCTGCGTTGAGCCGTGGGTGGCGTCAACGCGGCGGGTCAGATCGCCGGTGGCCGAATCGTAGGCGGTCACGCGGGCCTGGTTATCGTTGTAGTGATCCTGGCTGTAGCTGTAGTCAAAGCGGGCGGTCCAGGCATCGTTCAGGCGATATTCGGCGTTCAGCTGCGCCAGATCGGAATAACCATCGGTAACGTTAAACGGCTCGTCAAAGCGCGTTTTCCGATCGACGTTGACCGCGTGGCCGGTATTGAGATCGAAGATCGTCCCGCGATCGAACGGCGTATTGTAGTCGCGATGGGAGTACGACACGTTCACCGTCGCCCGGTCGCCAAACCAGGTCAGGGAAGGGGCGATAAAGCTACTTTTCTCTTTACCAAAGTTGCGCCAGTAATCTTCGTGTTGGTACTCGCCGATGATCCGGTAGGCCAGCCGCGTACCTTCGATGGGGCCGGTGACGTCAAACTGGCCGGTGCCGCCGCCAAAGCTGCTGGAGGTGGCGGAAATCGAGCCGCCAAAGGTTCTCTCCGGGCGCTTCGTGACGACGTTAATCAATCCGCCGGGGTCGAGAATGCCGTACAGTGTGGAGGCCGGGCCTTTCAACACCTCTACGCGTTCGGTGGCGGCATTAAAGCTGCGCGGCAAAACGGTACGCAGACCGTTGGTCATGATGGAACCGTCGCGGTTGGCGCCAAAACCGCGGCGGGTAAAGGCATCCTGGGTCCCGCCGAGGGTGTTGGTCTGGACGACGTTGGCGACGTTATACAGCGCCTCGTCAAGAGTGGTGGCGTGCTGATCTTCCAGCACCTTGTCGCTGACGGTATTCACCACCTGCGGGATATCCAGCAGCGGCATCGACGTGAGGGTTGCCGTTGAGCTGGCAACCGGCTGATAGCCGTTGGTGTCATTCTGCGCACCCTCGGCGACCACCGTCATGGTTTCGTCGCCAGCCGTTTTCTCTTTGCTGGCGCTGTTTTCTGCTGCAATTAATCCCGGTGAGGTAAAAGAACCCAAAAATATCAGTGAAAAAAGAGCTCGCCCTTTCAGCGTCGTGAAAGGGATCGTTGATCGCGTCATTTGTCTGTTTCTCGTGAACGAATCTGTCCTTTGCAGACAGAAAAAGCCAATTAAATCATTGCCCTTAAAAATATTATCTGCCTGTTAACTGTGATGATTTGCGTTCAGGCATGTAATTGAGAATCATTCAATCACGAGGGGATGTAGTAGTAAATGTTATGTAAGATAAAAAATCAGCAGTTGCCGGATCGGCGTTTCTGGCGCTATTCCTTACCCGTATTTTTGAGTTAATTATCTGTTTTATATATTTAAAATGTAATCCTCTTCCCGGGGTTATCCGGGTAGTGCAGGCAATTTATGCCCGTTAAAACAGAGTATTGACTACTACATTCATCCGCAGCATGATCAAAAGAGAATGAGATTTATTTTTGTTTGAGTGCAGAACGTGCTGGCTGATGCCACGCCGTTGCGGCGCAGGAGCGAGTTATGCCACAGCGGGTGATGCCTGCAGAGCAGGGAATCGTACTGGATTCCCTGTCGGCCGGATACGGCCAGACCCTGATTGTCGATGACATTCATTTGACGATCCCTCACGGTAAAATGACGGTACTGGCCGGGGCCAACGGCTCCGGTAAATCCACCCTGCTGTCGACGATTGCCCGCATGCTGAAACCGCTTGGCGGCAGCGTGCGTCTGGATGGTCAGACGATTCACACCATGCCGACCCGGGCGGTTGCACGCCAGCTGGGGATTCTGCCTCAGTCACCGCTCACTCCCGAAGGATTAACGGTCTTTGAGCTGGTTTCCCGCGGTCGCTACCCCTGGCAGGGATTGATGCGCCAGTGGTCTGATGCCGACGAACGGGCGGTAGAAGAGGCCATGGCGTTGACCGGCACCGCCGAATTCGCCCATCTGCCGGTAGACAGCCTCTCCGGTGGCCAGCGCCAGCGCTGCTGGATTGCGATGGCGCTGGCCCAGGAAACGCCGACGATCCTGCTGGACGAGCCGACCACCTGGCTCGATTTGCGCTATCAGGTCGATATCCTCGAACTGCTGCAAACCCTGACCCGCGAACATGGACGCACGGTGGTCACCGTGCTGCACGACCTTAACTTTGCGGTGAACTATGCCGATATCCTGGTGTTCCTCAAGAAAGGGCGTATTGCCGGGGTCGTGGACGAAAACGCCAGTTGCACCCCGGAGCTTATCAAAACCGTGTTTGATGTTGAGGTACAGATGTCGCTCAACCCGCAGACCGGGAAACCCTTTTTTATGCCTTTCCGCGCGCGACAGGAGCAAGCCCAATGAGCGCCTCCGCGCTGCTGTTGCACCGCCGCCGCCAGGCGCGGCCAAAACGAGCGCTCGCGCTACTGACGCTGCTGCTGATTGTCGGTTCGGTGGTGCATCTTGGACTGGGGGCGCGCTGGATTGCGCCGGAGACGGTGCTTCAGGCGCTGTTTCACTATGACCCGCGTAATTTTGACCAGCGGATTATTGTCGAGCTGCGACTGGTTCGTCTCGCGGCGGCGCTGTTGACCGGCGCGGCGCTGGGCGTCGCCGGAGTGCTGCTGCAGACGGTGATTCGTAACCCGCTGGGGGAACCGCATATTCTCGGGCTTAACGCCGGCGCCTCACTGGCGGTAGTCGGCACATCGGCGCTGGGTCTGAGCGGCATGACGCCAGGTCGCCCGCTGATTGCCGCCGGCGGCGCGGCGCTGCTGTTCGGCGGCGTGATGCTGCTGGCGACCGCCGGACGCGGCGGGGCGACGCCGCTACGCATCACGCTCTGCGGTGTGGCGCTCTCCGCCTTTGCCTCGGCGGTCACCGCCGCGATCCTGATTCTGGATGAACAAACGCTGCTGGCGATGCGCACGTGGCTGGCGGGCGATCTGGCCGGACTCAACTGGCAAATTTTACGCTCGGCGACGCTTCCGGCGCTGGCCGGTGGCCTGCTCGCGCTGCTTATCGCGCCACGTCTGAACGTTCTGGCGCTGGGCGATAAGGTGGCGCTGGGGCTGGGGGTGAGCATTATTCAGACCCGACTGCTGGGGCTGGGCGCCATTGCGCTGCTGTGCGGGGCGGCAGTGGCGGTTGCCGGGCCGATCGGTTTTGTCGGACTGGTGGTGCCACACGTTATTCGTCGCCTGGTCAGCGAAGATATTCGTCTGGCGCTGCCGCTGGCGGCGCCGGTCGGGGCGCTGGTGCTGCTGTTCGCGGATATCGCCGCCCGCACCCTGGTGGCGCCGCAGGAGCTGGCGACCGGGGCGATGACTGCGCTGGTTGGCGCTCCGGTATTTATCTTTATTGCGGCGAGGTTTTTTAAATGAAAAACGCGGCGCGCCGTGCCGGTTTCCGGCCCCTTCGCGCGGGGAGCTGCCATCTGCTTCTGCGCCCCGCGGCGCTGAACATCGCTGCGGTGCTGATTATCGCCATTCTGCTGCTGGCAAGCTTTGGCCTGACGCGCGGCAGCTTCCCGCTGCCTGCCGGTACTCTGGCGCGAGCGCTCTTTGCCCCAGAAAATGTCGGCGACCAGCCGCGCTTTATCCTGTTTGATATTCGCCTTCCCAGGCTGCTGATGGCGCTGCTGTGCGGCGCTATGCTCGGGCTGGCGGGGGCGGCGATGCAGAGCATCACCCGAAACGGGCTGGCGGACCCGGGGCTGATTGGCGTCAAAGAGGGAGCCAGCGTGGTCGTGCTGGCGTTGATTCTGTTCTTTCCCGCCGTCGGGCTGGTCTGGCGCCCGCTGGCCGGCATTCTGGGCGGGGCACTGGTGGCGCTGCTGGTGCTGGTACTGGCCCGGGATTGCTCGCGGCCGCGCTTCATTCTGATCGGTATCGGCGTCTCCTGGACGCTGGCGGCGGCGGTCGGCATTTTTATGACTACCGCCGATGTGCGCGATGTGCAAACGGCGATGATCTGGCTTGCCGGCAGTCTGCACGCGGCAACCTGGTCGCTGTTGATGGTGGCCTTTTTGTGGGCGCTGCCGGGGACATTGATTCTGTTTTTGACCGCCCGGGCGGCGGATGTGGCGCAGCTTGGCGACCGTACCGCCGTGGGACTCGGCGTGCGCCTGCAGCAGCTGACCCTGCTGCGCTTTTTTGCGCCGGTGCTGCTCACCTCCGCCAGCGTCTCCTGCGTCGGCAGCCTTGGCTTTGTCGGGCTGATGGCGCCGCACATGGCGCGCTTTCTGCTGCGCGGTGGCCAGGTGTCGCTGCTGTGCGGCAGCGCTTTGATTGGCGCGCTGCTGGTGCTGTTTACCGATACTCTCGGCCGTCTGGCCTTCGCGCCGCTGCAAATTCCGGCCGGAATTGTTATTGCGCTGGTGGGGTGTCCGTTTTTTATCTTGCTGCTGTGGCGTCGTCGTGACGTCCTGTAATGTAGAAGGGTTGCTATGCGTTGGCTTATTTCTTTGCTGTTGTTAGCGGCGGGCGTTACCGGCGCCGCCGAGCGTCAAACACAAACGTTTACTGATGATTTAGGGCGGGTGGTGACGGTGCCGCTGCATCCGCAGCGTATCGTCTCGATGCACGACCTGGATATCACGATTCCGCTCATTGAGCTTGGCGTGCCGCCGGTGGCCAGCCACGGACGCACCCGCCCCGACGGTAGCCACTATCTGCGCTCCAGCGCCCAGCTGACCGGGGTCGATTTTGATAACAGCGCGATCCAGTTTATCGGCACCGCGGATATTGACCTCGAAGCCGTTGCAGCGGCGAAACCGGATCTGATTATTACCGAACCGAGCCGCCACGTCTCTGTGGAACAGCTGGAGAAGATTGCGCCGACGGTCAGCATTGACCATCTGCAGGGCAGCGCGCCGCGAATTTACAGCAAGCTGGCGCAGCTCACCGGCAGCCAGGCGCGGCTGGCAATTCTTGAGCGCCGCTATCAGGCGCAGATCGCCCAGCTCAAAGCGATGGTGGATACCCGCAACATCACGGTGTCGGTTATTCAGGCCAACAATGGCAAAGTCACCGTTCACCACTCCTATCACGCGCTGGGACGGGTACTGCGCGACGCCGGGTTTCGTTTTCCGCCGTTGATCGACAAGATCCCCGACGGACAGCGAATTGACGTCAGCGCCGAACAGCTGCCGGAGCTGGATGCGGATTTTGTTTTTGCTACCTGGCGCTCGGATACCGGCGGTAAACCGCAGGAGGAGCTGCAGGCGATGGAAGGGGTGATGCCCGGCTGGTGCGACTTTATGCGTGCCTGCCGCACCGGCCGCTATATCCTGCTGCCGCGCGAGGAGGTTATCTCTAACTCCTTTGCCGCCCTGACCCTGATGGTGGCGCAGGTGCAGTCGCACATTGCCGGTCGTCCGCTGCCGGCGGAGCTGAAATGAAAACGCCGGTGAAAAGAGAGAAAGGGCGGGTCGACCTGTTCGGCGAACGCTTTCGCGCCCGGGCGCACCAGCTCTCGCCGCGTCTGCTGGCGGTCGTCAGCTATATCAACGACAACCGTGAAGTGGTGCTGGAGCGCACGGCGATGGAGATCGCCGCGGCGACGCAGACTTCGGATGCCACGGTTGTGCGGGCCATTCAGGCGCTGGGTTTTGCCGGGCTGCGCGAACTGAAGCAGACCATGGAGCGCTGGTTCGGCCCCTCCATCACCTCATCGGAGAAGATGCTGTCAACGGTGAATGCGCTCTCCTGCGATGTGAATTCGAGCATTGATTTTGTGCTGGAGGGCCATCAGCGCGCCTGTGAAGTGCTCTCTCGTCCCGCCAACCGTGCCGCCGTCGCTCAGGCGGTGGCGCTACTCAGCGAGGCGCGGCAGGTGGCGATTTTCGGCATCGGGGCATCGGGGATTCTGGCAGAGTACACCGGCAGGCTGTTCAGCCGTATCGGGTTACCGTCCTGCGTGCTCAACCGTACCGGCTTCAGCCTTGCCGAGCAGCTGATTAGCCTGCAGCGTGGCGATGTGATGATTATGATGGGACAGAAATCGCCGCATCGTGAAGGGATGACCGCGCTGCGCGAAGCCCGGCGGCTGGGGATCCCGACGATTTTGTTGACCCAGGCGGTGGACTCACGTTTTAGCCAGGAGGCGCAGGTGGTGATCGACGTCCCGCGCGGCGGCGATAACGGCCGGGTACCGCTTCACGGTACGGTGCTGGTCTGTCTAGAAATGCTGGTGCTGTCGGTGGCGACGACCACGCCGCAGCGGACCATGAAATCAATGAAGCGCATTAACGAACTGCATAAAGCGATTGGTAAATCCGGCGGTAAACGCAGCTAAGTACACGATAATTCACTGGCTGAAAGGTTTACTGTTGCAAGTAATCGTGATGATGTGTATTTTTATGCAAAATTAATGCATAAAAAGAGGTTGTCATAATGGGGAAATGGATGAAAGCGTGTTGTCTGCTGGCGGCTCTCGCCGGGAGCGCGCAGGCGGCACAGGAAACCTACGTTGTCGGTTCCGGTGGGACCTACCGCCCGTTTGAATATGAAAACAGCCAGAAGCAGCTGGAAGGTTTTGATATTGATATCATTAAAGCGATCGCTAAAGCGGAGAACTTTACTATCAAGCTGGTGAATACGCCGTGGGAAGGGATCTTCGCCACCCTCGGCTCCGGCGACCGCGACATCATTATCTCCGGGATAACCATCACCGATAAGCGCAAGCAGATGGTTGATTTTTCCGCCCCTTACTTCCCGGCTGAGCAGTCCATCGTGGTGCCGGCAGATTCCAAAGTGACCTCTCTGGCAGCGCTGAAGAGTGAGAAGGTCGGGGTGGTGAACTCAAGCACCGGCGATATCGTGGTCTCGGATGTGCTGGGTAAAAACAGCACCTCTATTAAGCGTTTTGATAATACCCCGCTGATGCTGCAGGAGCTGTTTGAAGACGGCGTCAGCGCGGCGGTGGGCGACGTGGGCGTGGTGAAATACTACATCAAACAGCATCCGGAGAAGCAGTTTAAGCTGGTGCCGGACGCCAGGTTTGAACGCCAGTATTTCGGTATCGCGGTGGCCAAAGGCAACGCTGAACTGCAGGCGAAAATCAACGCCGGTCTGAAGAAAATCGTCGCCGACGGCACCTACGCCAAAATCTATAAAACCTGGTTTGACGACAACGTCCCGACGCTGCCTGCGCAATAATTCATCTTTTGGTTTTCATGACGGCTATCGACGCGTGCGATAGCCGTATTTTTTAGGGAAGCACTATGACGGGATTCCGTTGGGAGATCATCGAGGAGTACGGTCCGCTGTTTATGGACGGCGCCTTGATGACCATTAAATGTACCATTATCTGCGTGATCCTCGGTACCCTGTGGGGCCTGACGCTGGGCCTTGGGCGGATGGCGAAAGCGGAACACGGAGCGTGGAAATATGTGCTGCGCTATCTGGTGCAGTTTCCGGTGCGCGTTTACGTCAGCGCGTTTCGCGGCACGCCGCTGTTTGTGCAGATTATGGTGGTGCACTTCGCGCTGGTGCCGCTGTTTATCAACCCGCGTGACGGTCTGCTGGTCAGCCATGGGCTGATGAGCGCCGATTTTGCCCGCGAACTGCGTTCTAACTACGGCGCGTTTCTCTCCTGTATCGTGGCCATTACCCTCAATGCCGGGGCCTATGTTTCGGAAATCTTCCGCGCCGGGATTCAGTCGATTGATAAAGGGCAGATGGAAGCTTCACGCGCGCTGGGGATGCCGTGGTGGAAAACCATGCGCCAGGTGATTCTGCCGCAGGCCTTTCGGCGGATCCTGCCGCCGCTGGGGAACAATGCGATTGCCATCGTCAAAGACTCTTCGCTGGCTTCGGCGATTGGTCTTGCCGATCTGGCCTATGCCGCGCGTACCGTTTCCGGCGCCTATGCCACCTACTGGGAGCCCTACCTGACCATTTCTCTGGTCTACTGGGTCATTACCTTCCTGCTGGCGCAGCTGGTTAACCGTCTGGAAAAGAGGTTTGGCAAAAGTGATTCACATTAATAATCTGCACAAACGTTTCGGCGACAGCCACGTACTGCGGGGCATCAGCTGCGATATTAAACCGCAGGAGGTCGTCTGTATTATCGGGCCGTCGGGTTCCGGAAAAAGCACGTTCCTGCGCTGTATGAATGCGCTGGAAAGCGTCAGCGAAGGCATCGTCGAAGTCAACGGCTTTGCCGCCCACGACCGCAGCACCGATCTGAACAAGATGCGGGAAAGCGTTGGCATGGTTTTTCAGCGCTTTAATCTCTTCCCCCATATGACGGTGCTGGAAAATCTGATCATGGCGCCGATCAACCTGCACGGCGTGAGCCGTTCGCAGGCGGTGCAGCTGGCGGAAGAGCTGCTGGCGAAGGTAGGATTAAGCGATAAACGTGACGCCTGGCCCTCCAGTCTCTCCGGCGGCCAGCAGCAGCGGGTGGCTATCGCCCGCGCGCTGGCGATGAAGCCTTCCATTATGCTGTTTGATGAACCGACTTCTGCGCTGGACCCCGAGCTGGTGGGTGACGTGCTGGAAGTGATGAAAAATCTCGCCAGCGAAGGGATGACGATGGTTATCGTCACGCACGAGATGGGCTTTGCCCGCGAAGTGGCTGACCGGGTTATCTTTATCGATCAGGGCATTATTCAGGAAGAGGGGAAACCAGAGCAGATCTTTACTGCTCCGGTTAATCCGCGCACCGCGGCCTTCTTAAGCAAGGTATTATAATACCGTACGACGGCGCGCCATCAGGGAATATCCCCCGGTGGCGCTTGCCGTTAGCCGCTCAGTTAAGGTTGCATCTCAGGCGGTTTCAGTCTGAGCATCGTCGTCATCGCGGTCCTGGCGTGCATTCGCCAGCAGCGCTTTCTCCGTTTTCCCCAGGCACTGAATCAGCAGGAACAGCACTCCGCAGGCCAGTAGGGTGACCAGCAGGCCATCATAGCCGGATACGCTGATCAGCAGGCTACTGACAACCGGGCCGGCAACGCTGCCCGCCGACCAGAAAAAGCCCAGCAGCGCGTTGATCATAATAAGCTTCTGCCCGCTGAAGGTTTTACCGGCGCGCACCAGCGAGAGCGTATACAGCGCCCCCGCCGCCGCGCCGAGGATCAGACACCCGACGATGAGCTGTACAGGCGACGCCAGCAGGAAAGGGAGCGCCGCCAGGGCGAGGCAAAACACCACCGCGCAGCTCAGGTGTACGCGGCGGATGCCAAATTTATCGGCAACCCAGCCCAGCGGCGCCTGGAAGAAGGCATCGCCGGTTAACACAATGGTCACCAGCAGAACCGCCATCGCCTCGTTCAGCCCTTTATCCATCCCGTAGAGCGGCAGCAGCGCAAGAATGCTGGCGTCAAAGAAGGCAAAGCAGAAGACGCCGGACGCCAGGACCGGTAAAAACGCGCCCAGGCTGCGCCAGCTGGCGCGTTCAGCGAGGCTTTCGCGGCTTCCGCCCGGCAGATGGCGTAGCATCAGCAGACACGCCGCGGTCAGGCCGACGACGGCCAGCAGCACCCAGATTTGATAATCGGCGCCGGCAGAGATCAGCAGCGGCCCGGCCAACTGGCAGCCGGTGAATGCCGAGGCGTAAATACCGGTCAGGGTGGCGCGGTTTTTACCCGCCGCGCCGCCGGTTATCCAGCTTTCGCCAAGCACGATGATCACCCCGGAGGCTATCCCGGTCAGAAAGCGCGGCAGCAGCAGCTGCTGCAGATCGACGGTCAGACAGGAGGCGATGGTGGCGAGCGCCAGCAGGATCAGGTTGGCCGTAAGCAAGGTGCCTATCTCAAAACGACGGCACAGCGCGGGCGAGAGGAACGACGAGAGCATCATCCCCGCCGGCGGCAGCGCGGCCAGCAGGCCGACGTAGACGGTGTCTGTCTGCTGCTGGGCAAGTTCAAGGCTGATTAAAGGCACCGTATAACCGGTGATAAATCCCACTAATGACGCGGCCATAATCATCGCCAGCGTGGGGGCAAGGCGATTCTGGTCTGGGTTAAACATTTTATTCCCGATAACGGAAGTCAACAGGTGGATAATCCGGCAAAGTGCCGACGACCCTGAATATTAATTAAACGCATGCGCGCTGTCACCGTTGAAATGACTACTAATATTGATACGCGGGCTCGGGCGCCCGGCAAAACGCGCCGTTCGGGCCCCGGGGAGTGTTGTCAGCGCGCTGGCGAAAGGATATAACGAAGAGGGCATTCCGCCAGCGACGGGCGCATGCATAAAATGTATCCCGATTTCATACTCGTTCAGCGTTGATGCTGTGCAGGAAAGGAGTAACACATGGCAGTATCGCCTTCATCGATCGCCGAGGCCATCCGCTGGCGTCGTGATTTTCATGCCTGCCCGGAGCTGGGCTATCAGGAACAGAAAACCTCGCGTCGCGTCGCTGAATTATTGACATCCTTTGGTCTGCAGGTGCATTGCGGGCTGGCAGGGACCGGCGTGGTGGCGACCCTGGAGAACGGCCCCGGGCCGGTTATCGGCCTGCGCGCCGATATGGACGCGCTGCCCATTACCGAACGGGGTGACGTCAGCTATAAGTCCCGTAATCCGGGCGTAATGCACGCCTGCGGCCACGATGGCCACACCGCGATGCTGCTGGCCGCCGCCGCGCATCTGACCCAGACCCGCCGCTTTCGCGGGACGGTGCATTTTGTTTTTCAACCGGCCGAGGAGAACCTCGGCGGCGCGCGCAAGATGGTGGAAGAGGGGCTATTTGAACGTTTCCCGATGGACGGTATCTACGCGCTGCACAATTGGCCTGGGCTGCCGCTGGGGCACGTGGCGGTTAACGAGGGGCCGATGATGGCCTCGCTGGACGCGTTTGAAATCACCCTGACCGGCAAAAGCTGCCACGCGGCGATGCCGGAAAGCGGCGCCGATCCGATTGTCGCCGCCGCGCAGCTGATTATGGCCCTGCAGACGATCCCCTCGCGCCGCCTGTCGCCGCAGGAGTCGGCGGTTGTCAGCATTACCCAGATTAACGGCGGCGAAGCGATTAACGTTTTACCGGACAAGGTGGTGCTGCGCGGGACCTTCCGCTGCCTGAGCAACCGGGTGCGTGAACGGGTAAAAGCGCTGATTGCGCACTATGTCAGTACGCAGCCGCAGGTCTCCGACGTGCAGGGGAGCATTGCCTGGTATCCCGGCTATCCGGTGACCAAAAACCATCGCGCGGAGGCGATAAAGGTGCGCGAGGCGGCGGTGGCGGTACTGGGCGAGGCGGCGGTGAGCGGGCAGATCGCGCCGTCGATGGCGTCGGAGGATTTTGCCTGCATGCTGGAGGCCTGCCCAGGCGCCTATTTCTGGATCGGTACCGATGGCGAAACGCCGTCGAAACCGCTGCATAATGCCGGCTATGATTTTAACGACGATCTGATTGAACATGGCGTCACGCTGTGGACGGCGCTGGTGGAAAAACTGCTGCCGGTGGGCTGACGCCGACGGCGGAACCTGCTGCTATCAACGTGAAGGGGAGAGGCGATGCCTCTCCCCTGGTATTCAGGCGTCCACTGCCGCCTTCAGGCGCGCTTTCATGTCACTGTAGGCCCGCCAGGCAAACTGCTCTGCCCAGAGCTGGTCCTTGATGGCTTCTATCTTCACCGCGCAATATTTGGTTTCTGGCGTTTTCGAGACCGGGTCGAGGTTGTCCTGAGTAAGCTCATTGCAGGCACCGACCCACCACTGGTAGGTCATATAGACGGCGCCGTGGTTGATACGGTCGCTGATATCCGCGCGGGTAATCACTTTGCCGCGACGCGAGCTTACCCACACCAGCTGCCGATCGGCGATCCCCAGCCGGTCGGCGTCGGCGCGGCTTATCTGCACGCGACCGGGCTCATCGGCAAGGGATTGCAACGCCGCGCAGTTGCCGGTCATCGAGCGGCACGAATAGTGGCCGACTTCGCGCACGGTACAGAGCACCAGCGGATAGTCGGCATCCGGGGTCTCCGCCGGCGCACGCCACGGTGCGGCAAACAGTTGACCTTTCCCCGACGGGGTATCAAAGCGGTTTCCTTTATACAGCCATGGCGTGCCGGGGTGTTCGAGCGTCGGACACGGCCACTGCACGTGGTTCATATCGCCCATTTTTTCATAGGTGACGCCGTAGAACAGCGGGCACAGGTCGCGCATTTCGTCCCAGATTTGCTGGTTGTCGTCGTAGTGCATCGGATAGCCCATTTCTCGGGCCAGCAGGCTAATGATCTCCCAGTCGCGTTTTACGTTGCCCGGGACCGGGATGGCTTTTTCGAAGCGCTGAAAACCGCGATCGGCGCAGGTGAAGACGCCGCCGTGTTCGCCCCAGGAGGTTGCCGGCAGCAGCACGTCGGCTATTTCGGCGGTTTTGGTCATGAAGATATCCTGCACCACCACAAAATCCAGCGCTTCGATGCCCTTACGCACCAGCCCCAGATCGGCTTCGGTCTGCAGCGGGTCTTCCCCCATGATGTAGTAGGCTTTGATCTCCCCGCTCAGCGCTTTATGCGGAACTTCGGTAATACGGGTGCCGACTTTGTCATCCATTATGGCCGGGTCGATTCCCCAGGCCTCGGCAAATTTGGCGCGGACGCTGGGATCGGTCACCTCCTGATAGCCGGGGAACAGATTCGGCAGCACGCCCATGTCGCAGGCCCCCTGGACGTTGTTCTGCCCGCGCACCGGGCCGACGCCGACATGTTCCCGGCCGAGGTTACCGGTCAGCAGAGCCAGGCTGGCCAGGCCTTTCACCACATCGACCGCCTGGCCGAACTGCGTGACGCCCATGCCCCACATGATCGTGGCCGACGGCGCGGCGGCAAACATTCTCACCGCCTGACGTATCTCTTGCGCCGGGACGCCGGTGATCGCTTCCACCGCTTCAGGCGAGTAGGCTTTCACCGCCTCACGGTAGGCGTCCAGCCCTTCGGTAAAGCGTTTGACGTAATCATGGTTATAGAGATCTTCTTCCAGCAGAACGTGGCCGAAGGCGTTGACCAGCGCCATATTGCTGCCGTTATTGAGCTGCAGGTGGCGATCGGCAATGCGGGCGGTTTCAATTCGTCGCGGATCGCAGACGATGATTTTCGCCCCGTTTTCGCGCGCTTTAATCACCCGGCGGGCGACGATAGGGTGGGAGTCGGCGCAGTTGTAGCCAAAGACCAGCAGACATTTTGAGTGTTCAATATCGCTGATGGAGTTGCTCATCGCGCCGTTACCCAGCGCCTCCTGCAGACCCGCCACCGACGGACCGTGACACACGCGGGCGCAGCAGTCGACGTTGTTGGTGTTTAACACCGCCCGGGCGAATTTCTGCATCACATAGTTGGTTTCATTCCCGGTGCCGCGAGACGAACCGGTGGTCATAATCGCGCGCGAGCCGTACTGTTCTTTAATCTCCCGGAGTTTTTTTGCCGTGTAGCGAATCGCCTCGTCCCAGCTGACCGGGGTGAGTTTCCCCCCTTTCTGGTAGCGAATCATCGGCTGCTTCAGGCGCGGGGTGAGCAGCTGAGTATCATTAAGAAAATCCCATCCGTAATACCCTTTGAGGCACAGCTGATTCTGATTGGTTACCCCATCGGCGGCTTCCGCACGGATAATTTTATTGTTATCGACAACCAGCTTGAGTTTGCAACCCGCCCCGCAATAAGGGCAAACGCTTGTGATTTTTTTCATCAGTAACAGACCTGTTAACAGTGAATGAAGATCAATGGTCAGGCCGGGCCAGGCCCGCCATCGTCATGGAATCCTTTCGCCGCGATGCAAGCGGAAGGCAGGAGCGGTATGCAGAAGTTGTGCCAAAATTAATTTATTGATATGTAAGGAGATTAATTCGTGGTGCTGAGGTGTCGTCGTGATGTCGTCACTAATGACGATGACGTAACAGAACGCCCGGGGAGGGCGTTCTCTCAGAGGCTAGCCTATTTTGGGCTGAAACTGCGCCAGTTTCTGCGGCGGGAATCCGGCTTCCAGCGCCGCTTGGCAGATGGCCTGCCAGCTGCCGGCATCCAGTGGAATGCCCTGTGCCAGGCGCGCCTGACGATTGGCCTCTTCCCATTCGCCCGGCACCAGAATCGGCGCGTGCGCCTCGTGAGGCGACTGTTTACACCAGTCGATGAAGGCTTCCGTCTCGCGCTGCATGTCCGGCGCGTCGAAGGCTTGCGGGTCGAGAATAATGGTGGTCATGCAGTTGAAGATGGCGTCGACGCAGGTCTGCAGGCTCTGCTGGTGGGTGGTCTGGCCGCCGGAGACGGCGCCGCCGAGGATTTCGCACAGCGTGGCGAGGGCGTAGCCTTTATGCTGGGCAAAGGTCAGCAGGGCGCCCAGCGGCGAGGTCTGCATGACCGCCGGGTCGGTGGTCGGTTCGCCTCGGGCGTCAATCAACGAACCGGGCGGAACGGCTTCGCCTTTATGCCAGGCGACGCGCGTTTTGCCAAAGGCAATCGCGCTGGTGGCGTAGTCAAGCAGTAGCGGAGGCTGGCCTTCTCGCGGGAAGATAACGCACAGCGGATTGGTGCCAAAGCGGCTGTCTTTGCCGCGAAACGGGGCAACCATCGGATCGCCTACGACGCTGACGAAGTGAATCGAAATAAAACCTGCCGCCGCGCACTGCTCGGCCCAGTAGCCGATGCGTCCGATGTGATGCGCGTTGCGCAGGGCGATAGCCGCCATACCGTGTTGCCGGGCTTTCTCAATTCCTTTCTGCATCGCTTCATGGGCAACTACCTGACCAAAGCCTGCGTTGCCGTCGAGTGTCACTACCGCGCCGGCGTCCTTCATCACGCTGGCATGGCGGTTAAGCTGCAGATGACCCTGAGCATGGGAACGCAGGTAGCTCGGGATCATCCCCACCCCGTGTGAGTCGTGGCCGGCGAGATTAGCGGCCACCAGATGGTCGGCGACAAGGGAGGCTTCGGTGGGAGAACTGCCAAGCTGAATGAAGAGAGTGTTGACGAACTGATGCAGATCCGTCGCCTGAAAACGATATCCGGTTTGCACTGATACGCTCCTGTGACTTATTTGATTGTGTTGTTGTTTTGTTAAGTTTGCCCTTCCATGCTGCGCTCCTGGGCGAAGAAGATCAATACTTTGCGCACCGGAGAGAATTGAGGGGCAGAGAACAGGCTTGAGGCCCGGCGTGCTGTTCGCGGCCCTGAGAATCATTATGATAAAACCAACTAATAAATGATAAAGAGAAGACTAAAATGAACGTCAGTACGCTGCTTTTAATTATCGTCGCGATTTCGCTGCTGGGATTATCGATCTATTGTTTATTGAGCTATATAAAAGAACGCAAAGCGATGCGCTTTAAATCTTTCCGTCATCGCTAATACCCGCCGAGGGCCCGGGCATAGGCTTTATTTATAATGGTTGTCGCGCCAGGCTTTCGGCGTGGCGTGGTATTTTTCACGAAAACTCTTGCTGAATGACGGGTGGCTGACAAAACCGCAGCGCCAGGATACCAGCTCAACCCGCAGTCGGGGATCGGATTCCAGCAGTTGCCGGGCCGCCTCCAGGCGTATCTCTTTAATCTCCGCCATCACCGAACTCCCCTGTTGCTGAAAAGCCCGGTCGAGGCTGGATCTTGAGCAGCGCAGCATTCGGCAAAGCAGGTCGGGAGAGAGATTATGTTGATGATAATTAAGCGCAATAAACGATTTCGCGCTGTTCACCAGATGCGCGAGTTTTCCTGACGAGCGCAGCCCTTTCTCCTGCGCCACATCGGCCAGAACCTGTAACGCGATATGATGTAAGCCATCGACGATCACCGCAGTTTCCTGGGTAGATAAACTTGCCGATTGCGCGTCCAGTAGCAGCATATGCGATTTTAAAAATAGCGCTAAAGGGTGATTATCCAGGGAGATGATTGGGCTGGTCAGTTGACCGCTAAATAGCGTTTTGATTTTCGCACTATGCGGAATGATATACAGCTGTTTGACATCATCACATTGATAATTGTAATAATCATTGCGCTGATGAACGATGAGTTGTCCCGGATTAACCTGGGCGACGGCGGATTTTTTCCTGCCGCCGATCAGCTGATGCCCCTGTACCAGCAGAGAAATATAGGTTGAAGACTCAGCCACCTGATGCGGGTCGAAGATTGTCTCGTTTTTAGAACCCATGGCACTACAATAATCGCCGGAAATAGCAGATATGGTTTTATGGTGGGCCACAATTTCTGCCGGACGGCGGTTATTTACGACCTCAATGCCATAGCAGCTGAGGTTCTGCGATATTCGCTGATAGCGCTCTTCCGGCGCAATATCCGCCGCGCTTAAAACATGTGGAACGTACAGCGTCGAAGGTCTGGACATGCTTGTCTCTTATCCCGGGTTGACGTTGGCAGGTAGTTCTTTTTTATCCTTCTGATTATAAGATTAATCTTCATTAAAGCCAGCGGGTGGACGGTTTTTTACATTGGCCTGGGGGGAAATTGTTCAGTATTGCGTGGGAAACTATCAATACGTAGCGCATCGCGGTGACAGCCTGGCCGCATCAATCAGCGGAAATCTATTTTCACTTGACTTTTTTGCGGCACTGAAAATATAAAATCAATTAATTTTAATTATTATTTTTTATTTAAAGTGGGTGTTTTGAGTTGTTATATTTATATTTTAACAAAATAAATCAATCTCGGTTTGGTTATTTTCTGTCTGCCGGGCGCTCGCGCGACAGCAAAAAAAGAGAGTGGACAGCAGGATGAAAATCATCGCAATCTAAAAAGAGGCATTCATTTCGCAACGGGGAAAATACGCGGATGCGCAAGAGTAAAATAATTGTTTTATCTTTGATGGTTGTTTGTGTTTTATGTTTTGCAATTGTTGCTGTTTATTTTTTATTGCTCAAGGATGACGCTGCGGAGCCCGTCAATGAAGAGACGGAAGCTGCGGTCCTGGACGTCGCCGGATTCGCAAACAGCGGGCATCGCGACGAACAAAAATTGAGAGCGCTGTTCCAGACACGCATCGTGACTCGCCAGCTGAATCTCGATCGCGGCGAGCTGGTACCTGCCGGGCACACTGGCGCAGAACAACAGCGCTGTGCAGACCTGCCACCGACCCGGGACCCGGCGCAGATCCGGCGTCGCTGTGCGCTGGTGGATATTTACCTGGTCCGTGATACCGACCAGCATATTCAGCAAATTATTCTGCCGGTCTACGGTAAGGGCGCCAAATCAATGATGTATGCGCTGGTTGCTCTCAGCACGGATGGCCGCACGGTAAATGACCTGATCTATTACCAGCAGAATGAGACGCCGCTGCTGGGGGCGAGGGTGGAAGACCCGCAGTGGCGCAGACAGTGGGCAGGGAAAAAAATCCGCGATGACCAGGGGCGGCCCGCGTTGCAGGTCGTTCAGGACAGTGTCGGCCAGCATGACGCCTATACCGTTGACGGCATCAGCGGTGCGACCCTGACCTCAACCGGCGTGGAGAAAAGCATCAATTTCTGGATGGGGGAGCAAGGGTACGGCAATTTTCTCCGCCATCTGCAGGATGATCCCGCGATATTAACCCAATAGCCTTCAGTCGTTTGCATCCCCGCCACGACGCCACTTCCGGCGTCGTTTTTTTATCTTGCGGGCGGGGGGCGTCAAAAACGGACGCGCCCGCAGCCGACACAAAACGTGTTGTTCTTTGCGGTTTTTTACACAAATTGTCACCATTTGACATTTTCATGATCTGGGTCATGTGCACGGCAAGGAAAAATGACAATGATAACTATTATCATTACCGTTAATGGAACCCGTCATGTCAGCTCCTCGCTCTTTTCTGCTGCTCACGTTGCTCAGCGTCCTGTTCTGCGCGTGCGCGATGGCGCAAACCCGCTACGCGCCGCTGATCGAGGATATTGAGCACCGGCTGGATAAAACAACCGAGCTCTACCAGCAGCAAAAAAACAACGAGGCGCGTCGGGAAGTACAGGCCGCCTATTTCGAAGTGTTTGAAAACCTCGAAGGCCCTATCCGCATCAATTTTTCGGCGCGTAAAAGCTACGAAATGGAGAGCACTTTCGGTGACATCCGTCGCATGATTGCAGACGGTAAGCCGCTGCAAGAGGTTCAGGCCCGGGTGGACGGGCTCAAGAAAGCGCTGCGTGACGTTGAGCCTGTGCTGGATGGCGGCCATCGGCTGGTGGCGGAAGAGCAGCATACCGCGTTGACCCGGGGCGATATCGCCTTGCACTGGCAGAACAGCTTCCGCACCATCGACGATCTGCTGGCGCAGGCGGTGAGCGCCTATCAGGCGGGAAATTACCCCCTCGCCAGTCAGCAGGTGCAGCAGGCGCACTATCAGGGATTTAAAAACTCAGAGATGGAAATGTCGGTGCGGCAAAACCGCTCGGCAAAAAACGCGGCGGCCATTAATCAGCAGTTTACCGCCCTGATTGCGCTGACGTCCCAGCCGGATCGTCTGAACGATGTGGCTTATCAGGTGACGACGCTGTTGCAGGAGCTCGAAGACATATTGCCGGGGCTGCCGACGACCCGCGATGACCAGCCGGTGAATGCCCCGACGGCAGACGAAGAGAGCGCCCCGCTCGCCGCAGGCGCGCCGGGCGCTGACTGGGCCAACGTTGCCACGGGGATTAACCAGAGTATCGATGCGGCGCTGGCGCGCTATCAGCGCGGCGAGGCGTCTGATGCCCTTCTGGATATTCAGGACACCTACTTCGATCGTTTTGAAGCCACCGGGATGGAGAACAAAATCGGCTCCCGCGATGCCGCGTTTAAAACCCGCCTTGAGGCCCACTTCACCCGTCTGGTCAGCCTGATGAAGGCCGGACAGCCGCAGGACAAACTGGTGGCTGAAGCCGCTGCGCTACGAGCGGATCTGCATCAGGCGGCGGCGATGCTGGGCGAGGGTGAAGAGACGCAGTGGAGCCTGCTGCTATACAGCCTGATGATTATTGTACGTGAAGGGCTGGAGGCGCTGCTGATTGTGGCGGCCATCGTGGCCTGGCTGGTGAAAAATGACCATCACGACAAGCTGCCGCTGATTCGTCAGTCGGTGGTCGTCGCGCTGGTTGCCAGCGTGGCGACGGCGGTCGTTTTCCAACTGGTGTTTACCCGCTCCGGCGCCAGTCGGGAGCTGCTGGAAGGGATTACCATGCTGATCGCCGTGGTGATGCTGTTCTTTATGAGCTACTGGCTGCTGTCGAAGGTTGAATCCCGCCGCTGGAAAGCCTGGCTGGAGGGTAAGCTGACGCATTCGCTCTCTCGCGGCTCGCTGGTCGGGCTATGGCTGACCAGCTTTCTTGCCGTCTATCGGGAAGGCGCCGAAACGGTCCTGTTTTACTACGCCCTGGTTGGCGACGCGCAGAGTGTTTCCGGGCATCTGGCCATCGGCGCCGGGTTTGTTATTGGCTGCGTGCTGCTGCTGGCCGCATGGCTCATCATGCGCTACTCGGTGGTGCGCCTGCCGCTCAAACCTTTCTTTATCTTCACCGGCGGCTTTATGTACCTGATGGCATTTGTTTTTGCCGGCAAAGGGGTCCTTGAACTGATAGAAGGCAAACTGTTTCAGCCTACGCTGGTTGGCGGCGTGCCTGAAATCAGCTGGCTGGGCATTTATCCCTATCTGGAAACCCTGACGCCACAGGTGATTTTACTGATTGCTGCCCTGGTTGCCCTGTGGATTACGCTCCGCCGCAATCACCTACCCACAGCACAGATAAAAAATAATATTTCAACATTATAAGACGCGAGGATTTGTCAAATGACCATCAAAAAGAGCCTGATTATCGGCGCCACCGTGGCCGCTATTTTTACCGCGCCCGCGGCGCTGGCCTTTAAAGAGTATCCGGCAGGTGAACCGGTCACCATGAATGAGATGGAGATCGCCGCCGTCTATCTTCAGCCGATTGATATGGAACCGCGCGGAATGGGTCTGCCGGCAGCGAAATCAGATATCCATCTGGAGGCCGATATTCATGCGGTTGAAGGGGGAAAGAATGGTTTTGGCGCCGGTGAATGGATTCCCTATTTGACCATTGCCTATACCCTGGTCAATAGCGATACCGGTGAAAAGCAGGAGGGGACTTTTATGCCGATGGTCGCAAGCGACGGTCCGCACTATGGCGCCAATATTAAAATGATGGGCGTCGGCAATTATAAAGTGACGTACCACATTGAACCGCCATCAAAAGCCGGGATGCACCGTCATACCGACAGCGAAACCGGGGTGGGCCGCTGGTGGAAACCGTTCGATGTCAGCTATGAATTCAAATACGTCGGCCTGAACTAAACGTTCGTCGCGCAGGATGGCCAGCATGCCGTCCTGCGGTGTATTACCGCATGCGGATTGCACCTTATCCGCCGAACCGGGTCGAAGTTATGAGTTATTTTTTCGTCACCACGCTGCAGGTTTTTTTCTGTATTACGCTGCTGTCCTCGGTTCTCTGGGGCCGCGGCGTGTCTCCTTCACTGCGCCCCCTCACGTGGACGCTGCTCACGGCGCTGGCCAGTGGGCTACTGGCCGGACTGTTTATTCGCGGGAGCCAGACGCTACAGCTGATGCTGGTGAGCGGAGAAATCCTCCTTTCCGTGCTGTTTTTACTGAGCTTCTGGTGGGCCTCGCCGCGTCTGCGCTACGTGTGGCAATGGATCCTCGTATTTGGCGCCGCCCGTCACTGGGCTCTGGACCCCAATCTTGGCGGATTAACCTCCACCCACGTGCTGAACACCGACCTGCTGCTGAACCTGACCGCGCTGGCGCTGGCCGTTGCGCTGCTGTGTCTGGCCGCGGTGCTGTGCGCTCTGCTGCTGCGCCGGATGAGCTGGCCGTACTGGCCGCTGGCGATTCTGCTGATGATCCTGCTTTGGCTACCGATGTTCGGCAATCTGCTGCTGCTGTTGATGAAGCTGCAAATCATCCCCTTACTGAAGCCGCTGCTGAGTTTTGTGGCCAAAGTGACCAACAATGCCGCCGGGTACAGCTGGCTTGCAGCCGCCGTGCTCCTGCTGCTGTGTCTGTGCTGGACCCCGACTATTCGTCGCTATGCCCGGGCGGTGAAGGCGGCGGCGGAGCCGGTTACCCGCCGACTGGCGTTGGCCGAGCGCCGCAGCGCTGTCCGCCTCTGGTTAACGACGATCTGCTGTGCGTTGGTGATTGCCGGTGGCCAGCTGTGGTGGGATCTGGTGGCCTCCCGGCCGCCGAGGCTATCGGAAGCTCAGCCGGTCAGCCTTGCCGCTGATGGTCTGGTCCATATTCCGCTTACACAGGTTCGCGACGGCAAACTGCACCGTTTCGTCTGGGTGGCAGACGACGGTAAGGCGGTGCGCTTTTTTGTCATCAACCGCTATCCCGACAAATTACGCTTTGGCGTGGTATTTGACGCCTGTCTGCTGTGCGGCGATCAGGGATATGTCATGGAAGGTAACCAGGTGATTTGTGTCGCCTGCGGGGTACACATATTTATTCCTTCGATTGGTAAACCCGGCGGCTGTAATCCGGTGCCGATCGATGGCTGGCATAACGACGAACGTGAGTTGACGATACCCGGTGCGGCCCTGGCCGTCGGAGGCAACTATTTCTCTACCGTGCTAACTATCAAGGTGACCGACCCGGTGGACGGGACGGCCCTGACCAACACGGCGGCTGAGTATAAATACAGCTATGCAGGCAGAACCTGGTTTTTTGCCTCTGAAGCAAACTACAACCGTTTCCGCAACGCGCCAGAGACGTTTGTTCCCGGCACGGCGCAGGAGGAGTAACCATGCTGTGGCGAATGATCTATCAGTCATGGGGGCGTAATCTGCGCCGCAAAGCGCTGGCGGTGTTAACCGTTTTCCTGGCCACGAGTCTGATCTCGGCGCTGCTGGCTATTTCTATCGACATCGGTGACAAAATGTCCCGCGAGCTGAAATCCTACGGTGCCAATATCTTAATTGAACCGGCCGGGCAGGCAGCGCTACCTGCGTTGTTCAGCGAGCAAAGCAACCCGCTGGCCAGCGATGATTTCCTTGATGAGTCCGAGCTGGCGAATATTAAAGATATCTTCTGGCGAAATAATATCGTCGGTTTTGCGCCAATGCTCAGCGGCGAGGCGACCGTTGACGGGCACGAAATCCGTCTGCTCGGCACCTTCTTTAGCCAGCCGGTCGCGATACCGGATGAAGAGGGTTATGAGACCGGGCAGCGCACGGTCAGCCCGTTCTGGCAGGTGACCGGCACCTGGCCGCAGGAACCTGTAGGCAAGACGCCGCAAACATTAGTCGGGCATGCGCTGGCGCGTAATTACGGCTGGCAACCCGGTGACCATCTCAGGCTACAGGTGGTGAACGAGACCGTGGATGTGGTGGTCAGCGGCGTTCTCTCCAGCGGTGGTGATGAAGACAACCAGCTGGTGATGCCGCTTAGCATCGTACAGCGGCTGCTGGGCCTGACGGGAAAAATACAGGCAATTCGCGTATCGGCCCTGACGGTACCAGAAAATGAGCTGTCGCGCCGGGCGCGTGAGAATCTCGAGGCTCTGAACGCCGAAGAGTATGACCTGTGGTATTGCACGGCGTACGTCTCTTCTATTGCTCACCAGCTGGAGGAGGCCATTTCCGGTGCAGAAGTGCGCCCGGTCTGGCAGGTTGCGGCCTCGGAGGGCGTAGTTATCGATAAAATTCAGCTGCTGATGGCGGTCGTCACCCTGGCGGCATTGGCCGCTGCGGCAATGGGGATTGCCTCGCTGATGACCAGTACCATTATGGAGCGAGCCCGGGAGATCGGCCTGATGAAAGCGCTTGGCGCCCGACAGTGGCAAATTTTGCTGCTGTTTTATCTTGAAGCAGCGCTGGGCGGGCTGGCAGGTGGGGGGCTGGGCTGTGTTGCTGGCTGGGGGCTGGCGAAGATGATTGGCCTGATGCTCTTTGCCACGCCGCTCGACTTTGCCTGGGTGGTGGTGCCCTGTGTGCTGGTGATCGCAGTGCTGATTGCGCTTATCGGCACCTGGTTCCCGGCGCGTCGAATCGCCCGACTTTATCCCGTGGAGGTGCTGTATGGCCGCTAAGCGCGACATGCTGTGGCTATTGGTCTGGCGGGCGCTGCGTCTGCGTCTGCAGCGGGTCGGCGTCGTGTTCACCGCGCTGGCGGTTGGTGCGACCATCGTGACGGCGCTTTCCGCCGTGTGGTTTGATATCAACAGCAAAATGAGCGAGGAGCTGCGGACCTTCGGCGCAAATTTTTATATCGGGCCTGGGCACGGTACCCGTATGCCGCAGCCGACACTGCAGGCGATTATTGACGATGCGCCGAAGGGACTGATTCATGGCGCCAGCCCCTGGCTATACGGCACGGCGCGTACCGAGCTGGAAAAAGTGGCGATCGTCGGCGTGTGGTTTGAGTCGCTGCAAAAGCTGGTGCCGTACTGGCAGGTCAGCGGCAACTGGATCGGCGTCAGTTTTGACGATCGCAATGCGATGGTGGGCGTTAAGCTGGCTCAGCGGCTGGCGCTAAACGTTGGCGATAGCGTCACGCTGGTGGACCATCAGCGGCGCAAAAAACTGCTGATCAAGGGGATCGTCGAAGCCGGTGACGCGACCGATAACATGCTGATTGTCAGCCTGAACGTGGCGCAGGCGTGGCTGCAAAAGCCCGCGATTATCAGCCACGGTCTGCTGAGCGTCAGTAACGATCTCGGCCAGGTGGAAAGCTATGCCGGGCAGCTGCAGCAGCGCTATCCCGCTCTGGAGATCCGCCCGGTCCGTAAGGTCTCGGCATCCGAAGGCCAGGTACTGGATAAAATCAAAGGGCTGATGGGGCTGGTCTCTCTGGTGATTCTGGCGCTGTCGTCCTTGTGCGTGAACACCACCCTGATGGCGATTGTGGGCGAACGCGCCCGTGAGTTTGCGCTGCAAAAAGCGCTGGGCGCCAGCAATGGCGATATTATCCGCCAGATGCTGCTCGAAACCAGCATTATCACTCTGGCAGCGGTGGTCTGCGGCTGGCTGCTCGGCTATCTGCTCGCCCAACTGCTGGGGCTGACCGTGTTTAATGCCACTATTTCGCTGCGCCTGCCGGTGCTGCCGATAACCCTGGCGCTGTCTTTGCTGGTCGCCTTGCTGGCGGCCATTGTTCCGGTACGCCGCGCGGTAAGCGTTGAACCGGCGAAAGTGTTGAAAGGAGAATAACGCCATGACCGTCACGCCTTTACGTCAGATGGCGATTGAAACCCGTCATTTATCTAAGCGCTTCGGCGATGTTAGCGCGCTGGATGACATAAATTTGCGCATCGCCCGCGGTGAGTTCGTCGCCATTATGGGGGCATCAGGTTCCGGGAAAACGACGCTGATGAATATCCTGACCTGTCTGGACACCGCCAGCGAGGGGCAGGTTATCCTCGACGGAACCGATGCGGCGGCGCTGGATGAAGAAGGGCGGCGGCGCGTTCGCGCGCAGAAGATAGGCCTGGTGTTTCAGCAGTTCCATCTGATTCCTTTTCTGACGGCGCTGGAAAACATCATGCTGGCGCAGCATTACCACAGCGTCGTCGATGAGGCGGCGGCCAGGGCAGTTCTGGCGCAGGTTGGCCTTGAACATCGCATGACCCATTTACCCAGCCAGCTCTCCGGCGGGGAGCAGCAGCGTGTCTGTATTGCCCGGGCGCTGGTCAATGAACCCCCGGTGATTTTTGCCGATGAGCCCACCGGCAACCTGGATGAAGAGAATGAACAGCGGGTGCTGGACCTGCTGACCGACCTGCATCGTCAGGGGCGCACTATCGTGATGGTGACCCACAACCCGGCACTGGGAAAATTCGCTGACCGTATCGTCCGGCTCCAGCACGGCAAATATCTCGGCGAGGAGGTTAATACCGATGCGCATGCCTGAAGTCATGATAACGATACTGCTGCTTCTGCTGCTGGCAGGCTGTAAAGAAGAGAAGCTGGCCCGTGGCGAGACGACACCTGCGCTGGCGGCTTTTGATATGCAAGGCAAACCTGCCGGCCTGGAACGCTGGGAGGGGAAGGCGGTGTATCTCAATTTCTGGTCGGCCAATTGCGGAGGTTGTCTCGCGGAAATGGATACGCTGCAGGCGCTCAGCCAACGCTGGCCGGATAAACTGGTAGTGGTGGGGGTGAATACCGACCCGGAGCAGGTGGATATCGCTCCGCTGCTGGCGAAGCATGGCATCAGCTACCCGGTGCTGCGCGACCAGCTCCATATCACTCAGGATCGTTATCAGGTGATCGGGACGCCGACATCGATAGTGATTGACGCACGCGGGCGGGTGCGCGACCTGCATCAGGGGTGGCGAAAACCCGAAGAACTCCAGGCGGTTTTTACCCGCCTGGCCCAGCCTTAATAGCGATATCCCGGGCGTCGGCCCGGGAGAGGGGGCATCGCTCAGTCCAGCAGCGAAGGATCGGCATCTATCATCAGCTGCTTCATCTCGGCGAAGTGCTGGCGGGAAAAATCGGCAATGTTCTCCCAGTCCTGGGCGGTTTTCTCCGCCACCTCAGCCGACAACACCTTCAGCGGCTGGCCGGTTGACCACGCGGTGACCAGAATCTGACAGGCCCGCTCCAGCGTCCAGATATCGTCAAACGCCTCGCCGATGGTCGCGGCGGTAACCAGTACCCCGTGGTTGCCCATCAGCAGGCGGCGCTTATCCGCCAACAGCCCGGCCAGTCTCGCCCCTTCGGCGACGGTATCCGCCATTCCGCCGTACAGCGTATCCACCGCCACACGATTAAAATAACGCGCGCTATTCTGATCGATCGGCAGGATCTGCGGGTTCGCCAGGCAGGCGACGCTGGTGGTGTAGATCGGGTGCAGATGCAGCACCGCCCGCGCCTGCGGCAGCCGCTGATGAATCTGGCCGTGGATCGCCCATGCGGTGGCGTCCACGTCCGGCCGCAGCGCGGTCGCTTCATCATCGGCATCGAGCAGCAGCAGGTCGCTGGCGCGGATCCGCGAAAAGTGTTTCCACTTCGGATTCAGCAGAAACTTTTTGCCGTCCGCCGACAGGGCCGCGCTAAAGTGGTTGGCGACGGCCTCATGCATGCCGAGATGCGCGATGATGCGAAAGGTCGCCGCCAGATCGATCCGCGTTTGTTCTTCGAAAGAGTAAGCCATCGCCTTACTCCGCTTTTGGCATCAGGGTTTTCAGGTCGTCTTCCGTCGGCGGCTGGAAGTGATATTTTTTCAGCAGCGCCGCGTATTCCGGCGTGGCGCTGAATTTCTTCAGCCCCTCCTCAAGGGCGCTTTTCACTTCACTGTTGCCTTTTTTGACGCCAAAGCCGTTGAGCACCGGGTAAATTAAGGTATCGGAAGAGATAACGATCCGGTCGCCCAGCTTCTCAACGACGCCACGCGCGACCGCCGCGTCGGTAATCTGCGCCTCCACCGCCCGCGACAGCAGCGCCTGGGTGGTTTGCGGGTCGGTGCTGTACTCGCTCAGCACAATGGGCGGCAGGCCTTTCTTCACGCAATAGTCCGCCGACAGTTTTTGCAGCTGCGCCAGCCAGGAGGTGGCTCCCATCGAGCCGATTTTATGGCCGCAGAACGCTTCCGGAGTTTTGGGCTGATAGCTGGCGCCTTTAAGCGCCAGGATCGATTCGCCGCTTTTCAGGTACGGCACCATGTCGATCACCTTCAGGCGTTCGGCGGTGATATACATCGAGGAGTTGGTAATGTCGAACCGCCCGCCCTGCAGACCGGGGATCAGATTAGGAAAGCGGGTATCGGTATTCACCGCCTCACGGCCAATGGTTTTAGCCAGACCGGCGAGAAACTCAATATCAAAACCGGCCGGTTGGTTGTTTTGCATATATTCATAAGGATAAAAGGTCATATCCGAACCGGCGGTAATTTTCCCCGGCTGCAGGAACGCCGCAAAAGTGCTGAACGAGGTCAGGGCGCCAGCGGTGCAAAGAAGCAGAACATTAAAGCGTTTCATAAAAACCTCCAGGGATGACATTACATGCTGGCAAGATCGTGGCCGGCTTGCTGAACGAAGAATGAGGCGCCGCGCGGCTTCTGCGGCAAACGTAGCTGGTTGGCGGCGCTGCGTACCAGGCCGCTCTCCACGCCGGCCACCAGCTGGCCCGCGTGCAGGCTTGGCAAGGGGTTTTCGCCAAAGGGCAGGGCGTCCTCGGCGGCGTAAACGCTGATAAACAGCGTCCGCGGCTGTTCGGTTTCATTGGGGCTCGAGGCGTGGAGCAGGCGGGTATGCATAAAGCACACCGAGCCTGACGGGCCAAAGCAGGCTTCGGGCTGCTGGCACTGCTCGGATACCACCTCGTCGTCAACCGAGCCGGTAAAACGCCCGTCCTGCCAGTGGGACCACAGCGGCCCCTTGTGGCTCCCCGGCACCACGTTCAGCGGGCCGTTTTCCGGCGTGACGTCGCTGACCATCAGCAGGGCAGTGATGATGTCGTCATTGCTGTGCGGCGTGAACAGAAAATCCTGATGCCATTTCACCTGCGTCGCGGTAAACGGCAGCTTGGAGTTGATTTTGCTGTGATGAAAACGGGTGCCGCTGCCGCCGATCAGCTGGGCGGCGATGGTCGCCATGCGCGATTGCAGGGCGGCATGTTCGAAGGCGACGGAAATCTCCGTCGGCGAACTGACCCGGCGCAGAGAAGGGTGATCGGCGCGGTGATCCCCTTCAAGGTCGAAACGCGGGCGACCGTCCAGCGTCTCGCCCCACACCTCGGTATGGCGGCGGCTCTCTTCGACCCAACCGTCAAAATCCTGCTGCAAGGCGGCGATTTCGTCAGGGGACAGCACCCCTTCGACCACCAGAAAACCCTGCTGATGAAACTGTTCGATTTGCCACTGCGCGATCATAATTTTTCCTTTCACAAGCGGAGAGTTAAGCCAGGGAGACATCTTTCAGGAAGGCGTCAACGCGCGGATGGTTGCCGTCGCGCATCGCCTGCGGCGTGTCGTCGCATACCACGCGCCCTTTTTCCATAAAGACAATCCGGTCAGAGACTTTGAAGGCAAAATTCATTTCGTGGGTCACGATGACCATGGTGATGCCTTCATGGGCCAGCGATTCGATAACCTGGAGCACTTCATTGACCTTTTCCGGGTCAAGCGCCGAGGTGGGTTCATCGAACAGCATGATTTGCGGTCGCATCATCAGGGCCCGGGCAATGGCGACGCGCTGTTGCTGGCCGCCAGAAAGCTGGTGCGGATATTTCCACGCGTGCTCCAGCATGCCGACCTTATGCAGTAATTCGCAGGCCTGCTGCTTCAGCTCGGCTTCCGGGGCCAGCCGATGGTAGCGCGGCGCCAGCAGCAGATTGCCGAGAACCGTCAGATGGGGGAACAGGTTAAAACTCTGGAAGACCATGCCGATGTTGAGGCGGTACTGCGCGTTTTCCATAAAACGCGGTTTCTGCACCCCCTGGCGATCGAGGTGAATAAACGGCTGGCCGTTGATGCGAATTTCACCGTTGTCGATCTGCTCAAGTCCGTTGAGCAGGCGGATCAGCGTGGTTTTTCCGGAGCCGGAGGGGCCAATCACCGAGACCACCTCTCCCGGCTGAATTTGCAGGCTGACGGCCCCGAGCACTTCCACGTTGTTATAGGCTTTGTGCAGTTTTGACGCCTGCAGCGCCGGCTGCGAGTTATCGACCGCGCTGCGCACGGTTGCCGGGCGTGTTTGCGTTGCCAGCCGCTGCATCTCGCTGTCGATGGGGCGCGTGACTTTCCGCCGGGTGACGTCGAGATAGCTCTCCAGGCGTTTGAGCAGGAAGTCGAAAACGGTCACGATCAGCACATAGTAGAACGCCACCGCCGCCATGGTTTCCATCACCAGGAAGTTTTGTGAATAAAGGCGCTGGCCGACCATTAAAATCTCGGTCAGGGAGATAACCGACACCAGCGAGCTGAGCTTCACGACGGCAATATATTCGTTGGCCAGCGCGGGGAGGGCGACGCGCAGCGCCTGGGGAATAATCACCCGCCATTGGGTACCGGCATAGCGCAGTCCCAGCGCCCGGGCGGCTTCGCTCTGGCCTTTAGGTATCGACAGCAGGCCACCCCGGTGGATTTCGGCGACATAGGCGGCTTCACTTAGCACCATCGCCAGCAGACCGGCCCAGAACGGGTCGTTGAGCACTGGCGCTGACGACGGCACCGCCTGGGGCAGGTTATAGACGAATATCAGCAGTACCAGCAGCGGCAGGCTGCGAAACAGCCAGATATAGAGCCGCGCCGGAAGATTAAACAGTTTGCGCGGCGACTGCTTGGCCAGGGCGAGAACAAATCCCAGCACAATACTGCAACCCCAGGTCAGCAGACTTAATTTAATGACGGTCCAGGTGGCCTGCCAAAAATCTGCATCGCTGAGCAGACTTAACATGTAGTTCCAGTTAAACGTCATGGGCTATTTCACTCGCCATAATTAACGGACATGAATGCGATACCGATGATCAAAAATGGGGCATCGCCAGGGTTTATCTTGCAATAACACTATGCTGGCAGTTTTCGCTGCGAGGCAATTAGTAAATTTTTGGTCTTTAAGTTTAAAAAAACTATACAGGTGGATTAATTTCAATAAATTTAAAGCAATGAGTGCGAAACAAGAACTAAACATTAAAAAAACAATTACACGGAGGGGATAACGGAACCGGCCTTTAAATCACGAGTTGTACCATATTGGGGCGCATGAAGAATTAATTTGGTGCAGCGTGATTCAGGTTGGTGCAATTAAACGGATGCGGCGGTGTCGCCATGATTTTCACTGCGCCGCGACGCTAAATAAATCATTTGCTCAGCGAGGAAATAAACGAATCTATAGCGAAATGGCACGATGCTTGCAAATTGCATATCAGGAAACTATCCCGTTTCCGCTTGTGACAATATTTCGTAAAGGGTAAGGCTATGACGCGATTCACGCTCAAACAACTTAAATACTTCGTCACCGTTGTAGAGACCGAGAGTATTGCTGAAGCCTCCCGGCAGCTCCATATTGCCCAGCCGTCGATCTCGATTGCCATTAAAAACCTTGAAAGCACTTTTGAGCAGCAGCTGTTTATTCGTCATCACGCCCAGGGCGTCTCGCTGACCTCCTGCGGAAGGCGCTTTTATGAGAAAGCAAAAGAGCTGCTGCGGCTCTCCTATGAGTTTGAACAAAACTCCCGCGCCGATAAAGAGCTGGTTTCCGGGACGATTTCCGTCGGCTGCTTTGAGTCCGTCGCGCCGCTGTACATGCCAAAGCTGGTCGCCGGGTTTAAAAAAATGTACCCCGACATCACCCTCCAGCTGTATGACGGCGAACAGCATGAGTTAATGCACGGTCTGCATCGCGGGCGCTTCGACCTGGCGCTGGTCTACGATCTGGAATTAGGCCATTCGGTTAATAAAGAGATGCTGAATGCGCCGCATAAACCCTATGCGCTGCTGCCGGCCAGCCATCCATTAGCGCAGAAAAATAGCGTCACCTTGCAGGAGCTCAGCCATGAACCGATGATTTTGCTCGATGCGGTGCCCAGCAAGAATTATTTCATTACCATATTTAAAGAGAAGGGCTATCACCCTGAAGTCGCCTACAGTTCACCCTCCATCGAAATGGTGCGCTGTATGGTGGGACAGGGACTGGGATTTTCGGTATTAGTCACCCGGCCGTTGTGCGATATGACCTATGACGGCGAGAGACTGGTGCAATTAGATATTGAAGATGATATGCCCGCGTCGACATTAATTATGGCGCATCTTGCCAATAATGAACCGACCCGACCGACGCAACTGTTTATGGACTATTGCCGCAGTATTGAATTAACCCCCGCACATTTTTGAATAAATAAGCCTGCGATCACCGCAGGCTTATTTATTTTTCCACTGCCATTAAGGCTCGTAATTTTCTATTCAGCGACTCGTTTTATAATAATTTACCTGCGATGGCAGATTAAATAACCTGTAGGGGTTCCATTCGCGGTGGCTAAATAGCTGGCCCTGCCAGGGTCACCTCCTGCCACCTCATCTCTCCACACAGGAAGGTTAGCTATGCAAAATCAGCGTGACCCACATATTGATTCGCAGACCATCGACAGCTATCAGCAGGATGGCGTCGTGTTGCTGAAGGGGGTGTTCAGGCCGTGGATTGAAAGCCTGGCCGCCGGCGTCGCGGAGCTGATGGCCAACCCCAGCGAGTATGGCCACGCCCGCACGGTGGTGCCGAAAGATGGCTCCGCCCCGTTTTTTCAGGATTATTGTAACTGGTCGCGAATCCCTGACTTTGAACGCTTTGTCCTGCATTCGCCGGCGGCGGAAATCGCCGCTGCGCTGATGCAATCGAAGACGGCAACGTTTTTCCATGAACATACGCTGGTGAAGCCGCCCGGCGGCAGCACGGTGACGCCCTGGCATCACGATCAGCCCTATTATTGCGTCGAAGGGCAGCAAAACGTCAGCTTCTGGATCCCGCTGGACCCGGTGGCGGAAGCGATCTCGCTGCGCTGCATCCGCGGCTCCCACCGCTGGGGCGACGAGTACAGCCCAACCCGTTTTAACGGCTCAAAGCTCTACGCGCACAGCCGTTTTAAAGAGCTGCCGGATATTGATGCGCATCAGGATGATTACGATATTGTCAGCTGGGCGCTGGAGCCGGGAGATGCGGTCGCCTTTCATTACCGGACGCTGCACGGCGCGAGGGGCAATGCGACCGCGCGCGCGCGACGGGTCTTTTCCGCTCGCTGGGTCGGGGATGACGCCACCTTCGCCGATCGCGGCGGCGTCACCTCGCCGCCGTTCCCGGAGCTGACGCTGAAAGATGGCGAGGCGCTGGTCTCTCCGCTGTTTCCCCGGGTCTGGCCGCGAGAGTGATGTTGAATCATCACCGGGCCGTCTCCTCCCGGCCTGAATTTTCCCGACCCCCTTTTTCTGCTGTTAGCCATACCGCCCGTATTATTTCCCGCAACGCCATTTAGTGGCGGAAAATTGCCCTTCTGCAGGTCAATTCTGGCCTGCAGCCATTCCTTGCAGGGAAGGCACTGCCCCCGTTTTATCAACATCTCAGCTGATTCTTAAGGTTGTCTTAATATTTGTTTCCGGGCGTGGGGAAATATTCTTCGCCTTATTCCTCAATTTTTGACCGCCGTTGGCGCCCGTTTATTTAAATTACGCCAGCGTCACAAAAGCCGGAAAAAAACACCCCCCGTCATTGCAAGGTCCTGACCTCTCGCTATATGTTAAATTTGTGTTTAATAAATGATAATTAAGGGTTGGTTTTATGTATAGGAAAATTGGTGGTTTAGTGGTTTCACTGACGACAGTCTTCTCCTGTTCCGTTCTGGCAGAATTACCCCAGGGTTACCCGGCTGATTATCAAAAAGTGGTTGATGCCGGGGTGAAAGAGGGCAAGGTCGTCATCTATTCGACGACGGATACCAAAGCCGCAGGCCCGTTAATTAAAGGGTTCGAGGCGCAGTACCCTGGGATCAAAGTTGAATATAACGATATGAACAGTACCGAACTCTATAACCGCTATATCAGCGAGCAGGCGGCGGGCGGCGGGAGCGGCGATGTCGTCTGGAGTTCATCGATGGATACGGCGCTAAAACTGGCGACGGATTATGCCGAAAAGTACGCCTCTCCTGAACTGAGCAAGCTGCCGAAATGGGCGGTGTGGCAGCAAAAAGCCTATGGAACCACCTATGAACCGGTGGTCTTTATCTATAACAAACGCTTGATTCCGCAGGGGGATGTCCCGGATTCACACACCGCGCTGGCAAAACTGGTCACCGCGCAGGCGGATAAATTCAAAGGCAAAGTGACCACCTACGATATTGAGAAATCGGGACTGGGCTTCATGCTGGCGGTACAGGACAGCAAAGCCGACGCTAACTATTTCGCCGATCTGGCCGGGATGGCGAAAGGCGGCCTGACCGTGCAGTCCTCAACCGGCACCATGATGGAGAGGGTCTCCTCGGGTGAAAACCTGCTGGGCTATAACATTCTCGGCTCCTACGCCGAGGCGCGGGCGAAAACCGATCCGTCATTGGGGATTTCATATCCAAAAGATTACGTGCTGGTATTGTCGCGGGTCTCGTTTATTACCCAGGAATCCGCACACCCGAATGCCGCCAGACTGTGGTTCGATTATGTCCTGTCGGAAAAAGGGCAGAGTATTCTGGCTAATCAGGCGGATATTCCCTCTATTCGTAACGATATCGAAGGCAAAAATGATATCGACGGAATGACTAAAATGTTGGGTAACGCGCTGAAGCCGATTCCGGTTGATGAAACGTTACTGGAATATCTGGAACCGAAAAAACGTCTGGAATTTATCAAACAATGGCGTACCGCCGCCGCAAAATAATACCTGCCAGGAGGCGCATCATCGGATGCGCCTCCTTTTCGCGCCGGGTATTCCCGGTTTTCAACACCCGTCTGGTTTGTACTCCGCGCCTGACCAAAGGGATAAGCTATGAATGTAATACGCAGAAAGTGGCAGGGGCTACCGCGCGGCATCGTGGTAGTGATAACGGCATTAGTGATTTATATCCCGCTGTTATTTATCGTGGTGCAGAGCTTTCTTTCCGCCCCGTTTTTTGCCCGCAGCAAAGAATTCAGCCTCGGGGCCTTTGAGTTTATTTTTACCGACCCTGACTTTTATCTCGCGCTGAAGTCCGGTTTTATTCTGGCGGTGGGGCTGGTGCTGATTGCGATACCGCTGGGCGGGATCCTCGCGTTCTTAATGGTGCGTACTGATTTGCCCGGGCGTCGGTTTATTGAACCGCTGATTCTGGTGCCGATTTTTGTTTCTCCGATGGTACTGGCTTTTGGCTATGTGGTTGCGGCCGGACCGGTCGGGTTTTTCTCGCAATGGGCAGAGCAACTGCTGGGGTTTGTGCCGTGGAATATCTACTCCATGTTCAGCATTGTGGTGATTGCCGGGTTGACCCACGTCCCGCACGCCTATCTCTATATCTCCTCCGCGCTGCGTAGCGTCGGTTCGGATGTCGAAGAGGCGGCGCGGACCGTGGGGGCATCTCCGCTTCAGGTGATGACCTCGGTCAGCCTGCCGATGGTCCGTCCGTCCATTCTCTATGCCTGCGTGCTGCTGTTTTTCCTCGGCCTCGAGGTGTTTGGTCTGATGCTGGTGCTGGGAGACCCGGAAGGCAACATGGTGCTGGCCACCTACCTGTATAAACTCACCAATAAACTCGGTACGCCCTCCTATCATCTGATGGCGGCGGTGGCGGTCGTGCTTATCTGTATCACTATTCCACTGGTCATGTTGCAGCGTCGCCTGATGCGCACGGCCAATCGGTTTGTGACCATGAAAGGCAAAGCGTCGCAGGCGCGAGCGCTACCGCTCGGCAAGTGGCGCTGGGTTGCCGGTGGGGTGGTGGTTTTCTGGCTGACCGTGACTATCGGCGTGCCGCTGATTGGCGTGGCCATGCGGGCGTTTATCTCCAACTGGGGAGTGGGGGTTTCTCTCTGGGATGAACTCTCGCTGGCGACCTTCCGTAATATCTGGCAGCAGCCGAACCTGCTGCGGGCCATCGTCAACTCCATGGCCATCGGTATTTTCGGCGGCGCGCTGGCGGTGATCTGCTATCTGTTTGTCGGGATTGCGATGCATCGCAAAGCGGACAATGTCACGCGTTTTCTCGACTACAGCGTGCTGGTTCCGCGTGCGGTGCCGGGCCTGCTGGCCGGACTGGCGTTCCTGTGGGTGTTTTTGTTCCTGCCGATGTGGCTGGATCAGTCGCTGAAAAATGGCTGGCTCTCCGCGCTGCCGGTGGCCGACTGGCTGCGCGAACATTTGATTGTGCAGCTGCGGGCGTTGCGCAATACCATTTTCAGCGTCTGGCTGGCCTATACCGTCGTGTGGATGGCCTATGGGCTGCGGTTAATCTCCTCAACCCTGCTCCAGGTGGCGCCGGAGCTGGAAGAAGCCGCCCGGAGCAACGGTGCCTCGCGGGGCCAGGTCACGCGCCACGTTACGGTGCCGCTGTCGCGCTACGGCCTGATTGGCTCCTGGCTGCTGATGTTTCTGATCTTTGAGCGTGAGTATTCCACCGGCGTCTATCTGCTCTCGCCGGGAACGGAGACCATTGGTTCGATGCTGGTCTCGCTGTGGGCTGCGGGAGCTATCGATATTGTCGCCGCGCTCTCGTTTATCAATATCCTGCTGGTGGTGGTCGGGTTGGGTATCGCCCTGCGCTTTGGAGTGAAATTACATGATTGAATTATCAGTAGAAAATTTGCATCTGACCTATGGCGACAATCCGGTGCTGAAAGGGGTGTCGATGACGCTGAAGCGGGGAGAAGTGGTGTCGCTGTTGGGGCCGTCGGGCAGCGGGAAAACCACCTTGCTGCGCGCGGTTGCCGGGCTGGAGAAGCCCACCGGCGGGCGGATCGCTATCGGCAAGCAGACGGTCTATGACGGCAATCCGCGCAGCGAAATTCCGGCCGAGGCGCGCAATCTTGGTCTGGTGTTTCAGTCCTATGCTCTGTGGCCGCACAAAACGGTTTTCGAGAACGTCGCCTACCCGCTCAGGCTGCGTAAAGTCGCCTCTGGCGAAATGAAACAGCGGGTGCAGGCGGTGCTCGATCAGCTGGGGCTGGGGCACCTCGGCAACCGCCATCCGCATCAGCTATCGGGAGGGCAGCAGCAGCGGGTGGCGATTGGGCGGGCGCTGGTCTACAACCCGCCGGTTATCCTGCTTGATGAACCTCTGTCGAACCTTGACGCCAAATTACGCGAAGAGGCGCGGGTGTTTCTACGCGAGCTGATTATCAAACTGGGGCTGTCGGCGCTGATGGTCACGCACGATCAGAACGAAGCGATGGCGATTTCCGAGCGTATCCTGCTGCTCAACAATGGCGTGATTGAACAGCAGGGGACGCCGCAGGAGATGTACGGCAATCCGGCGACGCTGTTTGCCGCCGAGTTCATGGGCAGCAATAACCGCCTGCACGGTAAGATTACCGATGTGGTGGACGGACGGGCGCGGATTGAAGGGGCAAGCTGGGCGCTCTGGGGGATGGCGGACGGACGGGTCAACGTCGGGCAGGATGCGACGGCGGTGATCCGCGTAGAGCGTCTGTGCCTTGGGGCGACGCCCCAGGATAATATGCTGGAGCTACCGCTGTTAACCAGCATGTATCTCGGCGACCGCTGGGAGTACCTGTTCCGTACCCGGGGAGATGATTTCGCCATTCGCGCCTATGGTTCATCGCTGCGCAATACGGAGCATTGTCACCTGACCTTCCCGGTCAACGATCTGTGGATTTTCCCGCGAGCGTAAGCCGGAACGTCTGTGGCGGACGGCGATAGCGATAGCGCCGTCCGCGCAATAAATAGCGTGATACTGGCGCCATGAAAATATTCCGTTAAGAAACCATTTCCCTGCGGTAATTCTATATTCGGCCGCTTTTCACCGTCGCGGCGAATAATTCATCGCCGCCGTCATTCCTGCTTGTCCCTCAGCGAATAAGCGTGGCGCGAAATATGGTTAATATCCGTTATTAATAAATTTAACCGCTCAAATTGTCTACTTTTTACGGAATCTTACGTTTGCACGCTGCAAGACAGCCATGTACCATAAACAAAAAAGCAACATTTGTGACACATGTCACTCTTTTTGAGGCGATGGTCAGATCCGTGCCGGAACTGATTCCACCCCCAATTTCTGCACTCTGGATATTGAATACGCGTTCTGATTAGCAAATGAAAAGGGATATTTTCCTTTTTTTCATGACGGCGTATGAGAATCGACTAATATCCAAACGATAACTCTATAAACATCATCGCCAGTGGCGATTTATTTTTTGTACGACTTAATGGCGTCGTGCCAGCAGGTCCGCTAAAGCGGTACCTTTCTGGAATCGGTTCCAAAGCGGCGTTTGCTGGGCTTGTAATAACAAAATCAGTAACTTAATTGACAGGAATGTGAAAATGTCGAGCGAAAAAACCAATAATTCGAGGCGTGATTTTTTAGTAAAATCAATGGCTTTGATACCAACGGTCGTGATCGGTAGCGGCAGCGTCGGCGCGGTTGCCGCCGCCGCTACCGCGCAGGCGGCGGAGAGTGCCCCTGCCGTCGGATCCGCTTCCGCGACCACCGGCGAGTGGAAACCGCAGTTTTTTAACGAGCGCGAGTGGGCATTTATCAACGCCGCGGTAGCGCGCCTCATTCCGGCCGATGAGCTGGGGCCGGGCGCACGCGAAGCCGGCGTACCGGAGTTTATCGACCGTCAGATGAATACTCCGTATGCCACCGGTTCCATCTGGTATATGCAGGGGCCGTTTAACCCCGATGTGCCAAAAGAGATGGGTTATCAGCTGCCGCTGGTCCCCAAACAGATTTACAACCTCGGAATTGCCGACGCCGATGAATGGTGCCAGGGCCAGTATCACCAGCCGTTCGCCGGGTTGACCCCGGAACAACAGGATGCCGCCTTAAGCCAGTTTGAAGCCGGTAGCGCCGCCTTTAAACAGCTGCCGTCTTCGCTGTTCTTCTCGTATCTGCTGCAAAACACCCGCGAAGGTTTCTTCAGCGATCCGATTCATGGCGGTAACAAAGGCATGGTTGGCTGGACGCTGATTAATTTTCCCGGCGCACGCGCCGACTTTATGGATTGGGTTGAACGGGGTGAACGCTATCCCCTCCCGCCGGTATCAATTAATGGGGAGAGGGCATAACGATGGCCACCGTACTGAAAAAAACCGACGTCGCGATTGTGGGCTTTGGCTGGGTTGGCGCCATTATGGCCAAAGAGCTGACCGAAGCCGGATTAAATGTTGTCGCGCTGGAGCGCGGCCCGATGCGCGATACCTGGCCTGACGGTGCTTATCCGCAGGTGGTTGACGAGCTGACTTACAATATTCGCCGTAAGTTGTTCCAGGATCTGTCGAAAAGCACCGTCACTATTCGTCACAACACCAGCCAGCAGGCGGTACCGTATCGTCAGCTGGCGGCCTTTTTGCCGGGGACCGGCGTCGGTGGCGCCGGTCTGCACTGGTCCGGAGTCCATTTCCGCGTGGATCCGATAGAACTGCGCATGCGCAGCCACTATGAAGAGCGCTACGGCAAAGGTTTTATCCCGCAGGATATGATTATTCAGGATTTCGGCGTCACCTACGACGAGCTGGAGCCCTTCTTCGATAAGGCCGAAAAGGTCTTTGGCACCTCCGGTACCGCCTGGTCGGTGAAGGGGCAGGTCGTCGGCAAAGGGCGCGGCGGCAACGCCTTTGCGCCGGATCGTTCGGACGACTTCCCGCTGCCGGCACAGAAAAACACCTGGTCGGCGCAGCTGTTTGAGAAAGCGGCGCGGGAAGTGGGTTACCACCCCTACAATCTGCCGTCGGCGAATACCTCGGACTCCTACACCAACCCTTACGGCGCGCAGATGGGACCGTGCAACTTCTGCGGCTACTGCAGCGGCTACGCCTGCTACATGTATTCCAAAGCCTCGCCGAACGTCAACATCCTGCCCGCGCTGCGCCAGGAAAAGCGCTTTGAGCTGCGCACCAACGCTAATGTTCTGAAGGTCAATCTGACCGCCGATAAGCAGCGCGCCACCGGCGTGACCTACGTCGACGGCCAGGGGCGCGAAATGGAGCAGCCGGCAGATCTGGTGATTGTCGGCGCCTTCCAGTTCCACAATGTTCACCTGATGCTGCTCTCCGGCATCGGTAAACCCTACGATCCGCAAACCGGTGAAGGGGTGGTGGGCCGCAACTTCGCCTACCAGAATATGACCACCATCAAGGCTATTTTTGATAAGGATACCTTTACCAACCCGTTTATCGGCGCCGGTGGTAACGGTGTCGGGGTGGATGACTTTAACGCCGATAACTTCGACCATGCCGAGGCCGGCTTTGTCGGCGGCTCGCCGTTCTGGGTCAACCAGGCCGGGACCAAGCCTGTCTCCGGACTACCGGTTCCTCCGGGGACGCCGGCATGGGGCAGCAAGTGGAAATCGGCGGTTGCCGATACCTACACCCATCATCTGTCGATGGACGCCCACGGCGCGCACCAGTCCTATCGCCAGAACTATCTCGATCTCGACCCGAACTACAAAAACGTCTTCGGCCAGCCGCTGCTGCGCATGACCTTTGACTGGCAGGAAAACGACATCAAGATGGCGCAGTTCATGTTCGATAAGATGGCGCCGATCGCCAAAGCGATGAAGCCGAAATATCTGCTCGGCAGCCCGAAAAATGCCAACAGCCACTTTGACACCACCAGCTACCAGACCACCCATATGAACGGCGGCGCGGTGATGGGCGAAGACCCGAAAACCAGCGCGGTGAACCGCTACCTGCAAAGCTGGGACGTGCACAACGTCTTCGTTATCGGCGCCTCTGCCTTCCCGCAGGGTCTGGGCTATAACCCGACCGGGACGGTGGCCGCGCTGGCCTACTGGTCAGCAAAAGCGATCCGTGAACGGTACCTGAAAAACCCGGGTCCACTGGTGCAGGCATAAAGGAAGGCAAATGATGAAAATGCAATGGTTATCGGCACTGGTGCTCGGTGCGTTAAGCTGTGCGGCGTTTGCCGAAGAGGCTCCCGCGGACAGCAATTTGATTCAGCAGGGCGAGTATCTGGCGCGGGCCGGGGACTGCGTGGCCTGTCACACCAACGGTAAAGAGGGGAAACCTTTTGCCGGCGGCCTGGCGATGGAGACGCCAATTGGCACGATTTACTCCACTAACATTACCCCGGACAGCGTCCACGGCATCGGCGGCTATACCTTCGAGGAGTTCGACGATGCGGTACGTAAAGGGGTTCGCAAGGATGGCTCAACCCTCTATCCGGCGATGCCGTACCCGTCATTCGCTCGGGTGAGCGAAGCGGATATGCGCGCGATGTACGCCTACTTTATGCATGGGGTGGCGCCGGTGGCCGAGGCGAATCGCGATAGCGATATCCCGTGGCCGCTGTCAATGCGCTGGCCGCTGGCGTTCTGGCGCGGGATCTTCGCTCCGACGCCGGCTGATTTTGTCGCTAATCCGCAGGTCGACCCGGTGCTGGAACGCGGGCGCTATCTGGTCGAGGGGCTCGGTCACTGTGGGGCCTGCCACACGCCGCGCAGCCTGACGATGCAGGAAAAAGCGCTTAGCGAAAGCGAGGGTGACGACTATCTGGCGGGCAGCAATGCGCCGATTGACGGCTGGGTCGCTTCCAGCCTGCGCGGCGAAAATCGCGACGGCCTGGGCACATGGAGCGAAGCCGAACTGGCGGAGTTCCTGAAAACCGGGCGTAACGATAAGTCCGTGGTCTTCGGGGGAATGAGCGATGTTGTGGAACACAGCCTGCAGTATCTCTCTGATGACGATATCACCGCCATTGCCCGCTATCTGAAGTCGCTGCCGCCGCGTGGCGGAAAACAGACCCCCGCGCCGGTAGAAGACAGCGTGGCGAAGGATCTGTGGAAGGGCGATGACAGTAAGCCCGGCGCGGCGCTGTACGTCGATAACTGCGCGGCCTGCCACCGTACCGATGGCGTGGGTTACCAGCGCGCCTTCCCGTCGCTGAAGGGCAACCCGGTTGTGCAGACCGAAGATGCGACGTCGCTCATCCACATCATCCTCACCGGCAGCACCACGCCGGCGGTGAAAAATGCGGTCTCTAATCTGACCATGCCCTCGTTCGGCTGGCGTCTCGATGACCAGCAGGTGGCGGATGTGGTCAACTTTATCCGCACCAGCTGGGGGAACAACGCGCCGCCGGTAAGCGCCAGCGATGTGGCGAAAGTGCGGAAGGACAAGTCGATCGTGCGCGATGAGAAGGCGACAGGTAACGTCGACATCTCGAAACTGCCGGTTTCCGGCCAGTAACCGTCGTGGATGCGCCGCCAGGGTGGCGCATCCCGAACGGATTGTCGACGCTAACGGCGGTCTGAACCAAGGAGAGTACATTCATGCTGCATGCACAAGGACTGAGCGGCATCTTCGATGACCGGGTGCTGTTCCAGGCGCTGACCTTGACGGTCGGGCCAGGTGAACTCCTGCAGGTGGCCGGCGATAACGGCGCCGGGAAAACCTCACTGCTGCGGATGCTGTGCGGCCTGGCACGTCCGGAAAGCGGTACGGTGAGCTGGCAGGGCGAACCGCTGGCGAGCGTGCGCGAAGCGTTTCATCGCCAGCTGCTGTGGCTCGGGCATAAGCCCGGCGTCAAAACGGCGCTGACCGCGGACGAAAATTTGCATTTCTTCTTCCCGCACTCCCGGCAGCAGACGCGAGAAGCGGCGCTGGCCGAAATGGGGCTGGCGGGTTATGAAGATGTCCCGCTGAGCCAGCTGTCGGCCGGACAGCAGCGGCGGGTGGCGTTGACCCGCCTGTGGTTGACGTCGGCGACGCTGTGGATCCTCGACGAGCCGTTTACCGCGCTCGACGCGTCGGCGATTGAGACCTTAAGTCGTCGACTGGAGCAGCATGTGTTGGCGGGCGGCAGCGCGATTCTCACCACCCATCAGCCCCTGCGTCCGCTGGCCTGCGCGCTGCGTACGTTAAGGCTCGGCGTCGGGAGGGAGGGAAACGCATGACAGGGACGCTGTTTGCCCGCGAAATGCGCCTGGCATGGCGCAACGGGGCAGAGATTCTCAATCCGCTGTGGTTTTTCCTGGTGGTGATCACCCTGTTTCCGTTTGGCGTCGGCGCCGACCCGCAGCTGCTGACGCAAATCGCGCCCGGCATCATCTGGGTAGCCGCGCTGCTGGCGGCGCTGCTGGTGATGGACCGCCTGTTTCGCGACGACTGGCAGGACGGTTCGCTTGAGCAACTGCTGCTGCTGCCGACACCGCTGGTGGTGGTGGTACTGGTCAAGGTGCTCGCCCATTGGGTCATGACCGGCCTGCCGCTGCTGGTGGTATCCCCGCTGGCGGCGCTGCTGCTGGGGATGGCACCCCACGATGCCGGCATACTGGCGTTGACCCTGCTGCTGGGGACGCCGACGCTAAGTTTTTTCGGTGCGGTGGGGGTTGGCCTGACGGTCGGGCTGCGGCGCGGCGGAGTTCTGCTGAGTCTGCTGGTGCTGCCGCTGTCGGTTCCGCTGCTTATTTTTGCCACCGGCGCCATTCAGGCTGGCGCCGCCGGGCTGCCGGTGGATGGTTATCTGGCGATTCTGGCGGCGTTTTTAGCCGCCAGCGCCACGTTGTGTCCGTTCGCCACCGCCGCCGCATTACGGCTGACGGTGCAATAATTCGCTGCGGCTAGGCTGCCGCAGCCATAAAAACAGTAGTGTGAGCAAACGTTATGTGGAAAACATTACATCAACTGGCGATACCCGAACGGCTGTACGGCCTGTGCGGCCGCTGTATTCCCTGGCTGACGGCCTTGAGCGCGCTGCTGCTGGCGGTGGGGCTGGTGTGGGGATTTGTCTACGCACCGGCGGATTATCAGCAGGGGCAAAGCTACCGGATTATGTATCTTCATGTCCCGGCGGCCATGTGGTCGATGGGCGTCTATCTGGCAATGGCCGTCGCCGCCTTTGTGGGGCTGGTCTGGCAGATGAAAATGGCCGATCTGACGGTGGCGGCGCTGGCGCCGGTGGGCGCCGCCTGCACGGCCATCGCCCTGGTCAGCGGGGCGGCATGGGGGAAACCGATGTGGGGAACGTGGTGGATCTGGGACGCGCGCCTGACCTCGGAGCTGGTTTTGCTGTTTCTCTATGCCGGGATTATCGCTCTCTGGCACGCTTTCGACGATCGCCGTCTGGCGGGCAGGGCGGTCGGTATTCTGGTGCTGGTGGGGGTGGTCAATCTGCCTGTCATTCACTATTCGGTCATCTGGTGGAACACGCTGCATCAAGGGTCGACCAACATGCAACAGTCGATTGACCCCAGTATGCGTCTGCCATTGCGAATCTGCATTCTGGCCTTCCTTAGCCTGGTGGCCACGCTGACGCTGATGCGCCTGCGTAACTTGATTCTGTTACAGGAGCGGCGTCGACCCTGGGTCCAGGCGCTGGTTACTGCCCCAAAAGGAGCGGAGAAATGACCCCCGCCTTTTCATCTGCCGCCGCCTTTCTGGCTATGGGCGGCTACGCATTGTATGTCTGGCTGGCGGTGGCGGCGACGCTGCTGATTTTCGGTTTTCTGACGCTGCATACCTGCTGGCAGCGACGGGCGCTGTTCCGTGAGCTGAGCCGTCAGCAGGCCCGGGAGCGGCGTATCGTCGCCGCTCGCCGCCGTACAGAAGCGGAGGGCAGCGATGCAAACGCGTCGTAAAACCCGGCTTGGGATCGCGCTGGCGGTGCTGGTCGGCCTCGGGCTGACCATTGGCCTGACGCTGTATGCCCTCAGCGCCAATATCGATCTTTTCTACACCCCGGGGGAGATCCTGTATGGCAAAACGGAAACCCATCAGCGGCCACATCACGGCCAGCGCCTGCGGATTGGCGGCTACGTTCAGCCCGGCAGCGTCAAGCGTGACCCGCAGAGCCTGGACGTCAGTTTCCGCCTGTACGACGCCCGCGGGGTGGTGGAGGTTAGCTATCGGGGCATTCTGCCGGATCTGTTCCGCGAGGGGCAGGGAGTGGTAGCCCAGGGGGTGCTCGATGGCGATCGGCACATTACCGCCCGCCAGGTGCTGGCGAAGCACGATGAGAACTATACGCCGCCGGAAGTGAAAGAGGCGCTGCAGCCGGAGAAGAAGGGAGAACAACCATGATGCCGGAACTGGGGCACTATCTATTGTGCCTGGCGACAGGCCTCGCGCTACTGCTGGGCATTTATCCGCAATGGGGCGCTGCGCGGCAGGACCCGCGGCTAATGGCGCTGGCGCGGCCCCTGGCCTGCGCGCTGTTTTTCTGCGTCGCGGGCGCCTTTCTCGTGCTGGTCCATGCCTTTGTGGTCAATGATTTCACCGTACGCTATGTCGCGGATAACTCGAACTGCGCGCTGCCGGTGTGGTACCGGGTCGCGGCGACCTGGGGCGCCCATGAAGGCTCACTGCTGCTGTGGGTGCTGCTGCTGAGCGTCTGGACTTTCGCGGTGGCGCTGTTCAGTCGGCGGATGCCGCAGGACGCCGTAGCGCGGGTGCTGGCGGTGATGGGGACCATCGCCTTCGGCTTTCTGCTGTTTATTCTGTTCACCTCGAATCCTTTTGCCCGCACGCTGCCGCTCTATCCGGTTGATGGTCGCGACCTCAATCCGCTGCTGCAGGATATCGGCATGATTTTCCATCCGCCGATCCTTTATATGGGCTATGTGGGCTTCTCGGTGGCGTTCGCCTTTGCGATTGCCTCGCTGCTCGCCGGACGGCTGGATACCGCCTGGGCGCGCTGGTCGCGCCCGTGGACCCAGGCAGCATGGGTGTTTCTGACTCTGGGTATCGTGCTGGGCTCTGCCTGGGCCTACTACGAGCTGGGCTGGGGCGGCTGGTGGTTCTGGGATCCGGTGGAGAACGCCTCGTTTATGCCATGGCTGGTGGGGACGGCGCTGCTGCACTCCCTGGCGGTCACCGAGAAACGCGGGAGCTTCCGGGCCTGGACCGTGCTGCTGGCGATTGCCGCCTTTTCACTGTGCCTGCTGGGAACCTTCCTGGTACGCTCCGGGGTGCTGGTGTCGGTCCATTCGTTCGCCTCGGATCCGACGCGCGGGCTGTTTATTCTGGCGTTGCTGGTGGTGGCTATCGGCGGATCGCTGCTGCTGTATGCCCTGAAGGGGGGACAGGTGCGGGCGCGGGTCGAACATACGCTGTGGTCGCGAGAGTCGTTTCTGCTGGGGAACAATATTTTGCTGATCGCCGCCATGCTGGTGGTGCTGCTCGGCACGTTGCTGCCGCTGGTGCACAAAGAGCTGGGGCTTGGCAGTATCTCGATCGGCGAACCCTTCTTTAACCTGCTGTTCACCGCGCTGATGGCGCCGTTTGCACTGCTGCTGGGAGTGGGACCGTTGATCCGCTGGCGGCGTGACCAGCCGGGCAAGCAGCTTAAGCGGCTGGCGATGGCACTATTAGTGACATTGTCACTTTCTCTGCTGCTGCCGTGGCTGCTGCAGGACCGGATTGTCGCCATGGCGGTTCTCGGTCTGATGATGGCGATTTGGGTACTGCTCTTTGCCCTGATTGAAATCCATGAGCGGGCGACCCACCGGCACGGTTTCTGGCGCGGCCTACGGCTGATTTCGCGCAGCCAGTGGGGAATGGTGCTGGGCCACGTTGGCGTGGCGGTCACCGTCATCGGGATTACCTTCAGCCAGAACTACAGTATTGAGCGCGACGTGCGGATGAAAACCGGCGATAGCATCGATATTCATCGCTACCACTTTGTGTTCGACGGGGTGCGCAACATCGTCGGCCCGAACTGGACCGGCGGCGAAGGGGTGATTACGGTGACGCGCAACGGTCGCCCGGAAGCCACGCTGTACGCGGAAAAACGGTACTACAGCGCCAGCCGCATGATGATGACCGAAGCGGCGATCGGCGGCGGTTTGACGCGCGATCTGTATGCCGCGCTGGGGGAAGAGCTAGAGGATGGCAGCTGGGCGCTGCGTCTGTACTACAAACCGTTCGTGCGCTGGATTTGGTTCGGCGGCGGCCTGATGGCGCTTGGCGGCCTGTGCTGCATGCTCGACCCGCGCTACCGGATGCGTAAACAACGGCAGGAGGCGCCATGAACCGCAGGCTGCTTTTTATTCCGCTGGCGCTGTTTCTGCTGCTGGCGATGGCGCTGTTCTGGCAACTGTTGCGTAACGCCGACGGCGACGATCCGACGATGCTCGAATCCGCGCTGATCGGCAAACCGCTGCCTGAGTTTCGTCTTGAGGCGTTGACGACGGCGGGACAAACTTACAGCCGCGCGGCGCTGATCGACGGGAAACCGCTGCTGCTGAACGTCTGGGCCACCTGGTGCCCGACCTGTCGCGCCGAGCATCAGTACCTTAATGAGCTGGCCAGGCAGGGGGTCCGCGTCGTCGGGCTGAACTACAAAGATGACCGGCAGAAGGCGGTGACCTGGCTCGACAGTCTGGGCAACCCCTATGCGCTGAGTCTGTTCGACGGCAGCGGTATGCTGGGCCTTGATCTGGGCGTATATGGCGCGCCGGAAACCTTTCTGATTGATGGCCAGGGCATTATTCGCTGGCGTCACGCCGGGGATCTGAACGCCAGGGTGTGGCGCGAACAGCTCCAGCCGCTGTGGCTGAAATATATGCAGGAGCCGGCAACATGAGGCGCTGGATACTGGCGCTGATGGCGCTGCTGCTCGCAGGCCAGGCGCTGGCCGCCATCGACACCTGGCAGTTCAAAAACGAAGCGCAGGAGCAGGCGTTTCGCGAGATCACCTCCCAGCTGCGCTGTCCGAAGTGCCAGAACAACAGCATCGCGGACTCGAATGCGATGATTGCCGCCGATATGCGGCTGAAGGTTTATGAGCTGATGCAGCAGGGGCAAAGCAAAGATCAAATCATCGCCTATATGGTGGCGCGCTACGGCCATTTCGTCAGCTATGAACCGCCGTTGACCGCCGGGACCTTACTGTTGTGGCTGGTTCCGGGGCTGTTTGTTATCGCCGGTGTCGCGCTGCTGGTGGCGCGAACCCGACGTCGCGGCGGAGCAAGCGCTGCGCTGAGTGCACAAGAGCGTCAGCGGCTGGCGGCGTTACTGAACAAAGGAGAGGATTGATGACCCTGTTTTTACTGCCGGCGCTACTGATGTTGGCCGGGGCGCTGGCGCTGCTGTATTTTCCGTGGCAGGGGGGGACGGCGGCGGATCGCGATAGCCTGAACCGGACGCTGTACCAGACGCGGCTCGACGAGCTGGCGCAGGAGGACAACATTGTCGACCGGGAAGCGATGGTGGTTGAACTGCAGCGTACGCTGCTGGCCGATATTCCCGACGCCACGCCGGCTAAAGTTCGCCCGCTCGGCCGTTGGGTGCTGCTGCCCGGCGCCGTGGCGCTGGTACTGTTGAGCTGCGGGATCTTCCTGAAAACCAGCGATATTGGTCAGGTGTTGCTCTGGCAACAGGCGGAACGTCAAACTCCCGCGCTGCTCCGCCAGCTGCAAGACCCAACGGCGGCGCCGCTGCGGATGGATCAACTGGCTCAGCTCAGGCTCGGGCTGCGCAGCCAGTTACAGGATCAGCCTGACTATCTTGCCGGCTGGCAGCTGCTGGGGCGCATTGCCCTGCTGCTCAACGACGGCGAGACGGCGATCGGCGCCTTTGCCCGCGCCCATCAGCTGGCGGCGAACGATCCGGTGGCCACATTCGATTACGCCAGCGTGCTGGTGCGGGCCGGCGATAGCGGCCAGCTGCGGATGGCAGAACTTCTGCTGCGCGAACTGCATCAGCGGCAGCCGCAGAATCTGTCGGTGCTGGAACTGCTGGCGCTGAGCGCGCTGCGCAGCGAAGATTACCCGCAGGCGGTCGCGGCATTGCAACAGCTGCTGGAAATATTGCCGGCGAACGATGCGCGACGTCAGGCTATTGAACGCCAGCTGGCGCAGGCGCAGGCGAGCGCGCGCTAATCGGCCGGGATAACCCTTACCCGCCGGGCTGCGTGGCGCGCGTTTAGCGCCCGAGTGAGCGTGACCGGCAGATAAAAAAAAGCCCCGGCCTCGCGGCAGGGGCAAACCATGTCAGAGCATCATGGAATTAGTTAAAAACCATCCCGCCATCGATCAGTAGCGACTGACCGGTCATATAGTCAGAGTCCGGGCTCGCCAGATACGACACGCAGGCCGCGACGTCTTCAGGTTCGGACAAACGTCCGAGGGTGATGCGTTTCGCGAACTCGGCGGTACCGTAGCCCAGCGGTTTGCCCGCGGCTTCCGAGACCTGACGATCGATCTCCGCCCACATCGGCGTTTTGACGATCCCCGGACAGTAGCCGTTAACGGTGATCCCCAGCGGCGCCAGGTCGCGGGCAGCGGTCTGGGTCAGGCCGCGTACGGCGAATTTACTCGAGCTGTAGACCGCCAGTTCCGGATTGCCGACGTGCCCGGCCTGGGAACAGGCGTTGATAATTTTCCCGCCGTGGCCCTCTTTTTTAAAGGCGTCGACCGCCGCCTGAATGCCCCAGATGACGCCTTTGACGTTGATGTTATAGACCTTATCGACGGTCTCCTCGACGATCGCTTCGATCGGCGTCGAAGGAGCGATGCCGGCATTGTTGACGATGACGTGGAAACCGCCCAACGTTTTACGCGCCTGTTCGACGGCGGCGAAAACCTGTTCACGGCGCGAGACGTCAACCTTAACCGCCAGCGCCCGGCCGCCGTGCTGGTTGATTTCGGCGGCCACGGCTTTCGCTGCGGTATCGTTGTAATCGGCAATGGCCACGGCAAATCCGTCTTTAACCAGGCGCAGCGCGATAGCTTTACCGATGCCCTGAGCGGCGCCGGTGACAAGTGCGACTTTTTGCATATTCCTTTCCTTTTTGTAGTGACTCAAAGTATTTGGCTGAGATGGAGTTGCCCCATCAGCAGAGGGTTATCGCGGTAGTCGACCGGAATGGCGACCACCGCCGGGCCATCGACGTCCATGGCGGCACGCAGCGTCGGCTCCAGCGCGTCGGCGCTCGCCACCGCAAAGCCTTTAGCCCCGAACGATTCGGCGTAGGCTTTGAAATCAACCGGGCCGAACTCCACGCCGGAGAGGCGCTGGTATTTTTTCTGTTCCTGAATCGCCACCATGTTGTAACCGTTGTCGACCCAGATGATATGCAGGATATTGGCCTGCAGTCGGACGGCGGTCTCCAGCTCCATGCTGGATTGCAGGAACCCGCCGTCGCCGGAGACCGAGACCACTTTGCGCTGCGGATTGACCAGCCACGCGCCGATTGCCCACGGCAGCGCGACGCCCATCGTCTGCTGACCATTGGAAATCATCACCTGGCGGGCGCGGAAGCTGTACAGATAGCGGGCGATCCAGATATGGAAGCTGCCCATGTCGACGGTGAGGGTGACATCGCTGTTGACGATATCCTGCATTGCCCGCACGATGCGCAGCGGATGAAGGGCAAATTGATTCAGCTGCGCGCCGCGGCGGTCGAGCAGCTCGCGCTGATGCTGGCGATCGGTGAGGATCTCCGCCGCCTGCGGGGTTAACACCAGCTTATGGCTGATGCGCCGGGTCAGTTTGTTCAGCGTCGCGGCGATATCACCCACCAGCTCGATATCGGGGGTGTAGTTACGCTCTTCATAAGCGGGCAGCACGTCGATATGGACCAGCGTCGCATCGCCGCGGTTCCACATCGCCGGTTCATACTCGACCGGGCTGTAGCCGATGCAGATGATCAGGTCGGCGAGGTGGAGCAGGCGGTCGCCGGCCTGGTTGTTAAACAGTCCGACCCGGCCAGCGAAGCGCGCAAAGTGCTGCTGATTGACCGCCCCGGCGGCCTGGTAGGTACTGGTGACCGGAATATGACTCTGCTCGAGCAGCTGGTGCAGGGCATGGCTGTTTTCCGGCTGGCTGGCCATCAGCCCGAGCAGGAAAATCGGGTTTTTGGCGGCGGCGATCATCTGCGCGACCTTCTCGATAGCCTCGTCAGGTGCAGCGCCCATTTGCGGGGCGTTGCCGACCGGGAGAATCGCGCCGCGGGTAGGTTGATCGACAACATCCTGCGGCAGGCTGATAAAGGCGCTGCCCGGGCGCCCCTGCTCGGCGGCGCGGAAAGCGTTGGAGACAACTTCCGCCAGCGCGTCGGAGGCGGTCACTTCCACGGCATATTTGGTCACCGGGCTGAACATCGCCACGGTATCCATGCTTTGATGGACCAGTTTTGCCTTATCCGCCCGCTTAACCGCGCCACCCAGCGCGACCACCGGATCGCCCTCGCTGTTAGCGGTGGCCATGCCGGTAATCAGATTCGAACAGCCAGGGCCGGAGGTGACCAGCGCGACGCCCGCTTTACCGGTCAGGCGGCCGACTGCCGCGGCCATAAACGCGGCGTTAGCTTCGTGGCGCACGGGAATAATCCGGATGGTGGAGTCCAGTAGCGAATCGAAGACTTTATCTATTTTCGCGCCGGGGATGCCGAAGACCTGGCGTACCCCCTGGGCTTCAAGCTGACTGACTATCATATCCGCGCCGTGCGCCCACTGGCGTTCGTGACGTTGATTGTCCATATGAAGCTCCTTAATTTTCTACCGCGCGAATGGCGGCGTCGAGATTGTCAGGATGCAAATCGGCCTGCAGGAAAGCGCTGTCGGCCGGGAGGTCAATCAGCAGCTTGTGGATTTCGCCGAAAGTCAGCACGCCGCTATCGAGCTGGTAATCCAGCAGATGGCCGCCGCCCTGACGATCGTCGGTGATGAAATGTTCGTGATACCCGGCAACGTTAATTCCCTGCATATGCTGCGGGGTGCGAAAACCGACCAGTATCCCTTTACGCTGGTTGAAGCGGAACACCGGCTGGTCGTCCAGAACATCGGTCATCGCCCGGTAGGGGGGAGTCTGCCGGGGGACGGTCCGGGTATGGGCGTGACGAAAGTGGCCGTCGATATGCAGGGCGCAGAACAGATTGTCGGAGGGGATCTGCCGGTCGATGATCTCATGCAACTGCTGGCGGTTTACCGGATGGTCGAAGCTGACGCGGTGCTGCGGCCGAAACCAGGTCATCACCGCGAACGGCGTCTTTTGTTCCCCGCGGGCTTTGCGTGCGCTGCCGTCGGCGCGCAGCTGGTAGACCTCGCTGCTGAAGGCGATCAGCTCGCCGTCGAGTTCGTTAAAGGTTCCGAGACCGAAGTCGCCGTGGGTAAGCAGATCGGCGATGGTGGTATTGCCCTCATAGACGCCGCTCAGGAGCGCGCTCATCAAAGAGGTCTGATAGAGCACGTTATCAGGCTGCTGGGCGGAAAACCCGCGTACGGTTTCACACAGGCTTTGCTGGCAGGTACATGCAGAAGAATGGGTCATCAGAGACGTCCTCGCTCAACAAATATAAGAAAGATTAAATAATTGTTGACCCGATTCAGCTCTCAGTTCCAATATAGAAAGCATGCTGGTTTGAGACGTTTTTGATATGGAACTTCGTTATCTACGCTATTTTGTCGCCGTGGCTGAGGCGCGAAATTTCACCCGCGCCGCCAGGGATCTTGGTATTTCTCAGCCGCCATTAAGTCAGCAAATTCAGCGGCTTGAGAGAGAAATTGGCACGCCGCTGCTGCGCCGTCTGACGCGGGGAATTGAGCTGACGGAAGCGGGAGAATCGTTTTATGAAGATGCCTGCCAGATCCTCGCTCTTAGCGACGCGGCGCTGGAAAAGACCAAAGGTATCGCCCGCGGGATGAACGGTAGGCTGGCGTTAGGCATCACCAGTTCTAATGCTTTTCATCCGCAGATTTTCGCGCTGCTGCGCCAGTTTCAGCTCCGCTATCCGGCGGTCACCCTGCGTCAGGTCGAGGGCAACATGGCGGCGCTGATGAGCGCGCTGGGGGAAGGGGAGCTGGATATCGCCTTTGTGCGCCTGCCGTGCGAAAGCAGCAAAGCGTTTAATCTGCGCATTATCGATGTGGAGCCGATGGTTATCGCCCTGCACCGTGACCACCCGCTTGCCGGTGAGGCCATGCTGCCGCTGGTGCAACTGCAGGAGACCGCGCCGATTCTGTTTCCGCGCGAGGTGGCCCCGGGGCTGTATGAGCAGGTCTTTAATAGCTGTTTGCGCGCGGGCATCGATATGCGTCAGGCGAGACAATCTTCGCAACTCTCCTCCTCCTTAAGCATGGTGGCTGCCGGATTCGGTTTTGCGCTGGTGCCGCAGTCGATGACCTGTATCCACCATCCCGAGGTAATCTATCGCCCGCTGTCGGGGACGCCGGTGACGACCGATATTGCGATTGCGTGGCGGCGATTCGAACGATCGCGAACGGTAAAACGTTTTCTGGAGATGTTTTAGCCGCCCCGGTCTGCTATCGGGGCCGTCATCAGTGGTCGGGCTGTGACTATGAAAGGTAGACGTTTGCCGCCGTCGGACCGCGCAGGCCGTTGACCCGGCGAAATTCAACGCGAATACCCGGGATTATGGTTGCTGATTCACCAGGGGATAATGCAGAAATATGGACCTGAACGTCTTTACGACCATCGGAGGGAATTATAAGGCCTTTGCCGGTTTTATTATCAAACGCTTTGACAATGCCTGTCATTTTTTGGAACAAATAAAATCCTTGGGAAAATAAGTACCGGCGCACTATACCTTAATCGAACAATAAAGCTATTGATTTAATTTCTTACCGGAGCAGGCTTCCGGACGGCTAAAATAAACCTTGCTAATAAATATCCCCTGTGCCTTAATAGCCTGGTCGGTTTGTAAGACAGAAAGCAGTTCACTAAAGCAGTCCTCATTTCCAGGCGTTATCGCTGATACCTCCTTCCTTGAGTCCCTCCATTAAGTGTTAAGTTGATTCTGTAGCGCAAACCAGTTTGCCGATTAAGGGCTCATAAAAAGGAATATCGAATGTCGAATAAAATGACTGGTTTAGTCAAATGGTTTAACGCAGATAAAGGCTTCGGCTTCATTACGCCGGCCGATGGCAGCAAGGACATCTTCGTCCACTTTTCTGCCATTCAAAGCGAAGACTTCCGCACCCTGTTTGAAGGGCAGAAGGTCGAGTTTGTGGTCGGCAGCGGCGCGAAAGGCCCGGCGGCGACAAACGTTTCGATCGTAGGATAAGTATGCTGAACGCTGGTGGGTCTGCGATAACGAAGACGGCGCAGCCTGAGTAGACAGATTTACCAGGGTAACAGACAGAATAGATTTATTTAAAACCCGCCATTGTGCGGGTTTTCTATTTGCCAAAAAAATAACAACCGATTGTGCCATTCATTCAAGATGATAAGAATAATCTAATCAGTGTTGGATTTCGTGGAACAATCAGCGTCTGGCATCTAGAGATTAAGCAGCATTTTTTGCTGTTGTCTGGAAGAGTTTGTGGCAGTAGGGGCAAATGAGCTGGGCGCCTTTTTGTACTCGGCTGAAGCTGTGTTCTGAATCCTGGGAGCAATTAGGGCAGGTGCATTTTACAAGATAATTACGGCGGCTTTTGGCATCTTTTCGATCTGACATATGATTTCCTTCCTGATTTAATGGCCTGAAACCATACATCATTATTAAATAAATAGCCCGAACTCATTGTCTTTTGCCGAAAATAAACCGACGGCAGGGAAATATTTCGCCGGAAAAAATGAGGGCTGCTCAGAAGGAACGGGTGCCTCCTGAGCAGGTTGTCGGTTATTGCGCGACCCAGCCGCCGTCCATGTTCCATGCCGCGCCGCGCACCTGGGCTGCACCTTCACTACAGAGAAACAGCGCCAGTTCACCCAGCTGTTCCGGGGTGACAAACTCGCCGGAGGGCTGCTTTTCCGCCAGCAGCTGTTCGCGGGCCTGGTGCGGATCGCAACCTTCAGCGATGCGTTTATCGATCTGCTGCTGTACCAGCGGGGTTAACACCCAGCCAGGGCAAATCGCATTGCAGGTCACGCCGGTTCTGGCGGTCTCCAGCGCCAGCGTTTTACTCAGGCCGATCACGCCGTGTTTGGCTGCGACGTAGGCTGACTTATCCTTCGAGGCCACCAGACCGTGAACCGAGGCAATATTGATAATGCGCCCCCAGTTACGCGCCCGCATCCCGGGGAGCGCCAGACGACTGGTGTGAAAGACGCTGGAGAGATTGATGGCTATAATATCGTTCCACTTCTCTACGGCGAAATGCTCCACCGGGGCCACGTGCTGGATCCCGGCGTTATTAATCACAATATCTACGCCGCCAAATTCCGCTTCGGCGTAGGCCATCATCGCTTCAATCTGCTGCACATCGCGCAGGTCGGCATCGTGATAGCCCGGGGTTTTGCCGATCTGCGCCACTTCCGCGCGCGCCGATGCGCTGTCGCCAAAGCCGTTGAGGATCAGCTGCGCGCCGGATTTTGCCAGTACTTTCGCGATCCCTAAACCGATACCGCTTGTTGAGCCGGTGACCAGCGCCACCTTTCCGTTCAGATTCATGGTGTTTTCCTTCGTGATGCCGGTTATATATTGTCGCATCAGACAATGCCGGTTAAATAGAAGACGGCAATGACAAACAGAACCGCCAGACTTTTAATCAGGGTAATGGCAAAAATGCCGCCGTAGGCCTGACGATGGCTGAGGCCAGTGATCGCCAGCAGGGTAATGACCGCGCCATTATGCGGCAACGTATCCATGCCGCCGCTGGCCATCGAGGCTACGCGATGCAATACCTCCAGCGGAATATCGGCGGCGTGGGCGGCAGCGATAAAGGTCTCCGACATCGCCGCCAGGGCGATACTCATCCCGCCCGATGCGGAGCCGGTAATGCCCGCCAGCACCGTCACGCTGATGGCTTCATTCAGCAGCGGGTTGGGAATGGCCGTCAGCGCCTTTGACAAAACCAGGAAACCGGGCAGCGCGGCAATGACGGCGCCAAAACCATATTCCGATGCCGTATTCATCGCCGCGAGAATGGCGCCGCTAACGGCGGTGCGACTGCCTTCCGCCAGACGCCCGCGGATATTGCGAAAGCCGAAGATCAGCACCACGACAATGCCAGCCAGCAGCGCTGCTTCAACGGCCCAGATCGCGGTGATTTTACCCACTTCGGTGACGATAGGCTTCGCCAGTCCCGGCAAAACCAGCTCGTGAGTGGTACCGTACCATCGCGGGATCCAGCGGGTAAACAGCAGGTTCAGGATCCCCACCAGCAGCAGCGGGGCAATGGCAATCAGCGGATGAGGAAGGTTGATGTTGTCCGGCGTGTCCGGTTCGTTTTGCAAATCCGTGCCGTAACCTTCTCCCGCGTGCTGGGCTTTACGGCGTTGACGTTCCAGCCATAGCAGACCAAAGGTGATGATAAACAGCGAACCGATCGTGCCAAGCCAGGGAGCCGCCCAGGCGTTGGTGCCAAAGAAACTGGTGGGAATAATGTTCTGGATCTGCGGCGTCCCGGGCAGGGCATCCATGGTGAAGGAAAACGCGCCCAGCGCAACGGTGGCCGGAATCAGCCGTTTGGGGATAGCGCTCTGGCGGAACAGTTCGGCGGCAAAAGGGTAGACCGCAAAGGCCACCACAAACAGCGAGACGCCGCCATAGGTTAACAGGGCGCAAACCAGCACGATAACCGGGATGGCGTGACGTCGGCCGAGGATCTGAATGGCGGCGGCGACGATGGCGCGCGAGAAGCCCGCCAGCTCGATCAGCTTGCCGAACACCGCGCCCAGCAGAAACACCGGGAAGTAGAGCTTTACAAACCCGACCATTTTTTCCATAAACAGACCGGTAAAGGTCGGTCCTACTGCGCCGGGGTCGGTGAGCAGCACTGCGCCGAGGGCGGCGATAGGGGCAAAGAGGATAACGCTATATCCTCGATAGGCCGCCAGCATCAGTAATGCCAGCGCGGCCAGGGCAATCAAAACACTCATCACGACACCTCACGCTCATTGTTATTGTTGGCTACAGTTCGAGAAGCTACGGTTTCAGGGCATAGCGCAGGAGGTGCTGCCGACGCGACTGGATACGGGCCATCCGCGCAGTATCCCAGCGATAAAATCCTTGCCCGCTGCGCGCGCCGGTCTCGCCCCTGGCGACCTTTTCCGCGACCAGTTCCATCATTTGCGCGTCGCCGGCCAGCTCTGGCAGCAGGTGCTGACAAATATCCAGCACCGTCGCCAGCCCGGTCATATCGGCCGCTTCCAGAGGACCGACCATCGCGTAGCGGCGGCCGAGGGAAGCGCGCATCACCCGATCGACCACTTCCGGCGAGGCGATACCGCTGTGTACGATATGCAGCGCCTCGCGCAGCAGAGCGAACTGCAGGCGGTTGCCAACAAACCCCGGCGCCGCACGCTGAAGCACCACTGCTTCCAGCGCCGCGCGGGTGAAAAAGTCGCTCACCAGGGCGGGGAGCTCCGGGCGCGTGGCGCTGCCGGGCACCACCTCCACCAGCGGAATAAAGTGCGGCGGGTGCCAGAAGTGGGCGATTAGTAGTCGCTGCGGATGGCGCATGCCCGCCGCAAGGCTATCCGGCGGCAGGCCGCTGGTGTTGCTGGCAATGATCGCATCGTCGGCAATCAGCGTTTCCAGCTGCGCGTACAGCGCATGTTTGAGCGGCAGACGTTCAGGAATCGCCTCTATCAGCAGCGTAGATTCCGCCAGATCGCTGAGGCTGGTGGTCCCGGCTAAGCGCGCCAGAACCGCCTGCTGGTGGGCGGCATCAAATTGTCCGCTCTCCTGCAGTTCATGCAAAATAGCGGCGGCAACGGCAGGGACTTCTGCCAGACGCGACGGGTCGGTATCGTACAGCCGTACCCGGTGGCCGTGGCGAGCAAAGTGGCAGGCGATACCGATACCCATCAGTCCGGCGCCGAGCACCGCCAGCGTTGGTTTATACATAGTGACTCCTGTTAACGTGCGATGGTCATGGCGATACCCTGTCCGCCGCCGACGCAGAGAGTGGCAAGCCCTTTACTGGCGCTCCGGCGCTGCATTTCATGCAGCAGGGTGACGAGGATCCGGCAGCCGGAGGCGCCGATAGGGTGGCCGAGGGCAATGGCGCCGCCGTTGACGTTGACTTTGCTGCTCTCCCAGCCCAGAGACTGGCCAACGGCCAGCGCCTGAACGGCAAAAGCCTCGTTAGCCTCAATTAAATCCACCTCGTCGAGCCGCCATCCGGCCCGTGCCAGCGCCATCTCGCAGGCGCTGACGGGGCCAATCCCCATGACCGCCGGATCGACGCCCGCCACGGCGCTGCTGACAATGCGTCCCAGCACCGGCAGCCCCAGCTCCCGGGCTTTGTCGGCGCTCATCAGGAGTACCGCCGCCGCGCCGTCGTTGAGCGAAGAGGCGTTGCCGGCGGTGACGGTGCCGTTTTCCACGCGGAACGCAGGGCGCAGCTGCGCCAGCTGCTCTGGCGTGGTGGCCGGACGGGGTTGCTCGTCGCGGGTAATGGTCTGCGGCGGTTGCTTTCCCTGTCTGATGACCACCGGCACGATCTCTTGCTCAAAACGGCCCGCTTCGATCGCTGCCGCCGCTTTCTGTTGTGAACCGGCGGCAAAGGCGTCCTGCCGTTGGCGATCGATGGCATAGCGGTCGGCGAGATTCTCTGCCGTCACCCCCATGTGATAGTCGTTGAAGGCGTCCCACAGGCCGTCCTGAATCATACTGTCTTGCATGCTGCGATGGCCGACGCGCAGCCCGGCACGGGCGCCGTCAATCAGATAGGGGGCATTGCTCATGCTCTCCTGACCACCGGCGATAACCACCTGGGCGTCGCCGCTGCGGATCGCCTGCACCGCTTGCTGCACGGCTTTCAGCCCGGAACCGCACACCAGATTCACCGTCACTGCCGGACAGCTGACCGGCAGACCGGCGCGCAAGGCCGTCTGACGCGCCGGATTCTGCCCGCAGCCGGCGGTTAAAACCTGGCCGAAAATCAGCTCGTCGACTGCCGTTGCCGGCAGCGAGCAGCGGGCCAGCAGACTGCGCACGACCCCGGCGCCGAGGTCAACGGCGGAAAGCGTGGAAAATACGCCGCGAAAGCTGCCGATGGGCGTTCTGACCGCACCAACAATCACCACTTCTTGCATGTTGCCTCCTCAGTTGAACCGCATTTCACAGACGTCGTCCGGGACAATCAGGCGTCCGGCGGTTTTACGCATAATTTCGTCGGGGGTGACGCCCGGCGCGTATTCGCGCAGGACGAAAGCCCCGTCGCGTATCTCCAGCAGGGCGAGGTCGGTCAGCACCCGCTGGATACAGCCGACGCCGGTCAGCGGTAAGGTACAGCGCGGCAGGAGTTTGGATTCGCCGTTTTTCGCAGCGTGGGTCATTACCACGATGATGTTTTGCGCCCCGGCCACCAGATCCATGGCTCCGCCCATGCCTTTCACCATTTTCCCCGGGATCATCCACGAGGCGATATTGCCCTCAACGTCAACTTCAAAGGCGCCGAGAACGGTCAGATCGACATGGCCGCCGCGAATCATGGCGAAGGACTGGGCGGAATCGAAAATCGCCGCGCCGGTCCGGGCGGTGACCGTCTGTTTCCCGGCGTTGATCATGTCGGCATCGAGCTCCGACTCGTGCGGAAAACCGCCCATGCCGAGCAGGCCGTTTTCGGATTGCAGCATGACGTCAATGCCTGCCGGGATGTAGTTGGCGACCAGCGTCGGGATGCCAATACCGAGATTGACGTAGTCGCCATCGCGCAGCTCCCGGGCGACGCGGATGGCCATTTGTTCACGAGTCAGCATAATCAGAGGCTCCCTGCGCGCAGCGTGCGCTGTTCGATGCGTTTCTCGAACTGGCCGGCGATCAGCCGGTCGACGTAGATGCCGGGGGTGTGGATCGAAGAGGGCGGAAGTTCGCCCGGCGGGACGATCTCTTCTACCTCGACCACCGTAATGCGCCCGGCGGCGGCCATCAGCGGATTAAAGTTTTGCGCCGTGTGGCGATAGATAACGTTGCCGTACCAGTCTGCCTTCCAGCCTTTAACGAGAGCGAAGTCGCCGGTGATGGCCTCTTCGAGGATGTAGGGCTTACCGGCAAACTGGCGCACCTCTTTCCCTTCCGCCACCGGCGTACCGTAGCCGGTGGCGGTGTAAAAGCCGGGGATGCCTGCGCCGCCGGCGCGAACTTTCTCCGCCAGCGTGCCTTGTGGGGTCAGCTCCACCTGCAGTTCGCCGCTGAGCGCCTGCTGCGCAAAGAGGACGTTTTCACCGACATACGAGGCCACGACTTTGCGGACCTGGCGCGTCTCCAGCAGGATGCCGAGGCCGAAACCGTCGACGCCGCAGTTATTTGATACCACCGTCAGCCCCTGTACGTTCCGGCGTTTGACTTCGGCAATCAGATTTTCCGGAATGCCGCACAGGCCAAAACCGCCGGCCAGCACGGTCATACCGTCCGTTAACCCTTCCAGCGCCGCTTCGTAGCTGGCGACGCGCTTATCCAGTCCTGCCATGATTCACCTCTGCTGGCTTGCGATGGGGCTATCATTGGCGGCGCAGACTGATTTGTTAATTTTGAATTTGTGACCTACTCATTGGGTTTTCTTATTAATTTGTTGTTAACTAAATTTTTTCAATTAGTTAACGGGATGAAAAATGAGAATGAGTGTCAAACAGTTACGCGCGTTTTTAGCGGTAGCTCACACTCTGAATTTTGCCCACGCCAGCGAGCGGCTGAATATTTCGCAGCCGGCCCTCAGTCTGACCATCAAAGGACTGGAGGAGGGACTCGGCGGCGCATTGCTGCAACGCAGCACCCGCCGGGTGACGCTGACTCAGGAGGGGGAGATCTTTTTACCGATGGCCCGCCAGCTGCTGGCCGACTGGGATAACGCCGAAGAGGCGATGCGCCAGAGCTTTACCCTGCAGCGCGGCAAAATCTCGATCGCGGCCATGCCCTCGTTTGCGGCAAACGTCCTGCCCGAGGTGTTGAAAGCTTTTCGCGATCGCTATGCCGGGATTAACGTGACCGTTCACGATGTGATTAACGAGCAGGTGATCGAAATGGTTCGTGAAGGGCGGGTGGAGATGGGCATCGCTTTTGAGCCGGCGCCGACCAATAATCTGCTGTTTACGCCGCTGGGCGTGGACCGTTTTATCGCGATTGTGCCGAAATCATCGCCCCTGGCCGGTAAACATCGTCTCTCCTGGCGCGAGCTGTTGACGCTGGATTTCATTACGCTGCAGCGGCCTTCGGCGGTCCGCCTGATGCTGGAAGAGGAACTGGCGCGCAGCGGCCGTCAACTGGATGTTGCGCTGGAGAGCCATCAGCTGGTGACGGTGGGCAGAATGGTGGCCAGCGGCCTCGGCGGCAGCGCCGTTCCGGCGCTCTGCCAGTCGCAGATGCAGGCGCTGGGCGCCGTATGCCTGCCGCTGGATAACCCGCCGATTGAGAAGTGTGTCGGGGTGATTCATGCCGGTCATCTGCAGCTGTCGAAGGCGGCGCAGGCGTTGCTGGGCACGCTGAAGGGGGCATTTACGGCTTGACTGACGGGCGAAAAAAACCGGCGTGGTTAGCCGGTTCAGGAATCAGATTTTGCAGGCGTCGCCACAATCATCATCGGCAACGATCGCTTCGGCTTTTTTGTCAGCATCTTCAAGGCGTTCGGCATTGCGCTCTTGCGCTTCTTCCAGACCGCTGAAGACCAGATTGTCGAGATCAATTTCCATGAGTTACCCACTTTAGTTCACTTTTGACTGTGGTCAGATTATAGAGCAAAACCACGGCAGGATGAACCCTGGGCGCCCCGTTACCGCACAGAGCGGTAATAGCGTGGCGCCACCTGATATTTTTCATCTGACGCCACAAGAGACTGCCAATAATAAGAGTTGACATCTCCCTGCCTTTAATTATAAAGCGAAAGAATGATTATCTGCCTATTTATTAAATGAAAGGACAACGACTCACTAATCAAGCGTTGACTTGAACTATTTATGATATTATGGCCACGATTATGGTTGATTCTATGGATCTTGATCAATGGCTCAAACAGCAACAGTTGCCATCAAAGAATGGCGAAAAAATAATAAATTGATTTGTCAAATTAAACTCAAATATAAAAAGGTCTTACGAAAATGCAGAGAAATACCTCTCGCAGGGGGAAAGTATAAGGAATATCAAGAGCTTTGTGATAAATATGTTTGCGCCAGATTAACCGGTGCAACGCAGGGGCTGGTCAGTTTTCAGGATAAGCCGTTCAAAGCCTATTTAAATAAAAAAATGTCAAGAAGAGCCAAGCTGGATATTGCCCATGGCGCCTTGATTTTTATCGAAAAAACCTTTAGCGCAGACGCACTGCCGCAGCTGTATAACGTGGTAGAGTACGGGCTGACCGTGGCGGAAATTCCGTTGAAAAACGGCAGCCACATTGCGGTAAAACTGCTGGCTTCGCCTTTTCAGGAGGAGGGCGAACTGATGCTATTAATGCTTCAGGATGGAAAACGCATTTACAGCATCTGTTTTTCTTGCACCGAAGATGGCCGGGCTTATATAGGCGGCATTCAGGGAGGGAAAGATATTGCCAATGATGAAATTAAAGTGCTGACCAAAGAGCTGCACGGCACCCGACCGAAAAATTTAATTATTTCTCTGCTCTATGGTTTTCTACAGCACAGCGATATTAAAGAGATCTATGCCATCGACTCCGATTTTCACGTCAAAAGCGAGAAAGTACAAACCAGTTACTCTGCGCTGTGGCTGGAAGTCGGGGGCGAAAAACATCGTCGCGGCTGGTATAAATTACCGCCGCAGGAGATCAAAAAAAGTATAGAAGAGGTCAAAAGCAAACATCGCAGTCAGTTTATCAAACGCGAAGGTTTGAAGGAGCTGGCGCAGCTGGAAATGAAGGCTGCTCTACGGCAAATCAGCGGGTCGCGGCCCGTAAACTAATTTGCACCTACCGGTGTGCTGGCCCGCAGGGGGCTGTTGGCCAGCCATCTCCCGCCCGTTTATCTTCCTCTGCTTATTTATCACGCGCTTTATCAGCGTTCGCCGCTGCAACTTCCGTTTATAAATTAAAAAATTTTAAACATTTAATGCTGGATTGTTTTACATAACTTTTACAAATCCATATACTTTATTACGTTCTTCGCTCGGCTCATGAGCGTCCAACCAGGATGTTATGCGGTCTGTATCCGATTTGTTTGGATCGGATGCTGTTAAAAATAAATATATTGGTTATAACGACTAATGTTGTATGGGATGAGATATGAACGAACAGCGAGGTAGCGGCAGGAGGATCTTCTTCACCGTCTACCGGGTTATATTTGTATTACTCAGTTTTTGTACGGGACTCTTTTTCACTTTCTGGGGCGGCAAGCTCCTGACTCTGGGCGGTAGCGCCTGGTATCTGTTGGCCGGCGTGGCCTATCTGCTTATCGCCATCGGATACCTTATCCGCAGTCAATACGTCCTCCCTTTCACCATTGTGACCTTCTTACTGACCCTTGTCTGGGCGCTTTATGAAGTGCAGCTCAGCTACTGGGGACTGATTCCTCGTCTGGTGGTGCCGGCTCTGCTGCTGATGCTTGGCCTGTGGCTGGCAACGACGCTGCCGGTTAAACGGGCCGCGGTTCGCTATGCCAACTGGAGCGCCTCGGCGATTTTCATCGCTCTGCTGGCGACGCTGGTCTCGGCGTTTTATCCTCACGGCGGCATTCATCATGGCGTGGTGAAAGCCGCTGCAGATAGCAAGCCGACCCTTGCTTCTCAAAGCGACAACTGGGAATTTTTCGCCCGCGATGCTTCAGGTACCCGTTTTGCCCCGTACGATGATATTACCCCGGAAAACGTCAAAAACCTGAAGGTGGCGTGGACCTACCACACCGGCCGCCGGGTGAGCGGCCCGGGGATTGGGGTGGATGAGAATACGCCGCTGCAAATTGGCGATACGCTCTACTCCTGTACGCCGCTGAATGTGGTCACCGCGCTGGATGCGGATAGCGGGAAAGCGCGCTGGCGCTTTGACCCGCATGCGCAGACCGCCGAACACGTCACCTGTCGCGGCGTCGGCTACTATGATGTGCAAAACGATACCTCGCTGACGGCGCAGGAGAAAGCCAGCCCGGATCTGCAGCAGTGTCCGCAGCGGATTCTGGTTTCCACCGTCGATGCGCGCCTGCTGGCGCTGAACGCCAAAACCGGCGAGCTGTGCGATAACTTCGGCCACCACGGTAGCGTCGATCTCAAGCAGGGGATGGACAACACCGAGAACAGCAAGCGCTACCACCCGACCTCGACGCCGGTGATCATGGGGCATATTGCGGTACTGGGCGGCTGGGTTCGCGATATTATTCACGGTGAACCTTCCGGCGTGGTCCGCGCCTTCGATGTGCGCAACGGCAACGTGGTTTGGGCCTGGGATGTGGGTCAGCCGGAAAATGTGACCGATCCGCAAAAAGGGCGCGTGTATACCCTCGAAACGCCGAACGTCTGGACGGTGCCGGCCTTTGATAAAGAGCTGAACCTGGTTTATCTGCCGACCGGCAACGGTCCGCCGGATTACTGGGGCGGCGACCGTAACGCAGCGAAAGAGAAGTATGGCTCTTCCGTGGTGGCGGTGGATGCCAGCACCGGTGAAACAAAATGGGTCTTCCAGACCGTTCACCATGATGTCTGGGACTATGATTTGCCGTCTCAGCCGGTGCTGTTCCACATGAAAAATGACCAGGGCGAAGAGGTTCCGGTCCTGATTCAGACCACCAAAACCGGTCAGATCTATGTTCTCGATCGCCGCACCGGCAAGCCGGTGACGCGCGTTGACGAACTGCCGGTAGCGCACGAAGGGGCAGAAGGCGAACGCCTTTCTACCACCCAGCCGTTCTCGACCGGGATGCCGCAGCTCGGCGTTGAACCGTTAACCGAGAAATCAATGTGGGGCGTGACGCCGTTTGACCAGCTGATGTGCCGCATTGACTTCAAAGAGTCCACCTGGCTTGGGATGTATACGCCGCCGTCAGAGAAGCCGTATATCGAATGGCCGAGCCTGCTGGGCGGCATGAACTGGGGCGGAATCTCCATCGATGAGCGTAGCGGGACGCTGTTTGTTAACGATATGCGCATGCCGCTGAGAATGTCGCTGGTACGTCAGCAGGATATGGCGAAATACAAAGTCTCTACGGATGAGGTTCCGGGGTTCATGGGGACCGTGCGCCCGCAGGTCGCCGGGCCATATGGCGGCGTGCGGATCGATATTCTGCAATCCGCGCTGGGGATACCGTGTAATACGCCGCCGTTCGGCACGATGAGCGCTATCGATCTCAATACTCGTCAGCTGATGTGGCAGGTGCCGATGGGCTCCGTCGAGGATACCGGTCCGCTGGGTCTGAAAACCCACATGCATATCCCGCTGGGTATGCCGACGCTGGGCGGCCCGACCTCGACGGCTTCCGGGCTGATCTTTTTTGCCGGGACCCAGGATAACTACCTGCGGGCGCTGGATTCCGCAACCGGGAAAGAGCTGTGGCGCGCTCGCCTGCCGGTTGGGGCCGTGGCAGCGCCGCTTATCTATAAATCGCCGAAGAGCGGAAAAGAGTACGTGGTCATTTCCGCCGGTGGCGCCAGCCACTCCCCGGATGTGGGCGATGATATTATTGCCTACGCGCTGGAAGAGTAGCGCGCCTGAAGGCGGCGTATTGAGTACGCCGCGACGGTAGGTTAAAACCAGCCAGCGTCATTGCTGACTGGTTTTTTTTTGCCTCAGGCGCCGGCCGGCAGTCGGAGGGCCTCGCGCTTTAGCAGGAGGCGACCACCTCATGGCAGGCCACAGAGTGGCCGGCGGCTATCACACGCAGCGCGGGAATTTCGCGGCGACAGCGGTCGTTGGCCTTCGGGCAGCGTGAGGAAAAACGACAGCCGGGCGGCGGATTCGAGGGATCGGGGATCTCGCCTTGTACGACCGCGACGGGTTCGGCGTGCGGATCGAGCGTCGGTACCGCCGCCAGCAGCGCCTGGGTGTAGGGATGGCGAGGTTGGGCAAACAGCGCATCGCGGCTGGCGGTCTCCACCAACTGCCCGAGATACATCACCGCCACGTCATCACAGAGATGCTCCACCACGCCAAGGTCATGGGAGATAAACAGAAAGGTGACGCCAAAATCGTCGCGCAGATCGGAAAACAGGTTGATGATCTGCGCCTGGATAGAGACATCCAGCGCCGAGATAGGCTCGTCGGCAATGATAAAGTCGGGGTTGAGAATCAGCGCCCGGGCAATACCAATACGCTGGCGCTGACCGCCCGAGAACTCATGCGGAAAGCGGTTGTAGTGGTGGGGCGCGAGGCCGCAGATCTGCATCACCGCAATCACTTTGTCATACAGCTCCGCCCGACTGCACAGTTTATGCTGCAGCATGGCTTCGCCAATCGCCTCGCCGACGCGAATCCGCGGGTTCAGCGAACTGTAGGGATCCTGAAACACCAGCTGGATTTTAGGGCGTAGCGCCTGCATCTCCTGCGAGGTGAGGGTGGAGAGCTCCCGGCCCCGGTATTTCACGCTACCGGCGCTCTTCTCGTATAGCCCTAGTAGCGTGCGTCCTACGGTCGTTTTTCCGCTGCCGGATTCGCCCACCAGGCCGAAAATAGTCCCCTGGCGGATGCGAAAGCTGACGCCGTCCACCGCTCGCAGCTGCCCGGTTTGCTGGCCAAAGAGCCCGTCGCGCAGCGGAAAGTGTTTTTTTAACCCTTCGACTTCAATGACATATTGATGGTTTTCACTGTTCATGCAACCGGCTCCGCGGATGTGGTGTGAAAGCAGGCGGCCTGCCGCGTTGTTCCCAATAGCGCAGGGATACTCTGGCGACAGGCTGCGCTGGCCCGCTGGCAGCGGTCGGCAAAGGCGCAGCCGGCAGGCAGGGCGGCGAGATCCGGCACCTGCCCGGGAATCGAGTACAGGCGACGGCGTCGTTCGCCGGGCACCGGCCGCGAGGCGATCAGCCCCTGGGTATAGGGATGCTGCGGCTGGCGTAAGATCTCGGCCGTCGGACCCGATTCGACCACCCGGCCGGCGTACATCACCACCACCTGTTGCGCCATTTGCGCAATCACGCCCAGATCGTGGGTGATCAGCAGCATCGCCATCCCCCTGGCCTGCGCCCGATCGCGCAGCAGGCGCAGGATTTGCGCCTGAACGGTGACATCCAGCGCGGTGGTGGGTTCATCGGCGATCAGCAGCTTCGGTTGGCAGCTCAGCGCCATGGCAATCATCACGCGCTGTAGCATGCCGCCGGAGAGCTGGTGCGGGTAGCTGTTCATCAGGCTATCCGCGCGGGCCAGCCCCACTTCGCTTATCAGGCGGGTGGCGTGGCGCCAGGCGGCTTTGGGCGTTTCGCCCAGGTGGCGAATGAGCGGCTCGCACAGCTGCTCGCCGATGGTCAGCACCGGGTTCAGCGCGGTCATCGGTTCCTGAAAGATCATCGCCAGCTGGTTGCCGCGCAGGTCGGCCATGTTGCGGGCTTTCAGACGCAGCAGGTCCTGCCCGTCAAAGAGGATTTCTCCGCTATCGATACGCGCGGCCTGGGGCGGCAACAGGCCCATTAAGGCCATTGCGGTGACGCTTTTTCCGCAGCCGGATTCGCCGACGACCCCGACGGTCTGGCCAGCATGAATGGCAAACGACACCTCCTGTACCGCCCGCACGCGCTGTTTTTCGGCGGCGAAAGAGACCGAGAGTTGTCGGAAGGTGAGTAACGGGGCGCTCATTTCAGCCTCTGTTTCATTTTCGGATCCATCGCATCGCGCAGGCCGTCGCCCAGCACGTTAATGGCAATGACGGTGATAAAAATGGCGATACCCGGCGGCATCCATAGCCACGGACGACGCTGGAAGTCGATCAGGCTGTTGGCGGCGTCCATCATATTGCCCCAGGAGGGCGTGGGCGGTACCACGCCCAGTCCAAGGTAGCTGAGCGCCGATTCGCTCAGAATGGCATTCGCCACCGCCATGGTCGCCATGACCACCAGAATCGGAATGGTATTGGGCAGCAGATGGCCAAACAGGCGACGGCGGGCGGAAAGACCCAGTACCCGGGTTGCCAGCATGAAATCGCGTTCGCGCAGCGACAGGCATTGACCACGTACCAGCCGCGCCAGCTTTGGCCACTCCAGCAGGCTGAGCATCACCACCACCATGTAGATCCGGGCATCCGGGGAAAAATCGAGTTCGGATAACATCGCCCCGGCGACGATCAGCAGCGGCAGACCGGGAATCGTCATCACCAGGTCCGCCAGGCGCATGATCAGCTTATCGGTCAGGCCGCCGGCATAGCCGGAGACGGCGCCGAGCAGGTAGCCCAGCGCCACCGACAGCAGCATAGTGAGCAGGCCAATAATCAACGAAATACGTCCGGCCATCAGCAGGCGGGTGTAGACATCGCGGCCGAGAAAGTCGGTACCCAGCCAGTGCTCAGCGCCAGGAGGCTTGTTAATCATCAGGACATCGGTGGCATCATCTTTCCACGGCGACCAGAGCGGCCCCAGCACGCACCAGGCGGCCATCACCGCCAGCAGCAGCAGGCAAAACATGGCCAGCCGGTTGCGTTGAAGCGACCGCCAGGCCTGGCGCCACGGTGATGGGGTGATCATAGCGAGCGCCGGAATCTCCGCCTTGCGCAGGCGACGTTGCGTTGAAAACAGAGTGCTAAACATGATTTATGACCTCACCCGAATTCGCGGGTCGGCCCACGCGTAGAGAACATCGGCTATCAGGTTGCCCAAAATGGTGAGCACCGCCAGAAACAGGGTAAACCCCATCAGTACCGGATAATCGCGGGCGGCCAGCGAATCGATATGAATATGCCCGGCCCCAGGCCAGTTAAAGACCTTTTCGGTGATGATGGCGCCGGAGAACAGCCCCGGTAGCTCGAAGCCGAGCAGGGTGATAATGGGCAGCAGCGCATTGCGCAGCGCGTGTTTGAAGATCACCGTCCGTTCGCGCAGCCCTTTGGCTCGGGCGGTACGAATAAAATCCATCCTGACGACGTCGAGCATACTGGCGCGGAAGTAGCGCGTCAGGCTGCCGGCCTGCAGCATCACCAGCGCCAGAACCGGCAGCACCAGGTGCGCGGCCACCTGCAGGATATAGCCCCAGCCGCGTTCATCGCTGCCGGTGTTGGTCATCCCGCCAACCGGCAGCCAGTGCAGATCCACGGCGAACCACTTAATCAACAGCAGACAGAGGAAAAAGGTCGGAAAGGACATCGCGGCAAAGACCGCCACGCTCACCAGGTGGTCAAACAGCGAGTTTGGCTTCATGGCGGAGACGATGCCCACCGTCAGGCCGATGCCCCAGTAAAAAACCAGCGCAATGCTTGCCAGCAGGAACGAGTTCCAGATGTACTGGTTTAGCAACTGGCTGACCGGAATCTGGTACTGCAGCGAGAAACCGAGATCGCCTCGCAGCAGTTGGCCGAGCCAACGCAGATAGCGGGTCAGCAGCGGCTGGTCGAGGCCATAGATGGCTTTGAGTTCGGCGGCGCGAGCGGCGGTGAGGGTAATATTGCCGTCGATAAAGTCGCCGGGAGTTTTGGCAAACAGCATAAAAATAATCAATGAGGCCAGTAGCAGCATCGGCAGCGTTTGCAGCAGCCGTCTCAGGATAAAATTTCTCATAACATTCTCACTCAGCCGCCGGGGTATTCCGGCGGCTGTGATGGTTACCTGGCGATTTTCACATCCGGCAGGCTGCCGGTCAGGCCGTTATAAATATCCGGTTTAAAACCGGATACCCTGGCGCTGCTGGCCGAGAGAATCTGGCGGTAGCCGAGAAGAATGACCGGCGGGTCCTCCGCCAGCACCTGATACAGCTGATGGTAAATCGGCTTACGCTTTTCGACGTCGAGCAGCGCGTTGCCTTCGTTAATCAGCTTATCGACCTGCGGATTGTTATAGCCCGACTCTTTGGCTTCTGTGCTGTAGAAACCCCATACGCCGTCGTGCGGGTCGTTGAGCGTGCTGGTGCTAAAGGAGGCCAGGTCATAGTTGCCCGCTTTACGCTGGGCCATCAGGGCGTTGAAGTCGACCACCTGCGGTTTGAGCACGACGCCGATCTGCTGCCAGTTCTCTTTGGCAATCGGGATCAGCGCATCGTTGAGCACCTTCTTACTGACCAGCAGCGTCAGCTCCAGACGCTGACCGTCTTTCACGCGGATGCCGTCCGGGCCCGGTTTCCAGCCCGCTTCATCAAGCAGTTTTTTCGCCTGCGCCGGATCGTAGTGATACGGGTTGACCCCCTGCGGATTGTAGGCCCAGGAGATAGGGGCGATCGGTTCAACTGCCACCTTGCCATAGCCCTGGTACACCACATCGATCAGCTTCTGGCGGTCGAGGCCGTAAATCAGCGCCTGCCGAACTTTGACATCCTTCAGCGCCGGACGGCGGACGTTAAACTCCACCTGGCTGTAATCGCTGGAGCCGTAGAGGTTGATATTGGCGAAGCCGAGCATTCTCAGCTGTTCAATATCGTCCGGGCGCGAGGTAAAGGCGTCGTAGTCGGTTTCCCCGGTCTGGAACAGCTGAAAGTTGGTCGACGGGTTGGTAACGCGGTAGATAAAGCGCGGCATCGGCGGTGTGCCGCGGTAGAAGTGGCTGTTAGCGTGGAAACGAATCTCCTGGCCCGGAATATATTTGTCATAGACGTAAGGACCGTTGCCCAGCGGTTTTCCATGCAGGCTGCGCAGATAGTCAAGCTGGCCGCGCTGGTAGCCTTTGCCATACCAGGCTTTGGAGAGCACCGGACCACCGATCCGCGAAAGGGTGGTGGCGCCGGGCTGCGTCGTAGTGACCTGCAGGGTCAGCGGGTCGATGACCTTCAGGCCGCTGACGCTGTCGGCTTTCCCGGCTTTATACTCGGCGCCGCCGGCAATATTGGCGAGGGTAATATCGGTATCGCCGTCATACTTCGGATCCAGCAGCACGGTGAGGGTAAAGGCGACATCTTCCGCGGTGAGCGGCGAGCCGTCGCTGAAGGTCAGATTCGGCCGCAGCTTGATGGTATAGACTTTGTTATCGGCGCTCACCTGCCAGCTTTCGGCCAGGCCAGGGACCAGGTTGCCGTGGCTGTCCCAGTCAATCAGGCGCGAAAAGATGACGTTGGTGACGTTTTCGTCCCAGCCGTTAACGAAGAAGTAGGGGTTAAAGATCCCCTGTGGCTCGGAAATCCCGGCGACGACGGTGTCTTTACGCAGTTTGGCGGCCGCCGGGATCTGGCTGGCATCGGTGGCCGGCGTGATGCCTTCCTGCAAAATTTCGTCCGCGCTGGTCACAGAAGAAAATGCCAGCGTGCCGCCGATTAACGCGATTGCAATAGCGTGCGAAAATCGCGTCTGTTTAGTTTTTAATCCGTGCAGTAATCTGGACAAAAGTGCTCCCTCATCAAATAATTGCGCTGAAATTTACAATTCATGACGAAAGATAAGAGGCGCACCACGGCCTGTCTAACAACGAAAAAATATGATTTATAGCGAATCAGCATTAGCAATAATCTGGCAATAAAATGCCAGATTTTGATTAAGACGGAGAATTTTCCACCGTCAGTTCGCTCCCGAGAGTCAAACGATCCGCGACCCAGCCGTGCTGACCTAACGCGCTGTCATCCAGCGGCCGGGGCAGCCGGATGCGTAGCTGTCCGATGACCCGCCCCTGAATCTGCTCGCAGTTGCCGTACAGCAGGCGTGCGCCATCGCCGAGCAAAGCGGCGATGCGGTGTAAATCCGGCTCGCCGCCGCTGCTGCCGTCGAAGTGCAGGGTCACCAGCTGCGAGCCGGCCACCGACGACAGGTTTTCGCCGGGGCGATCGTGATGCAGCGTACTGGTCATGCTACGCGTCACCTCGTGCTGCGGGTTGCCAAACACCCGCCACACCTCGCCCTGTTCGATGATATGCCCGCGCTCCAGCACCGCCACCCGATCGCAGAGCGTGCGGATGACCTCCATTTCATGAGTAATGAGGATAATCGTCAGACCAAGGCGCTGGTTAATCTCTTTCAACAGCTTAAGCACAGCGAGGGTGTTTTCCGGATCCAGCGCCGAGGTTGCCTCGTCGCAAAGCAGAATTTCCGGCTGGGTTACCAGCGCGCGGGCGATCCCGGTACGCTGCTTTTGCCCGCCGGAGAGTTTTGCCGGCCAGCTATCGCGCAGGGCGCTGAGGCCGACCAGTTCCAGCATCTCATCGACCCGGCGCTGCCTTTCAGCCCGCGGGACACCGGCCATCTTAAGCGGCAGTTCGACGTTTTGCGCCACCGTTTTGGTCGACATCAGGTTGAAGTGTTGAAAGATCATCGCCACCCGGCGGCGCAGGTCGCGCATCTGGCTGCGTGAATAGCGCAACGTCTGTTCGCCGTGAATGGTGATTTCGCCGCTGTCGGCGTTTTCCAGCCGATTAAACAGACGCAACAGCGTCGATTTCCCGGCGCCGCTGCGGCCGATAATGCCGAAAATCTCGCCCTGATAGAGCGTCAGGTTAATATTCTGCAGCGCCTGAACGCCGTTAGGGTAGGCTTTGCTTATTCCGCTTAACTGTATATGCGGTACGGCACGAGGATTGTGAGTCACGGTAGTTTGCTCCGTCAGCCTTGAAAAACCGGCAGCATCAGCGCTGCCGGATACGGTCCGGCGATCAGAAGCCCGGGACGATTTTGCCTTTGTAGCGGGTGAGGATAAAATTGCGCACCGCGTCGGAGTGCAGCGCTTTCGCCAGCTTCTGGATCCCCGGATCGTTGAGGTTATCGGGGCGGGCCACCAGATACTCGACGTACAGATCGCTGCCTTTTTCTACCAGCAGGGCTTTATCGGTATCGATTCCCGCTTCCAGCGCATAGTTGGCGAATATAAACGCCAGTTCGACCTGATTCACCGCCCGCGCCAACATGGCGCCTTCCAGCTCGCGAATTTTAAAATGGTGCGGGTTGGCGACGATATCCCGGGTCGCCGACTGCGGATCCTTCGGGTTTTTCAGGGTCAGCAGGCCGGCATCGCTTAACATGACCAGCGCTCGCCCGGTGTTGACCGGGTCATTCGGCACCGCGATGGTGGCGCCATCCGGGAGCGCTTTGATGTCGTGATATTTGCTGGAGTAGGCGCCAAACGGTTCAATATGGACGCCTACCACCGGGACCAGATCGGTATGTCGCGTCTGGTTGTAGTTATCGAGGAATGGACGGTACTGATAGTAGTTGGCGTCGAGGTTTTTCTCCGCCAGCTGTTGGTTAGGCTGAATAAAGTCGTTAAAGACTTTGATTTTCAAATCTACGCCCTGTCTGGCCAGCTCCGGCTTGACGAACTCAAGGATTTCCGCGTGCGGTACCGGCGTGGCGCCGACGGTCAGCGTTTCGTTGGCGGCGACAGAGGCGGAGAAGAGGGCCAGCAGCCCGGCGGCGATAAGGGTCTTGTGCACTATTTTGTTCATGGTTTTTTCCTGGGAAAGTCGCGTGTCTTTGTTATTTACGGCTCATGTACCGCACAAGGCGGTCGCCGCTCATCTGTAAAACCTGCACCAGGGCAATCAGCAGCAGGACGGTGACCACCATCACGTCGGTCTGAAAGCGCTGGTAGCCAAAACGAATCGCCAGATCCCCGAGCCCGCCGCCGCCGATAACCCCGGCCATAGAGGTGTAATCCACCAGCAAAATCGCGGTGACGGTGACGGCGGCAACCAGCCCGGCGCGGGATTCGGGCAACAGGGTGTGCCAGATCAGCTGTGCGGTATTGCCGCCCATTGACCAGCTGGCCTCCACCAGACCGTGATCCACCTCGCGCAGGGCGCTTTCCACCAGCCGGGCAAAGAAAGGCGCGCAGCCCGCCACCAGCGGCGGAATGGTGCCCTGTACGCCCAGGGAGGTGCCGGTAATTAAGGTGGTGACCGGGATCATGACGATCAGCAAAATAATGAACGGCAGCGAACGCAGGACGTTGACGCAAAACGACAGCAGGCGATACAGCCGCGGGGCGTGCAGCAGCTGCGGCTGGCCGGTGAGGTAGAGGACAATCCCTAACGGCAGACCGAGCAGTACGGTAAAGCCCAGCGACCAGCCCAGCATGATTAACGTGTCGATGCCCGCCTGGAGCACATCGCTCCAGTCGATATCGGCAAAAAACTCCAGCACGGGGGCCACCTTAGTTCCAGTCGTGACGCTGCGGGCGAATGCCGTTTAATACCCAGTTGCCGAGCAGCTGATATTTCCAGCGTACCGGGTCGTGCAGGGTGTGAACGCGCGCATTGCGCCAGTGGCGATCGAAGTTGTGACGGTTGCCGGTCGCCCGGGTACCGCTGAGTTCAAACAGGCGGCTGGCGGCGTCAAGGGCAACCTCGGTGGTGAACACTTTGGCGCGGGCAACGGCGATGGAAGCCTGCGCCACATGCTCCTCGCTGAGATCCTGTTTAAAGCGGTCGAGAACCTTGCCCGCCTGCTCCAGCAGCGCCTCAGCGGCGGCCAGTCGGCTGTCGATCTGCCCGATATGGTAGATGGTGAGCGGATCGTCGCTGGCCCGTTCGACGCCGGCATCAATCCACGGTCGGGCGAACTGGCGAACGAAGCTGACGGTGTCGTTGAGGGCTGCGCGGGCGATCCCGGCATCAATCGCGGCGGTGGTGAGCTGCGCGAAGGGGCCGGCGAGCGTCGGCGAGGCATAAGATTTCCACGTCGGGAAAAGATGCAGCGGCGCGACCGCCAGATTCTCCGCCAGGACCGTGCCGCTGGCGGTATTTCGCTGCCCAAGGCAGTCCCAGTCATCGAGCACCGTCAAGCCAGCGCTGTCGCGCGGCACGAAGGCCAGCTGCGCGCGATCGTCGGCGTCCAGCGCCAGAATGCCTATCCAGTGGGCGTAGAGCGAGCCGGTGCAATAGCCCTTCCGTCCGTTGATGTACAGCGCATCACCACGGGTCTCCAGGCGGGTGCGGATATCGAGCACCGTTTTGCCGCCGGTCTCGGAAAGCGCGTTGGCAAAACGATGCCCCTGTAATACCAGGCCAAAAAAGAAGGCCTGTTGCTCTGCGCTGCCCTGCAGGCGAATGTCCTCGAGCAGGCAGTAATGGTTTTGCGGAATTTGTCCGAGCGACGGATCGGCGGCGGAGATGATGGCAATCACTTGAGCCAGGGTGGCGGCGGAGACCTCGGCGCCTCCCCATTGGCGCGGCACCGTGATGCCCCACAGGCCGCTGTTGGAGAAGGTATCGACAATCTCGGGCGCTACCGTGCCGCTACGGTCGCGTTCTGCGGCTCCGGGCTGTAGCAGCAGGGCGATCTCGTGGGCAATGGCGATGGCTTCTTCATCGCTGCTGATGACATGGGCATCCGGCGAATGGCGGGTATAGCTGACGGGTGATTGGCTTTCTGACATACGGTTTTCTCGTGGTTAACTAAATGGCTATATGCAAAAAATAGATAACTAAATAACCTATAATTCCAATGTGTTATATGTAAATAGCAAAGGCTGTGCCAGTTCGCGGAGAATTTTTAGATATTTAAAATCAATGAATTACGTTTTTATCTGCCGGGAAGGTTGCTGCAAATGCAGCACCGGTGATAGCAGGCTGCTGCATTTCCGACAGCCTGCGTCGGGGAAACTTGCTGAAACAAGCGTTATGTAGTCTGATATATATCGAAAATGATAATCAGAGGATCGGCAATGTATCTGTTTATGTTTTACGTCGGTGGCAATGCGGGTAAATCGAATATTGAAGTTCATGACATTCAGTTTGTGGTGGCGCGAACCCCGGAGGAGGCGTGGCCTGCGCTGCGCGAGGCCTGGTTTGGCGATGCGGATAAAATCCATATTGACGGCTATAGCAGGATCAACTGGGCCGATGGTTATGAGGTGACTCTGGCCAGAACGCCTGCTCACGGCGGGGTGAAGCTGTTCTTTGTTAACGCCGGCGGCTATCGCTCCGACACCCTGGCGGAACTGCATGAATTCGGTCTGTTTACGGCGAGTGACGCGCGGGAGGCGAAGGAGAAAGCGCTGAAGACGCTGCTGCGCGGCGCCTGGCAGCAGCATAAGGACAATCTGCAGGCCGTCGATGACTGTCTGCTGCTGGACAAGGTGGGCGACTGGTATCTCCACCTGACGCCCAACGCTGCGGGCGAGGCGGCCAGGCCCGAGTGGCAAGGCTATCAACCGATTGGGATTTGAAGCCCTGCCAGCGCGGGGAGCATCCCCGCGCATTACCCGTCAGATTTTGGCCTGATTGACTCGCGCTGAGAGGGCCTGATGGCTCTCTTTGCGTTCGCTGTATCTCCCGGCGAGCAGCGCGGTATGGCCTTTCAGCAGCTGGGTTATCTTGAACAGCTCTTCGCTGACGTCGACGATTCTGTCGTACCACGGCGAGGGCTTCATGCGACCCTGTTCATCAAATTCCTGCCAGGCCTTGGGGACAGACGATTGATTCGGGATAGTAAACATCCGCATCCAGCGCCCGAGGATCCGCATCTGATTGACGGCGTTGAATGACTGGGAACCGCCGCACACCTGCATCACCGCCAGCGTTTTGCCCTGAGAAGGGCGGACAGCACCTTCGCTCAGGGGGATCCAGTCAATCTGGGCTTTCATCACCGCACTCATCGCGCCATGTCGCTCCGGTGAACTCCAGATCATCCCGTCGCACCAGCGCACCCGTTCACGCAGCTCAACCACTTTAGGGTGCGATTCCGGCGCATCATCGGGCAGCGGCAGCCCGGAAGGATTGAAGGTCTGGACGCTGGCGCCCATGGCCGTCAGCAGTCGTCCGGCTTCTTCCGCGGCGAAGCGGCTGAAAGAGCGCTCGCGCAGCGAGCCGTAGAGAATGAGGATTCGCGGTGGCGCCCGATCCGGGAGCTTGTTGGCAAGTTCAAAATCAAAAAATTCACCTTGCAGGGCAGGGAAATCAGCCATGGGGGAACACCTTTTTTTGAGGAGGGTTATTTCAAAATAAACATATATGAATTAGCATATATGTAAATGACGCGCTAAGGAATCAAAAATGCCGCATCCGCTAGAGGTTTTTAAAATATTGTCTGACGCCACGCGCCTGACGATTGTGATGTTGCTCAGGGAGCAAGGTGAGCTGTGCGTCTGCGATATTTGCGCGGTGACAGCGGAATCTCAGCCCAAAATATCCCGTCACATGGCGATTCTACGCAAGGGCGGGCTGGTTCTTGACCGTCGGGAAGGGAAATGGGTGCACTACCGTTTGTCGCCGCATATGCCGGCCTGGGCGGCAGAGATCATCGACAGCGCATGGCGATGCCTGCGCGATGAGGTGCGTGCCCGGGTGGCTGACGCTTCGCCGTCTTCCTGCTGATGGCGGCTTAATATATCTGTTATTGCATATTTGAAGGGGTGAGGAATGCTGCTCGCAGGGACCATTTTTTTCTTAACGCTGCTGCTGGTTATCTGGCAGCCGAAGGGACTCAGTATCGGCTGGAGCGCGAGCCTCGGGGCGGCGCTGGCGCTGGCGTTCGGCGTTATTCATCTGAGCGATATTCCGGTGGTCTGGAATATTGTCTGGAACGCCACGGCAGCGTTTATTGCGGTGATCGTTATCAGTCTGCTGCTGGACGAGTCGGGCTTTTTCTCCTGGGCGGCACTGCACGTTGCCCGCTGGGGAAACGGGCGCGGGCGGCGACTGTTTAGCTGGATAATTCTGCTGGGCGCCGTGGTGGCCGCGCTGTTTGCTAACGATGGCGCAGCGCTGATTCTGACCCCCATTGTCATCGCGATGCTGTCGGCGCTGGGTTTCAGCCAGCGCGCGACGCTGGCTTTTGTGATGGCTGCCGGCTTTGTTGCCGATACCGCCAGCCTGCCGCTGGTGGTATCGAATCTGGTCAATATTGTTTCGGCCGACTTTTTCCATCTTGGCTTCAGCGCCTATGCGGCGGTTATGGTGCCGGTCGATATCGCGGCGATCCTGGCGACCCTGGCGATGCTGCATCTGGTCTTTCGCCGCGATATTCCACCGGTCTACGATCTGGCCCTGTTGCCCGAACCGGCCAGCGCGATTAAAGATCGCCCGACGTTCCTGACCGGCTGGGTGGTGCTGGTGGCGCTGCTGGCCGGCTTTTTCATTCTGGAACCGCTGGGGATCCCGGTCAGCGCTATTGCCGCTAGCGGAGCGGCGGTGCTGCTGGCGGTGGCGAAAAAGGGTCGAGTCATTAATACGGGCAAGGTGTTGCGCGGGGCGCCGTGGCAAATTGTCGTCTTTTCGCTGGGGATGTATCTGGTTGTTTACGGTCTGCGCAATGCCGGGTTAACCGATGCGCTCTCCGCCGTACTGAATGTGCTGGCGGATAACGGGCTGTGGGTGGCAACGCTCGGTACCGGGGTGCTGACGGCGGTACTCTCGTCGCTCATGAATAATATGCCGACGGTGCTGGTCGGGGCGTTATCCATTGATGGCAGCACGGCAACGGGAGTGATTAAAGAGGCGATGATCTACGCCAACGTCATTGGCTGCGATCTGGGGCCAAAAATCACGCCAATCGGCAGCCTTGCGACGCTGCTTTGGCTGCATGTTCTGGCGCAAAAGAACAGAGCCATCTCCTGGGGCTACTATTTCCGTACCGGGATCATCATGACCCTACCGGTACTGCTGGTGACGCTGGCCGCACTTGCTTTGCGTCTCTCTTTTTCTCTGTCGTGAGAACCTGATATGAGCAACACCATCATTTATCACAACCCGGATTGCGGCACGTCGCGCAATACGCTGGCCATGATCCGCAACAGCGGTATGGAGCCGACGATTATCTACTATCTCGATACGCCGCCGTCGCGGGAAGAGTTAGTGGGTCTGATTGCGGCGATGGGGATAACGGTGCGCGCGCTGCTGCGCAAAAACGTCGAACCCTACGCGCAGCTGGGGCTTGATGATGAAACCCTTAGCGACGAACGACTGATCGAGAGTATGTTGCAGCACCCGATCCTGATTAACCGGCCCATTGTGGTCACCCCGTTAGGCACACGCCTTTGTCGTCCGTCGGAAGTGGTGCTGGAGATCCTGACCCAGGCGCAGGAACAGCCGTTTCGCAAGGAGGATGGGGAATGGGTCGCGGCGGCTTCAGACCAGCGGCTGCCATAAGGCATCCGGCTCGGTAAACCCGGCTTCAACCTGTGCGAAAAAGCGGCTGGCGTGCAGCCCATCCACAAAAGCATGGTTGAATTTACCCGCCACCGGAATGACGCCGTTTTTCAGTTTGCCCCAGGTGAGCGCGGGGACCGCCGCACCCGTATAATACTCGGCCTGGGTGATGGCGCTAAAATGGAGCCACGGTAGACAGCTGGCGCAGAAAAAGTGCTCGCCCTCGACAATCAGCGGCGCCGGATCCGTGGTTTTTGCCGCCTCAATATTCGGCGTCGCCGCCCGGCTAAAGGCGGCGAAGTCGGCGGCATTGTCGCACCATACCTGACGAAACCCCTCCCGGGCGGTCATGACCGGCGTCATCACCGCAATATCATCATATTCAATAATATCGTCGCCTTGCATCCGCTGCTTGAGCTGAGGGACCGCGTTGGCTGCCCGCAGCAGCGCGTAGAGCGCCAGCTGGAAAAAGGAGACCTGGCGATCCTTCGCGCACTCATACAGGCGCTGCGCTTCTACCGGCACACAGAGGTTAAAGCTGGGGTTGGCAAAGGTGCGATAAAACTCGAAATGATCTCGACGATGCCAGCTCTCTTTATCGATAACATGGTAGGTAGACACGGTGCGTTCCTGCTCAGAATGGGTTGCAGAGCTGACTATGCAACGATTTCAATCAGATTGCCATCCGGGTCTTTGATCACCGCTTCGTAATAGCCGTCGCCGGTCGTGCGCGGCGGGGAGACTAAAATCCCCTGGGCTTCTGCCCGCCTGGCCAGCGCATCGACCTGCTGCGCGCCGCCGACAGAGATAGCCAGATGAACCCAGCCGGTGTGGTTATTGTCCGCCGTGACCGCCTGTAGCCCCGGTTTGCTCATCAGTTCAATGGCAATATCTTCGCCGATTTTCACAAAATAAGACTCAAAGCCGGGGTTGGTCCGGCTGCAATATTTTTCGTTAATCTGGCCGTTGAAGAAACCGGTCCAGAAACGAGCCTGTTGTTCAAGCTGACGAGTCCAGAGAGCGACATGGGCAATTTTCATTTTTTACCTCTTTGCAGGGTAGGTTGACAGAACCGGGCGGATGCATGATCATGCTCTTTAGTGCTCGGTTAAGATAAATTCAGGAGTTAATGTGCTCGATTATGCAGCTTTCCCTCAGCAACGACAAGCGCTGATTTGTCAGATCCTCCAGGAAAACGGTCGGGTGGTCTGTAGCGAACTGGCCAGCCGCTTAAACGTCTCTGAGCATACAATTCGCCGGGATCTGCATGAACTTAGCAAGGACGGGGTCTGTAAAAAGGTGTACGGCGGCGCGGTAATGAACCTGCCAGAAGCCGGGGATTACAGCGAGCGGAAAGACAAAAATGCAGCAACAAAAATCAGAATCGCGCAGAAATGCGCAAGACTGGTCAAGCCCGGCGGCTGCATTTTTATCGATACCGGTACCACCAATCTGGCGATGGCCGAGGCGCTGCCTGCCGAGCTGGCGTTAACGGTGGTGACCAATTCGCCGGAGATAGCCGCAGAGCTGCTCAAAAAGCCGTTGTATGACGTGGTGATGCTTGGCGGGCAGGTTCAGCGAGCCTCGGGCGGCTGCGTTGGCGCTTCGGCGGTGGCTCAGCTGCAGGGAGTGCTGTTTGATCAGGGGTTTATCGGCGGCTGCGCGATGGCGCCGGAATCCGGTCTGACCGGATTTGACTATGCCGATTGCGAATTTAAAAAAGCGGTGATTAAACAGTGCAGTGAAATTATCGTCGGGCTGACTTCGGATAAGATTCCGGCGGTGGCCCGTTTCGTCGTCGCGCACAGCAGCGACATTGATGTGCTGGTGGTGGAGGAGAACGTCAGTCGCGAGTATAGCGACACATTCCGCGAGCACGATATCCGTATTTATACCGTCTGACCCGCGCTAAACGCCGCCGCATCGGCGCCAGACCGGTCTGTTGAGCCGCGCCATCCTGGCGACGGCTGGCAATTATTAATTTGATAAAATACGTCTTCTCACTTTGATAAAATCAGCGGCGTTCGGGCGGTGACACCCTCGCCGAATCGCCCGTTGCGCTGATTTTTCCCCGTCGATGCCGCTTTTTGCGTTCCCAGTCACAAATAATAACCTGCACCACATCCCGGCCAACTTATGGCACAGATATTGGATTTGTTGTCCCGGACGGGCTTTTCCCGTGGGCGAACTGATACTGCATGCAATGGCTAAGTCTGGTTTGCCATCAACGGACAATAATAAGGGGAATGTTATGTGCGCTTTACGTTCAGCGTCGCCGGGACGAGTGGATGGCCTGGCGAAAGTCAAAGGAACGGCCATTTATGGTGATGATATCACCCTGCCAGGTATGCTATTTGGTGTCTGCCGCTATGCGGATATCCCGGCGGGCAAAATTGAACACCTTGATTTGAGCGATGCGCTGGCGGTCGACGGGGTGGTGAAAATTGCCACCTGGCAGGATATTCCTGGTACGCCTGTGGTGGGGGTTATCGTGCAAGATTACCTGCCGATCGTCAAAGATGAGGTGGTCTTTCACGGCGATGTGATTGCCGTGATCGCGGCGACCACCTATGAGGCCGCCTGCGAAGCCGCTGACAAAATACACGTCCGCTATACGCCCTATGTGCCGCTCACCGATGTTGAGCAGGCGCTGGCACCCGATGCCCGGTTGATCCATCCGCAACGCAGCGACAATATTGCCGCGCATCATCATACGATTAAAGGCGATATCAGTAAGGGGTTCGCCGAGGCTCGCTATGTGCTGGAGCGCGAGTATGAAGTTGGCTTTCAGGAGCATGCGTATATCGAACCAGAAGTGGTGCTCAGCTGGCTGGATCCCACCGACGGCAGCCTGATTATTTCCGGTTCGATTCAGAATCCGCATCGTGTTCGCGGATTCGTGGCCAAATTTATGGGCTGGCCGCAGAGCTTAATTAATATTAAGCGGGCGGTGATGGGGGGATCGTTTGGCGGTAAAGACGATGTGATCGATCATCTGGCCTGCCGCTCGGCCTTACTTACCCACTTAACCGGACGCCCGGTGAAATTCGCCTATACCCGCGAACAGTCGATTATCGAGAGCTGCAAACGTCACCCCTATAAAATGAAGTATAAAGTGGGGCTGGATGAGGTCGGGCATATTGTCGCGATGAAGATCGATATTCTGGCGGACAGCGGCGGCTATGCTGCTTCTTCGCCCTTCGTGACCTGGCGATCTTCGGTGCAGGCCGCGGGTCCTTATCGCATTCCTAATGTCCATATTGATGTCAAAGCGGTCTATACCAACAACAGCTATACCTCGGCGATGCGTGGTTTTGGCTCGCCGCAGGTCGTCTACGCGCATGAATCATTGATGGATGAGATTGCGGAATATCTGGATATTCCCCCGCTGAAGCTGCGCGAAAAAAACGCGCTACGACAGGGCGATACTTCGATTACCGGCCAGCTGTTCGACAACCACACCGTTTCGGCAATTGAAGTGTTGAATAAGGCCAGCGAGTCGGCAGAATTTATGGCGAAGCGCCAGCATTATCATGTGTTGAATCAGCTGGGAGGCGTGTGGCGCTACGGTATTGGCCTGGCGCTGAGCTATCGCGGCTGTTCTATCGGTGCGGAAGGGGTGGATACCTCAACGGCGCTGATTCAGGTCAACGAAGACGGCAGCGTTAACCTGTCGACATCAGTATCAGAAAATGGTCAGGGGTTACAGACCACCATGTCGCTCATTGCCGCCGAAGCGTTTGGTATTGGGCTTGAAGAGATTCATTTTAGCGAGCCGCCAACGTCGGTCATTGGTGATGGCGGATCCACGGCGGCCACGCGCGGAACGATGGTGGGCGGCGGGGCGATTCTTGATGCGGCAGAGAAGATCAAACGACGCATTCTCAGCGTCGTCGGCGACACTATTGGCGCATGCGAGCTTGCCGATACCCTCTGGTCAGGCGGGTTGATAATCAACCGCCATGACCCCAGCCGGCGTATTGATTTTAAACGCGCCGTCAATAAAACCAAATGGGCCAGCGTTAGTCTCACCGAGTATGGCTGGTTCGTCCCTCCTCCGATTCACTGGGATGAAGAAAAAGGCTGCGGCAGTCCGTACTTTACCTGGGTGTACGGCTGTCAGGTGGCTGAAGTTCGGGTGAACACCAGTACAGGGAAAACTGAACTCCTGCATGTGACCGCCGCGCACGATGTTGGGCGGATACTCAATCCGGTGGGGTTTGAAGGCCAGGTTTGCGGCGGCGTAGCCCAGGGATTTGGCTATGCGCTGCTGGAAGATTTCAATATTGAGCACGGCCAGGTGAAGTCAGAAAACTTTGACAGCTACCTTCTGCCGACCATTAAAGATATCCCACGAATCACGGTTATCGGCGTAGAAAACCCCGATCTTGCCGGGCCGTATGGGGCGAAAGGCATCGGCGAGCCGGCCACTGAACTGGCCGCGGCAGCTATCAATAATGCGGTCAGCTTCGCGCTCGGGAGGCGCTTTAATAAGTTGCCGCTGACCCTTGAGCAGGTGATCCTCGGCTTCAATCTGAAAAAGCCAGCCCGGCAGAGCGAGCTGATGATCGAGGCGGAAAATAAAAAGCAGGTGCTGCGGCTGACCGACGTGACGGTAACCCGTCCGCAGAATCTGGAACAGGCGCTCACGTTGCTGGCTCAGGAAGGCGTGAGCGCAATAGCGGGAGGGACGGACGTCATTGTGCAAGGGCGCATGCAAACCCGGGCAATGAAGCTGGTGGATATTTCCCGTCTTCAGGAGCTGACCGGGATAACAGAAGATCCCCATAGTCATGAGATAGTCCTTGGCGCGGCGCTGACCTTTAACCGCATCACCGAGCATCCGCTGCTGCGTGAGCGCTATCCGCTACTGGTTCAGGCCTGTCACACCGTAGGCTCACATCAGATTCGTAACCGCGCCACCATTGGCGGCAATATCGTTAACGCCGCGCCCTGTGGCGACTCTATTCCACCGGCGATCCTCTACGATGCCAGTATTGTGCTGCATTCCCTGCGCGGCACGCGGCGGATGTCGTTGGGTGAGTTTCTGCTTTCTGGCTATAAAACCCAGCGCCAGCCGGACGAGCTGTTGACTCAGGTGATCCTGCCGCCGCCGGCCAGACCGCAGGCCAGAGGTTTCTATCATCAGCTGGGGCGACGTAATGCGCTGAATATTACCCGGCAAAGCCTGAGTGCGCTGCTGTCTCTGGATGCTAACGGGTGCGTCGACTACTGCCGGCTGGTGGATGGCGCTCTGTTTAGCAAACCGCAGCGCCTGCCTGATGTCGAGCGTTGCCTGATTGGCCAGCGGTTGGAGCATGAATCGATCGACCGCGCTTGTGCGGTTCTGGAAAAGCTGATCGATGCCGCCATCGGCAAACGCTGGTCCGCTGCCTATAAGCAGCCTGTCTTTATCAGTATGTTCCGCGACATGATGGCACAGGCGAAGCACGAATTTGATCAATAATCATAAATTAACGGAGCGTGATAGCGCTCCGCACAGGATAGCGCAATGAGCACAATCAAAGTGAAGGTCAATGGCAAGCTGGTGGAAGCGAAAGTGGAAGGGCACATGCGGTTGTTGGATCTGGTGCGGGACACTTTGCACTTGAGTGCCACGAAAGAGGGCTGTTCCATCGGAGAGTGCGGCGCCTGTACGGTATTGATGGATGGCAATGCCGTCTGTTCATGTCTGGTTCTGGCCGAACAGTGCGATGAGGCGGAAATCACCACCCTTGAAGGGTTGAACGATAACCCGCTGACGCAAAAACTGCAGCGGGCATTTGTCGAGCATGGCGGTGTGCAGTGCGGTTTTTGTACTCCTGGCGTACTGGTGAGTACCACGGCGCTGCTGACTAAAGCGCCGCAGCCGACGGATGAACAGTTGAAAGATGTGCTGGAGGGGAATATCTGTCGCTGTACCGGCTATCAACCGATTCTTGATTCTATTCACCATGCTTTAAAGTCATAGACCTTACAACCCGGGCTAAGGTGTAAACACCTGGCCCGGGTTTCTGTCTTTTCCGTCTGATAACCGGACTCTCTGATTTAACCGTTCCTGACGACTCTGGCGATCGGCCGGATCTTTCCGCGATAAACGTCGCGGAACCGGGGAGCAGGGTTAACCCATTGCGCTTTCGCGCAGACGGGCTTTCAGCCTGGTGTACTCATCAATCACATACTGCTCGGCCGCGCGCTGGTCGGCGATGCGCTCAACGTTCACGGCACAGTACTTGTACTCCGGCGTTTTGGTTATCGGGCTTAAGTTCTCCGCGACCAGCTCGTTACAGGCGCCAATCCACCACTGATAGGTCATATAGACCGCCCCTTTATTCGGACGATCGCTGACCTGCGCGCGGGTGATAATGCGGCCTTTCCGCGACTTCACCCACACCAGCGCCTCATCCTCAATGCCCAGTCGCGCGGCATCGGCGGTATTGATTTGCGCATACCCCGGTTCATCCGCCAGCGCGGCCAGCGCCGCGCAGTTGCCGGTCATCGAGCGGCACGAATAGTGGCCTACTTCCCGCACGGTGGAGAGCACCATCGGATACTCGTCGGTGAGTTTATCGATCGGCGCAACCCAGTCGCAGGTGAAGAACTGCGCCAGGCCGTTCGGGGTGTCGAACTGCTCTTTAAACAGATAAGAGGTTCCCTGGTCGGCGTCGGACTCATCGCGGCACGGCCACATGACGTAGCCCAGCTCGCCCATTTTCTCGTAGGTGGCGCCGTAAAAATTTGGGCACAGATGCCGCAACTCGTCCCAGATCTCCTGGGTGTTGTTGTAGTGCATCGGATAGCCCATCCGGGTGGCGATTTCGCTGATGATCTGCCAGTCGGTTTTCAGGTCCCACTTCGGCTCCACCGCTTTAAAGAAGCGCTGGAAGCCGCGGTCCGCTGCGGTATAGACGCCTTCGTGCTCGCCCCACGAGGTGGACGGCAGGATAACGTCGGCCGCCGCAGCGGTTTTGGTCATGAAAATATCCTGGACAATCACCAGCTCCAGCTCTTCAAACGCTTTACGCACCGCAGAGAGCTCGGCGTCGGTCTGCAGCGGATCTTCGCCCATAATGTACGCCGCCCGCACTTCACCGTGCGCCGCGCGGTGCGGCAGCTCGCTGATGCGATAGCCGGTATGCGCCGGCAGGCTCTCTACGCCCCAGGCCCGGGCGAACTTCTCGCGATGCTCCGGAAACTTCACGTATTGATAGCCCGGATAGGTGTCCGGCAGCGCCCCCATATCGCAGGCGCCCTGCACGTTGTTCTGGCCGCGCACCGGGTTGACGCCGACGCTCGGCTTGCCGAGGTTACCGGTGAGGATCGCCAGGCTGGTCAGCGAGCGCACGGTCTCCACGCCCTGATAGAACTGGGTCACGCCCATGCCCCACAGGATGGCGGCGGATTTCGCGCCGGCGTACATCCGGGCACAGGCGCGGATCTCCTGCGCGCTGACGCCGGTGATGGTTTCCACCGACTCCGGCGTATAGCCTTCGACGATTTTGCGATACTCGTCGAAACCCTCGGAACGGCTGGCGACGAAGGATTTATCGTAGAGATCTTCTTCGATAATCACCTGTCCGATGGCGTTGAGCAGCGCGATGTTCGAGCCGTTCTTCAGCGCAATGTGCATATCGGCGATACGCGCGGTTTCGATTTTACGCGGATCGCAGACGATAATTTTCGCCCCATTGCGTTTGGCGTTGATCACGTGATTCGCCACAATAGGGTGTGAATCTGCCGGGTTGTACCCGAAGATAAACACGAGATCGGTGTTATCAATCTCTGTGATGGCATTACTCATGGCGCCATTACCGACCGACTGGTGCAGACCTGCAACCGAAGGGCCGTGTCAGACGCGAGCGCAGCAGTCGACGTTATTGGTACCAATAACGGCGCGCGCGAACTTTTGCATCACATAGTTGGTTTCGTTCCCCGTCCCGCGGGAGGAGCCGGTGGTCTGAATGGCGTCCGGACCGTACTTCGCCTTAATGGCGCTGAGACGGGTCGCGACGTAGTCGAGCGCTTCCTGCCAGGAGACGGATTCCAGTTTGCCGCCACGCTGAAGGCGGATCATCGGGGTTTTCAGGCGCGGGGTGAGGATCTGGGTATCGTTAATGAAATCCCAGCCATAATAGCCTTTCAGGCACAGGGTCCCCTGGTTATTTTTGCCCATTGCCGCTTCGGCATGCAGGATTTTTTCCTCCTCAACGACCAGCCTGAGCTTACAGCCAGCTGCGCAATACGGGCATACGGTAATCACCTTTTTCATTATGATAATTTTCCTCGTCAGAACGAAGCGGAGACAGCGCGATTAAAAGAGCAACCAAAAGTCGAAGCGGCTATGGATACTCAAATTAATGGCATATTGCACCGCTGGCTGGCTCAGCAAACAGAGAACCGCGGTGGCGAAAACCAGGCGTAATAACATGATGAGTTCTCCTGAGTTCGCGGAATTTATGCTCCCGGTTACGGGATGACGGCGTCAGAGCTATGCACTGACGCCGGAGTCTTTCTCGTTATTCATCGTGTTGCTGCTGTTTAACTTTGCGCATCAGTAACCACATGCGCATCGTACGTGGCTGGCGCTTAACCGCCGGGTTCTCGGGAATCAGCCCCGTGTGTTTGTTGTAACCGTTAAAGAACAGATTGAGGGTGACGGCGCTGAACGTGGCCAGCATGATCCCGCTATGCAGTAGCGGCTGCAGTACTGTCGGGAATTTTGAGAAAAAATCATGCGACAGCGTTGGCGTCAGACCCACGCCAAGGCTGATGGCGACGATATAAAGGTTGTAACGATTAGAGGAGTAGTTGATACGCGCCAGAATGCGAATTCCCGTCGCCAGTACCATACCGAACATGACCAGCCCTGCGCCGCCCAGCACAAACTGCGGGATGGAAGCGACCAGCACCGCCATTTTCGGCACCATCCCGAAGATTATCAGAATAGCGCCGGAAGCCACGCAGACCCAGCGGCTGTGAACGCCTGTGACGCTGACCAGCCCGACGTTTTGCGAAAAAGAGGTGTGGGGAAAACTGTTGAAAACGCCGCCAAACACCGTGCCGATACCGTCAACGCGCAAACCGCGAACGATATCCTGCGGCGTCAGCTTGCGGCCGACAATTTCACCCAGCGCCAGGAACATCCCCATCGACTCAATAAAAACGATGATGACCACGGCGGTCATAGTGATAATCGACACCGGATCGAAGACCGGCGTCCCTAACGCCATCGGCGTGACAATGGCGAACCATTTGGCGTCGTACAGGCCGTTGAGGTTAACTTCATTCATCATCATTGAAAGGCCAAAGCCAAAGACGATGCCTAACAGGACGGCGACATTAGACATAAAACCTTTGGCGAAACGCGTGACCAGCAGGATAAACAGCAGCACGGCGAAGGAGATGCACAGATAAACCGGGTTACCATAGTCAGGATTGCCTTTGCCGCCGGCCGCCCAGTCGATCCCGACCTGCATAATGCTCAGACCGATAGAGGTGATCACCACGCCGGTGACCAGAGGGGGAAATAGTGGCATCAGCCGTCCGATGAGAGGGGCGAGCAGCGTGGTGATGATTCCGGCGCCGATCGTCGCACCGAAAATCCCCAACAGTCCGATATCGGGGTGTATACCAATGGCCAGCATCGGCGTAACGGCGGCAAAGGTCACTGACATAATGACCGGGAGACGAATCCCCATAAAGCGACCGATACCGATACATTGCAGTAGCGTCACGACGCCGCAGCAAAACAGATCGGAGCTGATCAGTAGCGCCACCGTATCCTTACTTAATCCTAACCGGTCCCCTATCATTAAAGGCACGGCGACGGCACCTGCATACATAACCAGAACGTGTTGCAAACCCAAAACGACCAGCTTCCCCGGCGACAAGACGCGATCCACCTCATCTGTTGAGTGGGGGCTGCCAGAGACCGATGGTGGCTGAGAATCAATGGCGCTCATAACTTTGTTCTCCTTATTATCCGACATTTTCCGCCAGTGCATCCTGGAAGGCGCGACTGGGGAGAAGGATGAGTAACGATGAAATACACCTGAGGGGAATATGCTTAGGGAGTGCCAGTTTTTTGAATTTGAGGCAGAAAGTTGTCGAAATGAGTCGACTGTCACAGAACGCGCGGTTTACGCCGCGACAGGTCAGGATTAAACAACGGACGAGGAACAGAAGGTTCTCATAATGATAGGAATGAAATCATTATGAATCGCCACATGATTCTGCGCGGCATCTCATTGGATGTCCCCGGTCGCCGCAGGGAAGGGCGTTTCTTTGAGGCGGTTCTCAAAAATGAACCTGCTACGCTGCAGAACGTAAAAAGCGCCTGATTATTGCATCGCGACCCTTGTCATTTTCATAATAATAAAAGGGACGCAAATGAATCGATTTATTGTTGCCGATGCTGCCAGCTGCATTGGCTGCCATGTCTGTGAGATAGCCTGCGTGACTGCGCATCATCAGGATGTCTGGCCGCAGCAGCGTCGTGATTTCCTTCCGCGCATCCACATTGTCTTCCACCGTAAAGAGAGTCGTGCCGCTACCTGTCATCACTGTAACGATGCGCCTTGCGTCACCTCATGTCCGACGCAGGCGCTCTATCTGGCGAATGACAGTATTCAGCTCAGACAGGCGCAGTGCATCGGCTGTAAAAACTGTGTGCTCGCCTGCCCGTTTGGCGCCATCGAAATGACCTCCGCGGCAGCGGATGCCCCGCAGCTGGCGCAGAAGTGCGATTTGTGCAGCGAACATGCATCGGGTCAGCAGGCCTGCGTGGCAGCCTGCCCGACACAGGCGTTGAAGCTGATGGATGATGCCGGTATCAACCAGCTGCGCCGCGAACGACAGCTTCGTGCGGCCCAGGGGCTAGCGGTACAACCTCGTCAGAGGACGCGACGCGAAACGTTCCTCGAAAAATTACCGCGCGTCGGGGCGAAAAAAATCGCTGCCGAAACGCGAAAGACCCATTTTGGCGAAATTTACCACGGGCTTGAGGCCTGCGATGCGGAATACGAAAGCGAACGCTGCCTCTATTGCGCCCAGAAAGCATGGTGCAACTGGACCTGTCCGCTGCATAACCACATTCCGGATTTTATTCGCCTTGTCAACAAGGGCAATGTCATCGAAGCGGCGGAGCTGTGTCATCAAAGCAGCTCTTTGCCGGAGATTTGCGGCCGGGTTTGTCCGCAGGATCGTCTGTGCGAAGGGGCCTGTACACTGAAAAATGAAGGCGGCTCGATCACCATTGGCAACCTTGAGCGTTATATCACCGATAGCGCGCTGGCGATGGGCTGGCGGCCGGGCGTGGGGAATGTCGTGCCGCGTAAAGAGCGGGTGGCGGTCATTGGCGCCGGTCCGGCGGGCCTGGGCTGCGCGGATATTCTGGCGCGTGCGGGGGTACAGGTGGCGGTGTTCGACAGACATCCTGAAATCGGCGGCTTACTCACGTTTGGTATACCGCCCTTCAAACTCGATAAAAGCATACTGCGGGTCAGAAGGGAGATCTTCAGTGAAATGGGGATAACTTTTCACCTCAATCATGAAGTGGGGCGCGATGTGGCGTTCAACGACCTGGTTGCAGGCTATGACGCCGTTTTTCTTGGCGTGGGTACCTACGGCCTGATGGCGGCGGGCCTGGAGGGCGAAGACGCCGCGGGCGTGATTCAGGCGCTGCCGTTTTTGATTGCCAGCACCCGTGACGTGATGGGGCTTGAGGAGAGCCCGGAATATCCGATGACCGAGATTAAAGGTAAACGCGTGGTGGTGCTGGGGGGAGGTGATACGGCGATGGACTGCGTGCGTACGGCGATCCGTCGCGGCGCTGCCAGCGTAACCTGTGCCTACCGGCGTGATGAACTGAGCATGCCGGGTTCGAAAAAAGAGGTGGTGAACGCGCGTGAAGAAGGGGTGGAATTTCAGTTCAACGTTCAGCCGCAATCTATTCTGCGTAACCGCAAAGGTCAGGTCAGCGCGGTTGGGATGATCCGCACCGAAATGGGGGAACCTGGCGCGGACGGGCGTCGTCGCCCGCAGCCGATTGTCGGCTCAGAATTTGAGCTCCCGGCCGATGTGCTGGTCATGGCGTTTGGCTTCCAGGCGCATGATATGCCCTGGCTGCGCGGGCACGGGATTCAACTCGATCGCTGGGGGCAGATTCGTACCGGTGGTCCAGGTCGCGGCACGACGCAAACCGACAATGACAAAATTTTCGCCGGCGGGGATGCGGTGCATGGCGCCGATTTGGTGGTTACAGCGATGGTGGCCGGGCGCCAGGCGGCTCACGAGATGCTGGCTTTGTTCAGGAACAAGGAGGGAGTATGACCAGCTTTATCGTCGCCAGTCCACAGGCCTGCATCGGCTGCCGGACCTGTGAAGTCGCCTGCGCCCTGTCGCACGTGGCTGAAGGGGCGGAATTTCATCCGCGCCTGAAGGTGATGCGTCTCGCACATCTCAGCGTACCGGTGATGTGTCATCAATGTGAAAACGCGCCCTGCGTGTCTGCCTGTCCGGTCGGCGCGTTAACGATGGGAACCGAGCGGGTTGAAGCCGATGCCGCACGTTGTATCGGCTGCCAGGGGTGCGTGGTGGCCTGTCCTTTTGGCGCAATAACGATTGTGGCCACGGCGGCGCATCCGCCGGTGGTGGTGAAATGCGATCTGTGCGTCGCGCGTGAACGGGGGCCCGCCTGCGTTGATGTTTGCCCGACGGCAGCGCTCAGCGTGATGAGCGCTGAGGCGCTGGCGGCGTTGCAAAAACAGCGTAAAGTCGCCACCGCCAGTCTGTTGACGCTGTAGACTCGTTGCAAAAAAGAACCCGGCGCAGAGACCGGGTTCTTTTCCTGCCAGGGGGCGTCAGGCCAGGGCATCCATCCGCTTCCACATCTTCGCCGCAACCTTTCTGGCTTCGGCAAACATCGGTTCGCAGTCAAAGGTAAACTGACGATCTTCGTAAACCATGACTCCGTTGACCATGACGCTATGAACGTTGCTGCTCCCCATCCCGAAGGCAATGTGGCCGGCAATATTTTCAGCGATAAACGGCGTGGGCGGGGCGTAATCGCTGATGGTCAGGTCCGCCTTGTAACCGGCTTCGATACGACCAAACTTCGCCTTGAAGTTACGGCTGAGCAGTTCATTACCATTGCTTAATGCGCGGGCAAAGCTATCCGGCCACAGCGGGCCGCCGGCATCACGATGTTTGAAGAAGGCAAACTTAAGCTCCTCGAACATATCAGAACCCATCCCGTCGGTACCGAGCGCCAGGTTACGGAACGCCGCCAGACGCTGGTTATAGCCCACATGATTGTTCATGTTAGAACGGGCATTATGTACCAGGAACCCGTCATGGGCATTCAGCAGCTCAATATCCCTGGTGGAAAGATACAGCCCGTGGGCGATCAGCGTTTTGTTGTCGATCAGATCGAAATCAGCCAGCCTCACCAGCAGATCTTTTGCATAATGATGGTGGCTGTGGGAGACATCGTAGCGGTCTTCCGCCGCGTGAATATGCAGCCCGCGGCCGGTTGTCTTCAGGGCCTCGTTTAGCATGCTCAGGCCCTCATCCGGGACAGTGAACGGCGCATGAGCGCCGATATGGGCCTCCACCAGATACGGGGTATCGCCTTTTTCCCTTGCGCTGTCTATTTCGCGAGCAAAGCGAATGTTTTCCTCAACGCCAGCCTGTAACTCTTTGGCGCCGCCGTTGCGATCCGTTGTTTCGAAGCAGGTCATGCCGCGTAGCCCAACCTTCAGAAAGGCCTGACGCAGTTGACTGAGCGACCCGGCAATATAATCCGGAGACGCGTGATGGTCGATAACCGCAGTACAGCCGCTGCGAATGGCCTCCAACGAGCAGATGAGTCCGCTGTAGTACAGCGACTCTTCATCCAGCGCTCGATCGAGCCGCCACCACAGGTTTTTCAGCGTCGAGATAAAGTCCGGACAGGGGGCGATGTCGGCCTGGATACCGCGTGATAAGCCCGAATAGAAATGGTTGTGAGAGCACACGTTGCCAGGCATGACCAGGCGGCCCTGCATCTCTTTAACGCTGGCCTGCGGATAGCGCCGGCATTGCTCCGGACCGACATCGATAATGGTCTCATTTTCGATAACGATATCGACATTTTCCACGACTTTCGCCGGGTAAAGTTGCGCGACAGTCGCATTTTTAAGAATCAGGATACTCATACTTCGACGCCTCCCAGCAGATAGCGATGGTGGAGATGAACATGGCTGATAATGCGGCACATATCGGTAAGCGGTGGCGGTACGTCGTTAAACTGGCCGCCTTCGTCGATATTCAGCAGCCAGATCCGATCGTTTTGTCGCACGTGAACCTGGTTCGCCTCGACAAGAAAACCCGGGTTCGTGCTGTTGCCGAAATCCTCGGGCAGACTAAAGAGGGTGATTTTGTCTTTGTATGGCTTGCCCTGCCATGGGCAGAACTGGGCGCAGTTACCGCATTCGTTGCAGAAGGCGTCAAGGTGCAAGGTCTGGTAACGATTCTGGAACCCTGGCACCGCGATTGAGACGTTGGCACGGTTTGGGCAGACATCCACGCACTTGCTGCAGAGGTAATTGCATTCGAGGCAACGGGAGGCCTCCTGGGCCACGAATGCATCTCGATCGTCTTTGTTTACCATGGCTACGGCAATGGTCCCTTTCCGGCGGTAGACTTCCGCCGGATTGACGTTATTCCAGCGTTTATCGCCATGGTGACTGAGGATATTCTCGCGGGCCAGAATCGTATCCGTTGCCCGGCGGGCATTGCCGATTGCGGAAACAATGGAGGAGGGGCCGCGCTGCACATCGCCGATCAGGAAGACGTTGGCCTTAGCGGTTTCACCATTGAGATCGACAACGGGCCAGCCATGTTCATTGAGCGGAATACCCATCGTCGCGAGGGCATCGCGGTCCTGCTGTTCGCCGATGGCGGTTATCAGGGTATCGACCTGCAGCGTGCAGGTCTCGGCGGTTTGTAGCGGGCGGCGGCGCCCCTTTTCATCGGCTTCGCCGAGCGTCATGACGCGCAGCGTCAAGGTGCCATCGGCGTTAAACTCTTCCGGGTTGTTCAGAAAACGGAACTGAACGCCATCATCAACGGCTTCTTCATACTCCTCACGCCAGGCAGGCATCTCCTGCTGTGAACGGCGATAAACGATCGTGACCTTCTCCACACCGGGGACGCGCAGGGCCGCGCGGGCGCAGTCCATTGCGGTATTTCCCGCACCAATAATAGCCACATGCTTCCCCAGCTTCAGGTTGTCGCCGCGGTTATACTCCCGCAAAAACTGTAGCGATTTTCGTACGTTAGGGTTATCACCGCCTAGCGGGACACCGCTGTTCTTATCGGTACCGGTTCCCACCAGAACGTAGTGGAATCCTTCCTGCTGCAGCTTTTCAACGCTCAGATGCGGATCGCAGCCGTAGACCAGATTCACCCCATGCCGGATCACAAAATCGATATCATGTTCGACAAGCTCTGCGGGAATACGAAATTGCGGGATGATATTGCGCACCACGCCGCCGGCATTGGCTTCGCGTTCAAAGAGCGTCACCGGATGCCCGGCGCGGGCGAGAAAATAACCGGCGGCCAATCCTGCCGGGCCAGCGCCAATCACCGCTACCGGATGTCGGGTGCCGGAGCCTGCGGGTTTATGCCAGCGCTGCTGATATTCCTCCCAGCCTTTCTCCAGGGCGATTTTTTTCAACTCACGAATGTGAAGTGCGCTCTCGTAGTCCAGACGAGTACAGTTGTACTGACACTGATGGTCGCAGATATGACCGGTAATGGCCGGCAGGGCATTGCGCTGATAAATCAGCTCCAGCGCGTCGGCATAGCGCTGTTCGCCCATCAGACGGATATATTCCGGGATATCCTGCTTAATAGCGCAGGCGGTAACGCATGGTGCGACGTAGCAGTCGGTGAGGGGCAGTTTCTCGCCGACATCAATACGGTCATTGGGTTTCCAGTGTTTTTGGGTGTACGCCATACTGACGGCTTTTTCCGCCAGCGCATTCAACCGCGTGACGTCCACCTGGGTCATCTTCCAGCCGTCAGACTGCTCCAGTTCGCGCATACATTCGCTAAGCCGCAGGTAGCCTCCCGGCTTCAACAGGTCCGTCGCCATCGTGATCGGATGAATCCCCGTGGCAAAAATTTCGCGAATATTGAGCTGGCTGGCGCCTCCTGAGTAGGAGATGGGCAGCTTGCCGTCAAAAGCGCGGGAAAGAAGAGCGGCAACATTGATGGACAGCGGGAACAGCGCGCGACCGGACATATACATCTCATCTCCCGGCAGCGCGCCTTTGTTGTTGACGGTGCCGAGCGTATTGGTCAGCTTCACGCCGAAGCCGAGATGCTTCTCTTTTGCCAGTTGCATCAGGCGTTCCAGCATAGCTAATGCCCGATCGATTTTCAGATCATGGTCAAAGGACTCTTCATTGAGCGCGATATAGCCAAAGCCGCAGGTATCAAGAATTTCACGTACCCGGGGATAGCCGAGAAGCGTCGGGTTGAGTTTGACGAAGGTATTGAGGTTTTTCTCTTCCAGCATATAGCGACAAATGGCTTCAATTTCATCCGGCGGACAGCCATGCATCGTCGACAGCGTTACGCCGTGTACCAGGGTGGCGGGGATCCTGTGTGCCAGCGTGTCGAGCCGTGGACGGATATCATCGCCGGGGAAGCGGAGAAGGAACCTCTCGTCATGCAGCCAGCGGTCGAGAATATCGCGATAGAGGGAAAACTCAGGTTGCTTGCTGGCATTCATCATGGTGTTGATAAACTGCTGCATCGGCGGCTGCTTGATACCGTCAAGGTTATAACCCACGCTCATATTGAAAATAAATGATTTGCCGCCCTTCATCGGCGTGAGCGGGAAAATCTCTTCCAGCAGGTGTAGAATAAACCACGCTTTCAGGTACTCATCAGCCGCCTTTTTCAGGGTAAATTCGGTCGACCATTCCGTATTAAAACATTCATCTTCGGCGTCGATACACGGTTTTTCCAGCTCAAGCCGATCGAGAATCTGCACGGTTTTCAGTTCAATAAACCGACCGCCGGTTAACCAGCTGGTGATAATATTTTGCGCCAGCTGGGTATGCGGTCCGGCGGCAGGTCCAACGGGGGTTGCACAACTCTCGCCGAACACGGTGAGTCGATTCGGGCTTGCCGGCGAGTAAAATTGCTGTTCAGGAATACCAAATATCGAGCGATGGTTTTGGTATTCATCAAAGATACGCGTCAATAATGCCTCAAACGGGACGGGACGCATGATATCTCCCATAACCCTCTCCTTAGATTAATCGGTGAACGAATATTATCGGGGAAACGATCTTTCCGACGAATTGGGAGAGCTGGAGCAACAATCGCACCAGTTATTTAGCCATTGAGCTAAGCGGATACGAATCTGTGAGAGAGATCTAAAGTTAATGACGCTTTATGAAATACATCACGTTACGCTAATGCGAATTCAAATCACTCAGCAAAATGAATTGTGCTTATTTCTCAAAATCAACGTTTATCTATCACAATGATAATTTACGTTATCGCGTTAAACGCGCTCATGAGACGCGAGGGCATCGCTACGAGCAACGCGGGCTATTTTGCAGGCGAATAAAATCGGCAGGGGTATCAATATCAAAAATAATTTCCGGATATTCCAGTTCCAGCCGTTGATGCCGACCGCTGAGCAGAGCCTGGCGGACAGATGAACCGTCAGAATGGTTCAGCCGCTGTTGCAAATAGCGGCGGGCAACGAGAATGGGATGGCCCGGTATTCCTTGATAATACGGAAGAATTGAACCGTTATAGCGCAACGGCCACAGGGTGCGGAATACCTCAGCGCGGATACAAGGCAGATCGCCGTGGGTGATAAAGCAGTATTCGCTTTTTACGGCGCGGGCCCCGCAGATCACGGAAGAGAGCAGCCCGTGTTGATAATCCGCATTATGCACCAGCGTTATCCTGGGGTTGTTACTATAGCGTGTCTGCAGTTCCTGCGCGTGAAAACCCGTCACCAGAATAATACGTGAGCAAAACTGCAGGGCATTTTTAATACTTGCATCAAGTATTGTTCCCTCTTGCCAGGGTAACATCATTTTCCACTGCCCCATTCGTGAGGACAACCCGGCGGCGGTAATAATACAGTCGATCGGCTTCATAGCTCTCTTTAAATAATGGAAGTGAACCTGATTAATGGAAAATATACCGCAAGATGACGCCTTGTTTTGTGATTTAGGTGCATCTGCCAGCCCGTTACTTATTTCCGCCGTTGGCGCGGGTGGCAAAACCAGTACGTTGTTGTGGCTGGCTGAATTATTTGTCCAGGCCGGACGACGGGTCCTGTTGACCACCACCACGCATATGTCTCTACCGGAGCAGATGCCGGTTGTTATCTGTCGCGCCCCGGGGCGGCTGCCGGCAGTCGTCTGGCAGCCGCCGCTGCTGGCCTGTTTTTCCGCATGGCTGCCGCAGGCTGGAAAAGTAAAGGGTTTTACCGGCGAGCAACTTGATGGACTGGTGGCGCAGGCTCACGTAGACGTGGTGCTGGTAGAAGCCGACGGCGCTCACGGTTTTGCACTTAAAGCGCCAAACGAGCATGAACCTTGCATCCCTGATTCAAGTCGCTGCGTCATTGCCGTGACGGGAGGCGGGTTGATTGGGCAATGTATTGGTCCTGGGACGGTTCATCGCTGGCCCTTTTTTTGCCGAATAACCGCCGCCGTACCCGGTGACAGGCTGAGCTGGCAGATGCTGCATCGTTTCATTCGGCATCCTGAAGGGGCCTTTAAAGATACGCCGCCGGGTGTCCGGCGCATCTGGTTACTTAATCAGCTTTCTCAAAATGATAATTTGCTGACAGCCGACCTGCTGGTTGATGGCGATGTTGATGCCATCTGGGCGGGATCCGTTCAGGAGCGTCCGGCAATCACGCGCAGACGAGTGAGAGAGTGAGGTTCACTCTGGGATGAAAAGGGATAGCCATCGAGGTTGTTATGAATATTTTCTCAGAAGCTGCAAGACTCGAAGAACAGAATCGCCCGTTTGCGCTGGCGCAGATTGTTGACAGCAGAGGCTCAACGCCCAGGCACTCAGCGCAGATGTTGATCCGCGCTGACGGGACCATTGCGGGAACCATAGGCGGCGGTATGGTGGAGCGAAAAGTGATTGATGAGGCACTGGTGGCGCTAAGTGAGAAGACGTCGCGAATGTTTCACGGCAGGATGGCGCGCAACGGGACCGATGCCGTTGGCTCTGACTGCGGAGGCGCGATGTCGGTTTATATCAGCGTGCATGGCCTGCGGCCGCGCCTGGTGCTGATCGGCGGCGGACACGTCAACCGCGCAATTGCGCAAATTGCGGCGCTGGTGGGGTTCGAAATCGCTGTTGCCGATATCTATCGGGAGAGCCTCAATCCTGATTTCTTCCCCCCGTCGACCCAGCTGTTGCATGCAGAAACCTTTAGTTGCGCGTTAGACAAGCTGGACATTGGCCCTGACAATTTTGTCCTCATCGCCACCAACAATAAAGATCGCGAAGCGCTGGATTGGCTGATTACCCAGCCAGTGGCCTGGCTGGGTCTGTTGGCCAGCCGCCGTAAGGTTCAGGTTTTTTTACGTCAACTGCGTGAAAACGGGATTGCGGAAGATCACATTGCGCGGCTGCATGCGCCGGTGGGCTATAGCATTGGCGCCGAGACGCCAAACGAGATAGCCATCAGCGTCCTGGCGGAGATCCTGCAGGTGAAAAATCAGGCCGCGGGTGGCCTGATGATGGCGGTGGATCATCCCTCACAGCATCTGCGGGTGGTGATTCGCGGTGCCGGAGATATTGCTACCGGGGTGGCGCTGCGGCTCTGGCATGCCGGATTTAAGGTGATCATGCTCGAGGTTGAAAAACCGACGGCGATCCGCCGCAGCGTGGCCTTTGCCCAGGCGATATTCGACGGTGAGGTGACGGTGGAGGGCGTTGTTGCCCGGCGCGCCGCGTCGGTACATGAGGCTATGCGCATCGTTGAAAATGGGGCCATCCCACTTCTGGTCGACCCATCGTGTCACTCCCTGCGCGACCTGAGGCCCGCCTGCGTGGTGGATGCGATTCTGGCGAAGGAAAACTTCGGTACTCATTGCGGGCTGGCCCCGGCGGTGATCGCGCTTGGCCCCGGTTTTTGCGCCGGGAAAGATTGCCACGCGGTAATTGAAACCCATCGGGGCCACTGGTTAGGCCAGGTGATATACCACGGCTGCGCCCAGGCGAATACCGGGATCCCGGGCAACATTCAGGGGCACACCTCGCTGAGGGTGATCCGCGCCCCGGTGGCCGGCGTGCTGCAGGGGCGGGTGCGGCTGGGCGATATTGTCAACGAAGGGGAGACGATCGCCACCATCGGTGACAGGGAGATTCTGGCTCCGCTGGGCGGCATGGTGCGGGGGTTATTAAACGATGGCCTGGTGGTTAACAGCGGTTTCAAAATCGGTGATATCGACCCGCGAGGCGCCGACGCCGATTATACCAGCGTATCGGATAAGGCCAGAGCGATTGGCGGTGGCGTGCTTGAAGCGCTAATGACGCTAATGCATCGCGGCGTTAAGGCGAAAGAAGCGGTGTTGACGGTCGCCTGAGCCTGATATCCCGCGGGCTTGTCCGGTAAAAATCGCCCGGAACATCACCGGGCGTATTCAGGGTTGCTGGTCATATCAGGCATCGTTTAACCAGCAATCACCGTTCCGGTTTTGCCTTCAATTCCTTCCTGAGCCTTGCTCAGCACCGTAATCAGGGCTTGACGTCCGGGACGGGAGCGCGCGAACGAGGCTGCCGCTTCAACCTTCGGGAGCATAGAACCTTTCGCGAAATGGCCTTCGCGAATATAGCGTTCGGCATCGCTATGCGTGAGCGTATCCAGCCACTGCTCATCCGCTTTGCCAAAGTTGATGGCGACTTTCTCCACCGCCGTCAGGATAATGAGCATATCGGCGTCAATCATCGCTGCCAGTTTAGCGCTGGCCCAGTCTTTATCAATCACCGCGCTGGCACCCCGCAGGTGATGGCCTTCACGAATGACGGGGATACCGCCGCCGCCCACGGTAATCACCACATGACCCGCTTCCATCATCGCTTTCACCGTCTCTTTTTCGATGATATCCACCGGTTGCGGCGAGGCGACAACGCGGCGGTAGCCGCGGCCGGCATCTTCTTTCATGGTGTACCCCTGGCGGGTCAGCTGTCTGGCTTCTTCTTCGCTAAAAAAGGAACCGATAGGTTTGGTTGGATGTTTAAATGCGGGGTCGTTGGCGTCCACTTCGACCTGGGTTATCAGCGTTGCCACGGGCACGCTCATTCCTCGGGAAAGGAGCGCTTCACGTAGTGCGTTTTGTAAGTCGTAGCCAATGTAGCCCTGGCTGAGGGCGACGCAGACCGACATGGGCAACATGGGGGTGTGCGCTTCAGTTTTCGCGGCGGCTTCAAAAGCGAGGTTAATCATCCCCACCTGCGGACCATTTCCGTGAGTCACCACCACCTGGTGTCCCTGAGCAATCAGGTCAACGATGGCCTGCGCGGTTTGTTTAACGGCCTGCATTTGCCCGGCCAGATCGTCCCCTAAGGCATTTCCGCCAAGGGCGAGAACAATTTTCTTACTCATTCATTCCTCACTTTAGGGTGCATTTCCGCTTATGGGAGCGTTAGCGATTGAAAAGGGATGGCGGCGCAAGAAACGCCCCTGGCCTGCGGTGCCGGTAAAGTGACCGTTATCGAAGATCACTCTGCCGTGAGACAAGGTCTGGCGAATAGCGCCCTGGCAGATAAACCCCTCCCACGGGGAATAGTCAGCGTTGTCATGCAGCATTTCATGACGAATGGTGGTCGTCCGCCGCGGATCGATGATCACCACATCGCCATCGGCGCCGGGCGCCAGCAGCCCTTTTTTCGGCCACAGGCCGAACAGCTTTGCCGGCGTCGCGCTGGTGAGCGCCACGAAACGTTCGGCAGAAATACGTCCGGTCATCACCCCATGGGAGAACAGGAGCAGCAAACGATTTTCGACCCCCGGCAGACCGTTCGGACAGCGGCTGAAATCGCCACCGGAAAGCTGCTGGCGTTGGGCCATGGAGAAAGCACAGTGATCGGTGGCGACGACATCAATCGCGCCATCGCTGATACCGCACCACAGGGCATCGTTATGCCTGGCGTTACGCAGCGGTGGACTGAGCAGAAACTGCAAGGCATCTTCACGTTCATAGCAGCGTTCGTCGAGCAGCAGATACTGTGGGCAGGTTTCTACCCATACCGGCTGATGGCGGGTTTGGGCAAGACGTAGATAGTCCAGACCCAGACTATTGGAGAGATGCACGATGTATAGCGGCGCGTTGCCCGCAAGTTGTGCCAGATTGATCATCCGCGCGATGGCTTCGGCTTCGCACTCAAACGGGCGACTTAAAGCGTGATAGCGCGGGGCGGTTTTACCGGCGGCGAGAAACTCAGCGCGCTTTTGCGCAATAGCGGCATCATTTTCCGGATGAACGGTCGTTAATGCCCCGGCCCGCTGTAGATGACGCATCGCCTGCAGCGCCTCGTCATCATTGAGTTTGTACTGGTAGGTCAGGTAGAGCTTAAAGCTGCTGATCCCCGCCTCGACCATCATCGGGATCTCATCAAGAATCGCGTGATTAATATGCTGGATAACGCCATGAAAACTGTAGTCAATCACCGCTTTATAAGCGGCATATCCGTGGTAGGCCTCCAGCTGGTGGCGTAACCGACAGCCGGCAGGGCCGAAGCCCATATGATCGATGATGGTTGTTGTACCGCCACACGCGGCGGCGCGGGTACCGGTAAAAAAATCATCACAGCTGCGGGCGAGTCCGGTATCAATATTAAAGTGGGTATGAACATCGATGCCGCCGGGCATCACGTAGCAACCTTCGGCATCGATAGTGTCGCACGGTTGGTCAAGCGTTATCTGGTGGGCCAGGCGGCTGACCAGACCGTTTTCAATGAGCAAATCCTGTTTAGCCCGGCCGTCGGCATTGACGACGATGCCATTTTTAATCAGTACGCGCATAAACACTCCAGACTCCCGTCGCCAAGCGACGGGAGGCGTTGCAGACAATGATTATTCCGTGGCCAGCCAGCTAAGCGGAATGGCGGCATACATCGCGGCACAGGTCACCAGATGGGATTTCCAGGTTTTCTCATTAGGCGCATGCGCTTCCGGTTCTTTACCTGGACCAAAACCGATGACCGGAATGCCGTGACGGCCCATGATGGAGACGCCGTTGGTAGAGAACGTCCATTTATCAACGACCGGTGCTTTGCCAAACAGCCCTTCATAGGCATTGCTGAGCGCGCGGACGGTGAAGTGGTTCTCTTCCACTTTCCAGGTCGGGAAATAGCACTCGGTCGGGTAGACCAGGCCAGTCCAGGAGGGACGGTCATAGTTGTACATCGACACCACCGCGTTTGCGTTTTGTACGGCGGGCAGGGCGCGGATTTCCGCCAGCGCCCCTTCCCAGGTTTCCCCCCAGGTCAGGCGCCGGTCGATGGAGATAGCGCAGCTGTCGGCAACGGCGCAGCGGCTTGGCGAGGTGAAGAAAATTTCCGAAACGGTCAGGGTGCCTTTACCCAGGAACTCATCATTGCCCAGTTTGTGCGAGAGATCCTGCAGTTCATTGAGGATTAGCCCCATTTTGAAAATGGCGTTATCGCCGCGTTCCGGCGCGGAACCGTGGCAACTGATGCCATGGACATCGACGCGAATTTCCATACGCCCGCGCTGACCTCGGTAGATCTGACAGTCCGTTGGTTCGGTGCTGACGACAAACTCCGGGCGAATACCTGACTGCTCGATGATGTACTGCCAGCACAGCCCATCGCAGTCTTCCTCCTGAACGGTACCGGTGACCAGCAGGGTGTACTCATCTTCCAGTCCGAGGTCTTTGATAATTTTACCGGCATAGACCATTGAGGCCATTCCGCCTTCCTGGTCCGACGTTCCACGACCGCCGATTAACTCATCGGTCTCCATGCCTTCATAGGGATCGAAATTCCAGTTTTTGATGTTGCCGATGCCGACGGTATCGATATGTGCGTCCATCGCGACCAGACGCGGGCCATGGCCGATATAACCAAGAACGTTGCCCATCGGGTCGATGACCACTTTGTCGAAGCCGACCTTTTCCATCTCTTCTTTAATGCGATGGACCACGCGTTTTTCATCACAGCTTTCGCTCGGTATTGCCACCATGTCCCGGAGAAAACGGGTCATGTCCTGTTGGTAGTGGTTTGCTTTTTCAAGAATCAGTTTGAAGGGAATGTGCCTGGCCATGAATCAGTTCTCCAGTTTTTGTTTCCCGCTCAGCGGGATGAATTTGTCAGTGTTTTGAGGAATTATTGGGCCGCCGGATATTTACCTTCCCAGACGACTTCCCGGTAGTGCTTCACATCGGTATCGCCTTCCGTACTGATAACCAGCACCACGGAGTGGCTATCCAGTCCGAGCTTATTCATCAGCGCTTCGCGCTGTGGGTGAAAATGTACGGCGCAGAGAATGCCCAGACCGACAGCGCCAGACTCTCCGGAAATCACCCGTGGATCGGTACCGAGAGGATTACCCAGTACGCGCATCCCGAGCGCGGCTACGGCATCCTGACAGGAGATAAACTGGGTGGCGCAGTTGCGTAGAATGTCCCAGCCCAGCGGGTTGGGTTCGCCGCAGGCCAGGCCCGCCATAATCGTGGCCATGCTGCCGCCAACGTTGACGATTTGACCTTTGACGCCTGAACGGTAGAGACAATCCGCCAGCTCCGGCTCAACGATAACCGAATGCAGATCGCGTGCGCCGAAGACGTCCACCAGATAACCGAGCACGCCGCCGGCCATCGCGCCGACGCCAGCCTGCAGGAAGACGTGGGTCGGACGAGCAATGCCCATTGCCGCCATCTGCTCTACCGCTTCATCGGCGAGGGTGGCGTAACCTTGCATAATCCAGGTCGGGATTTTGGTATATCCCTCCCAGGCGGTGTCTTGTACCACCTCCCAGCCGTTTTGCCGGGCAGTTTGCATCGTGAAGCGTACGGTATCGTCATAGTTCATCTCGGTGACGATACACCTGGCGCCAAGCCGCAGGATGGCATCAACGCGCTCCTGGGCCGATCCTTTGGGCATATAGATAACGGCATTCTGACCCAGCTGCTGTGCCGCCCACGCCACGCCGCGTCCGTGGTTACCGTCGGTGGTGGTGGCAAAGGTCATCTTTTCTTTTGTACTGGCTTTGAAGGTAGCGAATGAGAACGCGTTGATATCCAGGTGATATTTTTCGCACAGCAGCTGTGCGATAGCGTAGGCGCCGCCCAGCATTTTGAATGCGTTCAGACCGAAACGCTGCGACTCGTCTTTGACCAGAATCGTACTCACGCCAAACAGAGCCGCCAGCGACTTAAGGGCATACAGCGGCGTCGGTTCATATCCGACGATTTTTTGATGAAAATGGCGCGCCTGTTGCGCCTGCTGGCGCGAAAACAGCGGCGATGCTTCGCCGGTAAAAAAACGGTTTTCGGCAATATCCATTTTCAGTGAGAAAGCAGACATACACTGTCCTTATCCTTCATGCGGAGGCTGTGATGCTGGCCTGCAGGCCAGCCTGATAGGTTACTTGACGCGTTTTTGCGCTTCGTTGAGCAGTTGTTCCAGCAACTGACCTGGTCTGGCGTATTTGCGGCACAAAATCATGGCGGCGATGATGTATGGCTTCCAGCTGGCTTCTTTGTAGGTGGCGATCCGGTATTTTTCGAAGACGGCTTCGGTGACTTCCCCCTCGTCGCAGGAGACGCCGGTGATATCGGCAGGCAGACAGTGCATATATAGCGCCTCGCCGCCTTGAGTCTGCGCCATCATCTCTTCAGTACAGTGCCAGTCTTTATGGTTGGCGTTTTGCGCCAGGCAGGCCTGCTCCAGGGCTTTTAACCCGGCATGATCGTTAGCGCGCAGCAGTTCGGTGCGTTTTTCCATCACCTTATAAGGCGCCCAGGACTTCGGATAAACAATGTCCGCATCCTTAAATGCTTCCGCCATATCGGTGACCTGACGGAAGTGACCGCCAGAAGCTTTGGCGTTGTTTTTCGCCACGTCGATGACGTCCGGAATCAGATCGTAGCCTTCCGGATGTGCCAGAGTGACGTCCATACCAAAGCGGGTCATCAGACCGATAATTCCCTGAGGTACCGAGAGAGGTTTGCCGTAACTTGGCGAGTAGGCCCAGGTCATGGCGATTTTTTTACCTTTCAGGTTTTCCAGCGATCCGAAATGTTCACGCAGCCAGGCAAGATCGGCCATTGCCTGCGTCGGGTGGTCAATATCGCACTGCAGGTTAATGAGGGCCGGGCGCTGCGGCAGTACGCCCTGTTGGTATCCGTCATCCAGCGCGTCGCCGACTTCACGCATGTAGGCATTGCCGGCGCCAAGATACATATCATCGCGAATACCGATAACATCGGCGCAAAATGAGATCATATTGGCGGTTTCGCGAACGGTTTCGCCGTGGGCAATTTGTGATTTGCCTTCATCCAGGTCCTGCTGCGCGAGACCTAACAAATTCAGCGCTGAGGCATAGGAGAAGCGAGTGCGGGTTGAGTTATCGCGAAAAACAGAAATTCCCAGCCCGCTATTAAACACCTGGGTGGCAATATTCTCTGCGCGCAGCGTCTTTAAGGCTTCGGCAACATCCAGCACCTGTTTCAGTTCATCCGGAGACTGCTCCCACGTCAGCAGGAAGTCTTTATCGTACAGGTTGGAGTTGAGGTGGTTGATATCCTTAATCAGTTCGTTAACAGTTTTCATTTTTAGATCCTGGTAGTGAATGACGAGCTTAATGATTGCTGTGCGGTCGGGAGCGGCGAGCGTGAAGTGGCGACGGCCAGCGCTGTATATTCACTAACAATAACTGTGCCAGTTCCTGATAAAGAGGCAGGCGCAGAGATAAATGGCCGTAATTATGCGATGACGATCACGTAAACATCGGTGAACCTGGGGGTGAGGTAAATAAGATTCATTTTCGTTATGCTGGCTTGAATGCGGTTTCTTTTATTCACAGGCAACTGAGTGGGGGGAGAAGAGACGGGTTTATCGTCAAATTGATAAAAACCCTCTGCGAATTCTCATATTGATATGAAAATGTGATATCGCCTCCATATTTCCGTCAAAGAGTGAAAAGGGGATTTTATCTGCATCAAATACTTCCCACCCTGGGGTAGTATCATCGGGAAAGAATAAAGATAGTTTTCGGTTAGTGAGAGTAAGGGTTCATTATGATTTCCTCTAACACCTTATCCGTATTGATGCAAATTCAACCCACAATTCAACGATTTGCTCGTATGCTTTCCAGCGTTCTTCAGCTTGAGGTCGAGATTGTCGATAACACACTCTGTCGCGTCGCCGGGACAGGGGCGTACGGGAGGTTGCTTGGAAAAAAGTTGAATGAAGATTCGCGACTTTTGCGTTACATAATAGAAACAAAAAAAGACAAAGTTGTTACCCATTCACGTTTTGATCCCCTTTGTAAAGGATGTGCCAGCAAAGAGAATTGCAAAGAGAAAGCGTTTCTTGGCACGCCTGTTATTTATCAGGGGCAGTGCGTGGGCGTTATTAGCCTTATTGCGTTAACCCGCGAGCAGCAGGAGCGAATTAAGGACAATCTCCACGAATTCTCCGATTACGTTCGCCATGTCTCATCAATATTTGTTTCGCGGTTGCTGGAAGGTCAGGGCAGTAGCGATAATATTCAAAAAATATTTTTGACCATGATTGAAAATATGGATCAAGGGGTGCTGGTGGTTAGCCTCGATCAAAAGATAAAATTTGCTAACCAGACGGCATTAAAGATTCTTGGCGTGAATCAGGGAAATATGGTTGGCAAAACGATTACTTTTCGCCCGTTAACCTTTGAACATAATTTTGTTCGCGGCCATATGCAGCATGTGATCTCCTTTGATGACAAGAAAGAACTTATTATCGGGCAGCTGCATGCTGTTCAGGATCAGTGGCTATTCTTAATGGCGTTTCATCAATCGCACGCCACGACGGATTTCAGTTCGGCGCAGGACGAGCCGCAGATTGAGCAGCTGATTGGCGAATGTCGCCCGATGCGTCAGTTGAAAAAACTGATTAGCCGCATAGCGCGCGGTCCGTCCAGCGTGATGGTTGCTGGCGAAAGCGGGACCGGAAAAGAGGTTGTCGCCCGCGCCATTCATAAGCTGAGCGACCGACAGGCAAAGCCGTTTATTGCTATCAACTGTGCGGCTATCCCGGAACAGCTGCTGGAGAGCGAGCTGTTTGGTTACGTAAAGGGGGCATTTACCGGCGCGTCGGCTAACGGTAAACCCGGGCTGATACAGGCGGCGAATCACGGTACGCTGTTTCTCGATGAGATTGGCGATATGCCGCTTACCCTGCAGGCAAAGCTGCTAAGAGCAATTGAGTCGCGTGAGATCCAGCCGGTAGGGGCCAGTCACCCGGTTCCGGTTGATATCCGCATTATTTCCGCCACCAACCAAAACCTGGCGCAGTTTATCGCCGAGGGTAAATTCCGTGAGGACCTCTATTACCGGCTTAACGTGATTCCGTTAAGGTTGCCGCCGCTACGCGAGCGGCAGGATGACATCGAGCTGCTCATTCACCATTTCCTGCAGCTGCATACCCGCCGTCTCGAGCTGGTCTATCCCGGCGTCTCTCCCGAGGTAATCGGTTTGCTTAAGCGCTATCATTGGCCTGGCAATATCCGCGAGCTAAGCAATTTGATGGAGTATCTGGTCAACGTTGTGCCATCTGGTGAGGTGATTGATGCGTCATTGCTTCCTCCTAACTTAATCTGCAGCGGTAAAACCACCGGGCGCGATGCCAGCCTGCCAGGCGAGGCAGCGGAGGTTAAAGAGGAAGAGGGCAGTACGGCGCTGGAAGCGATGGAAAAACAGATGATTCGCGACGCTCTGACTCGCTACAGCAATAAGAAGCAGGCAGCGGATGAGCTGGGAATTGGCATTGCCACGCTGTATCGCAAAATTAAAAAGTACGAACTGATTGGCATCTGATTCGTGAACGGGCAAGGATAGCCCTTATGCTAAACGTGTGCCCGAGTGGCGGCGGGTTATCACTCTGAGAGCGGCAATTATCAAAATCATCTCTTCTTTACTCCGGCTTGTGGTTTGACTCATTCACTGCTGCCTGTGAGGCCAACAGCGGGCAGTGCTTGCTCGCTTCAGTCTTCATTTCTGTCTGTTTTTTAACCAGGTGGCGTCATTATTGCTTTGTAACTCTGTCTTCGGCCGCTGAGGCCGCCGGTTAGCAAACATGATAAGGACAGGATTATGGCGCAACTCAATGAGAATACACCTCCCTTAGCCGTATCACCGATCACCCCCTTTTTTGCAAAGTCTCGCATCATTGCCCGCCCCGGATTTAACCGTTGGCTGGTCCCTCCGGCGGCGTTAGCCGTGCATTTATGCATCGGTATGGCTTACGGCTTTTCCGTCTTCTGGTTGCCAATGTCGCAGTTAATTGGCGGTATACAACCTCTGCAGTGTCCGGCTGAGATGTCATTCTGGCAGCAGCTATTGACCCGAGAATGTGACTGGAAAATTTCGCTGCTGGGTTGGACCTATACCTTGTTTTTTGTTTTCCTTGGCTGCGCCGCGGCACTCTGGGGAAGCTGGCTGGAAAAAGTCGGTCCGCGACTGGTGAGTCTCGTCGCGACGCTGTGCTGGTGCGGCGGGTTGCTGCTCTCCGCTCTGGCCATTTACAGTCATCAGCTGTGGCTACTGTGGCTGGGAGCCGGAGTGATTGGCGGTATTGGCCTGGGGCTGGGCTACATAGCGCCGGTTTCTACGTTACTGCGCTGGTTTCCGGACAAACGTGGGATGGCTGCCGGCATGGCGATCATGGGCTTCGGCGGCGGAGCACTGGTTGGCGCGCCGCTGGCGAACTGGCTGATGAACTTTTTTGCCGGTCCGCAAGGAAACGGCGTCTGGCAGAGTATCCTGGCGCTGGCGGGGATCTACTCGCTGTTTATGTTGTGCGGTACGTTTGGCTACCGTTTGCCGCCGATGGGCTGGCATCCCTCGGGGGAGAAAGCGCAAAAAGTGATGCGTAATCATTCCACCATACAGGTACATGTCAGCGTGGCGTGGCGAACGCCCCAGTTCTGGCTGCTGTGGCTGGTGTTGTGGTTGAATGTCACCGCCGGTATCGGCATTTTGGGTATGGCCTCACCCATGCTGCAGGAGATTTTTGCCGGAAAGCTCCTCTCGCAGGACCTGAGCTGGAATGAATTAAGTGGCGAACAGTTGAAGCGGATTGCGACGATGGCCGCCGGATTCACCGGCCTGCTCAGTTTGTTTAATATTCTGGGCCGTTTCTTCTGGGCTTCGGTGTCGGATATGTGCGGCAGAAAGACCACTTTTGCCTTAATCTTTTTTCTGGGGGCGTTGTTATACGGGACGTTGCCGCTGACCAACCACGGTGGCTATGTGGCGCTTTTCGTCTGCGCGCTGTGCGTCATTATTTCGATGTATGGCGGCGGCTTTGCCACCATTCCGGCTTATCTGGCCGATGTCTTTGGCTCTCAGATGGTTGGCGCGATTCACGGTCGTCTGCTGACCGCCTGGTCCGCTGCCGGCATTAGCGGGCCGGTGCTGGTGAATTATCTGCGAGAATATCAGCTGGCGCAAGGCATCGCCCCGGCGCGGATCTATGATATTACGCTGCTGGTCTTGACGGCATTACTGGTTATGGGTTTCATCTGCAACCAGCTTGTGCGCCCGATTGCGGAAAAATATGCCATGACCGCCGAACAGCAGCAGCAGGCTAAGGGCATGTATACCATTAATGCTAACGCGCAGCTGACGTGGGAGGCCCGTCCCTCCGTTGTGCTACTAACGTTAAGCTGGTTTGCTGTGGGTCTACCGCTGCTGTGGGGGATGGGAACGACGTTGCAACAGGCGATAAAATTTTTCATATAGCGAGGCGATCGTGCGCATGCGGACGCAACGCATCCATTACGCTGCCGGAGGCGTGAGTTCGCCTGTATTTCTGAACAGCCCCGCAGAAACGATCGGGGCTGCAACATATAGATTCCATTTGAATAACGATTCCTATTCTCTGCTGCGGTGATACACTGACAAACTGTGATCTTTGTCATACCGTAATTCATACCGAGAAAAGAGACACTGCTATGCAACATATCATTGAGGGTTTCCTCAACTTCCAGAAAGAGATCTTCCCGCAGCGTAAAGAGCTCTTCCGTAGCCTGGCCTCCAGTCAGAATCCCAAAGCGCTGTTTATCTCCTGTTCTGACAGCCGCCTGGTACCGGAACTGGTGACCCAGCAGGAACCGGGACAGCTCTTTGTCATTCGTAACGCGGGGAATATCGTGCCCTCGTTCGGGCCAGAGCCGGGCGGCGTTTCCGCGACTATCGAATATGCCGTTGTTGCCCTGGGCGTCACCGATATTGTGATCTGCGGCCATTCCAACTGCGGCGCGATGACTGCGGTTGCGACTTGTCAGTGTCTGGATCCGATGCCGGCGGTGGCGCATTGGTTGCGCTATGCCGATGCGGCAAAAGCGGTGGTCGAGAAAGGCACCTGGAACAGTGAAATCGATAAAGTGAATGCGATGGTGCGGGAAAACGTCATCGCACAGCTGAACAACATCAAAACTCACCCGTCGGTTGCCGTGGGTCTGCGCGATAAGGCGCTGCGCCTGCACGGCTGGGTCTACGATATCGAAAGCGGGGCGATTGGCGCGCTGGATAAGAACACCAAAACCTTCGTATCGCTGTCGGAGAACCCGGCCGTCTACTTCGAGTAATTTCTCTCATCAGGGCAGGGAAGCCCTGGATCTCAGCATCCCGTTTTTTGACTGGTCCCCCCATTTTTCCCCTGTGGCTTTCCCGTCGCCTGCATCATGACCGACCGTCATCGCGCATTTGCCATACTCATGACTGCTTTACCATCGTGCAGGAGGGGGAATAATGATTAAGCTGTGTGAAACGTGCGGCACGTCGTATGACGAAACAAGAGCCACAATCTTACGCTGCAAGATTTGTGACGATGAGCGGCAGTATGTCCCGGTCAGCGGACAGGCGTGGATAGCCTTTGACGATCTCATCAGCCGTCATACCAACGCCTGGCAGCAGCATGACCATGCGCTGTTTAGCCTTAAAACCGTTCCCCGGTTCGCTATCAATCAGCGCGCCTTTCTGCTCAGAACGCCGCAGGGCAATATTCTGTGGGATTGCATTGCCAATCTCGATGCTGCCACGAGGGCGTTGATAACGGCGCTCGGCGGTATTGATGCTATCGCGATTTCCCACCCCCATTACTACACCACCATGCAGGATTGGGCGGCCGCCTTTGATGCACCGGTCTATCTGCATGCCAGCGATAGCGAGTGGATCGTGCGCCATAGCCCGGCGATTCGCCTGTGGCAGGGCGATGCGCTTGAGCTATGGCCCTCGGTGCAGCTGTTGCGACTGGGCGGCCACTTTGCCGGGGGAACCGTTCTACACTGGCGCGAGGGCGATGGCACGCTGCTGGTGGGCGACATCCTGCAGGTGACTCCCGGCGCGGATGCGGTCTCTTTTATGTGGAGCTACCCAAATATGCTGCCGTTGCCCGCGCCGGTAATTGAAAGCATCAGGCAGCGGCTGGCCGGCGTGCGGTTTAGCCGACTGTACGGCGCCTTCGAAGGGCAAGATATGCCGAAAAACGCGCACGAAAGGGTACAACGTTCCGCAGAGAAATATCTCGCCTGCCTGCGTGGATGACGCCTGTTAATAGCGATGAGAAGCCCTTTTGGACAGGACTCCTCTGCGTTGCGCCTTGCCGAAAATGGCCGCTATAACACCCCGTCGCCGCCATCCGAGCACCAGACCTGGCCTGAGGTGAAGGAGCAGGCGTCAGAAGCGAGGGTCACATACAGCGGGGCGATCTCTACCGGCTGGCCCGGGCGGCCCAACGGCGTATCGGCGCCGAACTGGCGGACTTTTTCCTCCGGCTGGCCGCCGCTCGATTGCAGCACCGTCCAGTAGGGGCCGGGAGCGACCGCGTTGACCCGAATGCCTTTCGGCCCCAGCTGTTTGGCCAGCGATTTGGTAAAGGCCACCAGGCAGGCTTTGGTCTGCGCATAGTCAAAGAGAATCGGGCTGGGCTTAAAGGCCTGCACGGAAGAGGTATTGATGATCACGCTTTGGGCCTGAAGATAGCGCAGCGCGGCTTTGGTTATCCAGAACGGCGCGTAGACGTTAGTCTTAAAGGTGGCGTCGAAATCGGCGGTCGAGAGATCTTCCAGCGATTCACAGTACTGCTGGCGCCCGGCGTTATTGACCACGATATCGAGGCCGCCCAGCTGACTGGCGGCTTGTTCCACCAGCGTCTGGCAAAACGCTTCGCTGCGAATATCGCCGGGAAGCGCCACCGCTTTGCGCCCTTCGGCCGCGATCAGGGCGATGACCTCCCGGGCATCAGGTTCCTCTTCCGGCAAATAGTTTATCGCCACGTCGGCGCCTTCGCGGGCAAAGGCGATCGCCACCGCGCGGCCAATGCCTGAGTCGCCGCCGGTAATCAGCGCTCTTTTTCCCGTAAGCCGCGCGGAACCGAGGTAACTGCTCTCACCGTGATCCGGTACAGGGACCATTTCTGATGCTAAACCGGGCGGCGTTTGCGGCTGGTCGGCAAAAGGGGGCTGGGGATACGGGGCTGTGAGTGTTGCGTTATCGCTCATAGGGTCCTCCTGCGTAAAACCTTAAGGATAGGCCGGATGACGCACGGTGGGCGGGAGTTGGGTCATTAATGTGCCGCTTGCGCCACGGCGAATATCGGCACTAAAAGAGCATTGCGGCGGGTAATATGTTGATTGCCGGGCAGGTTTGCCAACAGGCGATGCGTGTCGGATAGCGCTGTTTTTAGGATGATTCTCGCCATTTAATTGAGAATCCCTTTCAATAAGATGGCGCGGTGAAGCGGCTCTCCGTCGCCGCCGGCGTACCAGTTCCATAACCACTGTCGGGTGCGGACCCGGTGTAACTCATTTCGCTTGTTAAAACGCATCCTGGCAACCAGGCTTTATAAGGCTGGTTGAGGAACCTGCGCAGGACCTTTTCCTGCCGCCGGCTCACCAACAACCGCAATCACCCACGCTGCTACCGGAGGTATACATGAGGGGATTGATGGCGACTCACGCCGCAGAGCGCGGCAGCCGCCCGGAAAAAGAGGACCCGCGCGAGCAGGGTGAAATCCCGCGTAAACGCGATGATAGCGAGGATCATCAGCAAGATCCTTATCACCCCGCTCCCGGGCAGCGCTAAGATGCACGATCACAGGTCTGTCTGTGGCAAACGCCTGCGACGACGGGACGCCGGCCGGGAAATGGCGCCGGCCATGGCTTCAGCCATCTCGGCGCAGGCGGTAATGCCCTGTACAAACGGCTGATCGTGCATTAGCCACGGCAGCGCCGCAAATGCCACACGCCCTCGTACCTCCGCAGGCTCCTGTAACGTGTAGTCGTCCCCGACGTCCGGGATATCGTCGCCGGTGGCCTGCAGCTGCTCCCGTAACGTCGGGAAGGGCAGATCTTTCGTTTTGAGCGCTCTTTGCCCGCGCGCATCGATAAAGACATCATAGGTGGCGCGGTTTTCCCGGGTGGTAATCACCGTTTTGTCCTCTTCGATCGCCATCTGGTAATCCTCGCCGAGGGCGAGGATACGGATGACCCCGGCTTCACGGAGCGCCAGCAGGCGGCGGATCGACTCTGACGGAATAGCGGCGTAATTATCGATGAACACCCGGGCGAGCCCGGCGCTAAAGCGCTGACTATCCCGCTCATCCAGATGCGGGACAATCTCCTGTACGGCCTCATGCAGCCGGAGGATGACATAGCGCCACGCAACGGTGTATTTCTCGCGCTTGTTGCGTTCGACTTCCATAAGGTTGGCCTGCGCCCAGTGAAACGGGTCATGTTGGCGCCGTTCACGGAACCACGCGTCGCTGAAGCTATCGGCGTTCAGCGTCGGGAGGGCGATGCTGGCGCTCCATTGCGGATCGGCGCGGTCGATCTCCTCAGCCATCAGCCGGAAGACACGGTCAAGTAAACCTTCTGAACCGGCGGCAATCGCCTTTTCCAGCGCTTCAGGCGTCACTACCGCAAGCGGTTCATAGGGAATCGGGCAGTAAAAATCCGCTTCCGGTAAAATACCGGAGCGCGACATCAGGACGATATTCAGCGCTTCGCTGGCCGGATTGAGCCTGAACTGCAGCGGTCGATCGGCGGATTCGACAAACTCGCCGTGCTGAACCACGACGGCCATCGCGGCATCAATACCGCTCAACGAGGTGCCCATGATCCCGACCCTGCACGCCGGGATCTCTGCATCCATCAGGCCGGACCACGGGCTAGGGAAGAAGGTGCGGGTGGACTCCTCGTCAGCGGGCCAGACGTGGCCTGTGGCGATGACCGCCAGATCGAAGCGTTCCGCCGCCGGCTCACCTTGCGCCCATACCCTGACGCCTTCTGCCGTAGCCTGCAGGTCGGTGACCTCACAGGATTCATGCACCGTTAGCGGGAAGCCCTGTTGTTTGGCTCTGGCTGCCAGGCCGATAAACTGGTCGCGAAAATACTCACCAAGCAGGATACGCGGAAGAAACTGGCGAACATGCAGCGAATCATCGCTGACGCCATAGCGGGCAAGATGCTCCTTGCTTTGCTGTTTCAGCCAGTCGATATAGGTACAGAGGATCGGTGGGATTTCAATACTGGCGATATTGGCCAGCATCATGCGCGAGTTTTCTTCGTCGCTGTATGGCATGCCGACACCGGCCTGACGCGCCTGCTCATAGACCGTCACCGCCAGCGGCTGCTGATACTTTAACAGGGAAAAAAGGGTGTAAATCCCGGTGGGGCCAGCGCCGATAATCGCAATTTTCTTCATGCATAATCACCCGTGATAAACGTTCTTCCATTGCAGTTTCCCGCCTGCCGGACGGTTAACCGGGCAAAGCGATCTGCGCCTGAGGTACAGCAGCGGGAGCCGGGTTTAAGTGTGGCCGAAAACCCCGGCGCTAGCCAGCTGGATGCATGCGGGCTGTGCGCCTCCCTCGGCTTGTGGTGACGGGCAATAAAAAAGGGGCCCTGTGCCCCCCATAAGTTTTCCGCTTTTCTATCGCTCAGGGCAGAGGAAACTGTTTAAAGGCCGGATGAGCTTCTGCTGTTTCGCTATGGGCGCGAATAGGGTGGAAGTCATGGGCCTTAACCACATCGGGGATCATCGCTTGAATAAAGGTCCATACCACGGCGCTGGTCACCGCGACCTGATCGAGACGCGTGTTGAGCGGGCGGTGTTCCAGCGCGGCGTTCCATTCCCGGCAGGCAGACAGCAGCTGCCAGGTGATGCGTTCAATCCACGGTTGATACTGTTTCTCTGGCGGCCGTAAGCGGTGCTCGTAAACATGCTGTACGGCTTTTTCGCTGGCCGCCAGAATCAACCCCAGGATCTGCAGATCTTCGGCCAGCGTAGGGCCGGCGACGGGGAGTAATTTACGCTGCATATCCGCCTGGGATTCGAAGTAATGGAGGATCAGCGTAGAGTCCATCAGTCGTACGGCGTTATCCAGAATCAGCGTAGGCGCCTTGACCACCGGATTGATTTTTGAGAAGGGCTCAACGGCACTAAACACCGACAGCGGCAGGTGTTCAAATTCGACACCGTACAGCGCCAGAGATACTGCGACGCGCCTCACATAAGGGGAGTCCAACATGCCAATGAGTTTCATCATGATTCCTGTTTTCCTGTCTCTGAAAGGAGAATACCTGGCCAATCAAGCTGCGCCAGGGAGGGATATCCCGGTTCGCTTTGCCCCTGGCCGCAGAGAGACATTACGCCAGATTGGCTATGACGAATATTACGCATTTCTTACCTGAGATGTCAGAATGGCTGACCGGTATTGTCGCCTGAGGTTTTCCCCCCTGGGCAATGGTAACGTTGACCTCCAGGAGCTGGAATATAAGGAGCTGCTTCATGTCGGATTACCCACCGATCGCCAGTTTACGAAGCTTTGAGGCCGTTGCCCGGCTTGGTAGCGTGACGCTGGCGGCGAAAGAGCTGCATGTCACCCATTCGGCGATCAGTCAGCAGATTAAAGTGCTGGAAGAGATGCTCGGCGTGAGATTGTTTACTCGTCACGGACGCGGGGTGCAGATTAATGAAGAGGGGCGACTGTATGCGATGCATGTCCGCGAGGCGCTGGAACATATCGCGGATGCGACTCGTCTGGTCCACGTTAAGCCGCGGACGACGACGTTAACCCTGGCCACGGTACCTTCTTTTGCCTGCCACTGGCTCTTGCCACGGCTGGATCGCTTTCGCGCCCGATATCCCCATATCACCTTGCGGCTGCTGGTCAGCCTGACGGTCACCAACATGCAACAGGAGGCGGTGGATATCGCCATTCGCATGGGGAAAGGTGACTGGGAAGGGCTGGAAAGCCGCTATATGTTTGCCGATGAGCTGATTGTGGTGGCTGCGCCGCATTATAACGGCGGCTCGCTGCCCGCGACGCCGCAAGAGGTGGCGGCCGGTAAGATTATATTTTCGATGGAATCCTGGAAAACCTGGTGTCTGAAGGCCGGACTGGAGCGGGAGATCGTCGCCGGCGGGCTCTGTATCAACGACTCGAATCTGGTCCTGGAAGCCGTTCGACTCGGCAATGGCATCGCGCTGGAGCGGCGCTCCCTGGTGCAGGGCGCTATCGACCGCGGAGAGCTGGTCCAGCTCACCGCCTGCTCTGCGCCTTATCCCTGGCCGTACTGGCTGGTCACCCCGCAGCAAAGTGAAAAGAAAGCCGAAGTCTCTGTGTTCATCGCCTGGCTTAATGAAGAACTTGCGGCCTGGCGCCAGCGGGAAGAGTTGCCGTCGCCGTTATAGCATTATTCTGGCGCTGGCAAAGGGTTCGCTCAACGGCTGGCGGACTGGGCAAATTCCCGCGCCAGCGCCAGAAACGCGGCCAGCCCGGCTGAGGGGTGGCGTCTACCGGGATAATACAGACACAGGCCGGGAAAAGGGGGCGTCCAGTCGTCCAGTAAACGAATGAGCCGGCCGGCCTGAATATCCTCGATGACATCCTGTTCAAGGAAGAAACCAATTCCCGCATGCTCCAGCACCGCAATCCGCGCCAGCGACGCCTCATCCAGCGTCAGCTGCCCGCGGACATCGACCTGCACCGTTTCTCCTTGCTTCTCAAGGTGCCAGCGATAGAGGGAACCATCGGGCAGACGCACCCGGATGCAGGGATGATTGAGCAGGTCTGCAGGGGTTTCAGGCCGCTTATGGTGCGAAAGATAATGTGCAGAAGCCACCACGGCATAGCGCTGAGGCTGGCCGAGGGACAGTGCGATCATATCCTCCGGTATCAGGCTGGCGACCCGTACGCCCATATCGAAGCCTTCCGCCACGATGTCGATCAGCCGGCCATCGGTGACGATATCCACCTGCATTTGCGGATAGCGGCGCAAAAACTCCAGTACCACCCGGGAGAGAAGCGCGCGGGCGGCAAACGGAGGCGTATTGATGCGCAGGACGCCAGAAGGGGTTTCACTGCGGGAGCGGACGACCTCAAGGGCCTGATGCACTCCCTGTAGCGACGGACCGATGTTATCTATAAACAGGCGGCCGGCGTCGGTGAGCCCCACGCTGCGAGTGGTCCGGTTAAATAAACGCACGCCCATTTCGGCTTCAAATTTAGCGATGATGTGGCTCAATGCGGTGGTCGATACCCCCAGTTCGATCGCCGCCGCACGAAAGGTCCCCCGTCGGGCGATGGCCATAACGGCATCTAAATCAGTCAGCGTGATTCGCGACATTATCCCATTTCCTTCATCATGGCATCCCGGTTTGTCCTGATTGTTTAAATTATAAAGGATTCTTAAAGTTAAGCCGTAGAGTTTAATCACGGGAGATTCACTATGCATATGCCATCAGCAGTGCAGGCCTTTTTTACGGCTGAAGATCTGGACAGCGTTGTCAGCGCCTTCACCCCGAATGCGGTGGTGAAGGATGAGGGGAATACCTACCGCGGGCGGCAGGCCATCCGGGAATGGCAGGTTGCCGCCAGACAAAAATATCAGTATGTCGCCGAACCCATTGAGGCGATCGCGCAGGGGGATAGGGTGAAGGTGCGCGCCAACGTCAGCGGAAATTTCCCCGGTAGCCCGGTCATTCCTTGCTATCTATTTCACCTGACGGCAGAGCAGATCGATGGGCTGGAGATCGGTGATGACTGATTTCCTGGCGCTGGAAGGAAAACGCGTACTGATTACCTCCGGAACCAAAGGGGCGGGGGCGGCAACCGTGGCGCTGTTCCGGCAGCTGGGGGCGCGAGTGTTAACCTGCGCTCGCCATCAGCCGGACGCTGCTGTTGATGCGCTATTTGTGACGGCGGATCTCTCCACGGCGAGCGGGTGCGCTGTGCTGGCCACTGCGGTGCAGGAGCAGTTGGGCGGTGTGGATATTATCGTTCATATGCTGGGCGGTTCTTCGTCCCCGGCGGGCGGGTTTGCCGCGCTGAGCGATGCGCTGTGGCAACAGGAGCTGGATCTCAACCTGTTCCCTGTGCTCAGGCTGGATCGGTTACTGCTTCCCTCGATGCTCAACAGCGGGAAGGGGGTGATTATCCACGTCTCTTCAATCCAAAGAAAGATGCCGCTGCCGGAGTCAACCACGGCCTACGCTGCGGCAAAAGCCGCGCTGTCCACCTACAGTAAAAGCCTGTCGAAAGAGCTCTCCCCCAGGGGCGTTCGTGTTCTGAGCGTGGCGCCCGGCTGGATTGAAACCGAGGCGGCGGTCAGATTTGCGCAGCGGCTTGCGCAGCAGGAGGGGGTCGATTATGCGCAAGGCAAACAAATCATCATGGATTCATTAGGCGGAATTCCGCTGGGCCGTCCGGCACAACCCGAAGAGGTGGCCAACCTGATTGCGTTTTTAGCCTCCGACCGGGCGGCGTCGATAACCGGCGCGGAATACGTTATCGATGGCGGAACCGTGCCGACGGTTTAACCATCCAGACTAGCCCTCGGTAAGGACCGTCAGCTGGACGGTCCGCCGTTGTCGTTTTATTAGTCGGTGATGCAACGTTTACTACTGCAACACTTCAGCAAATTTCGCCAGCCATTGCGGATGCGCGGGCCACGCAGGGGCGGTAACCAGGTTGCCGTCGACGTGTGCCTGATCGATACCAATGTCGGCATAATGCCCGCCGCTGAGCCGTACTTCCGGCGCGCAGGCCGGGTAGGCGCTACAGGTCCGGCCTTTCAGGATTCCGGCGGCGGCCAGGAGCTGCGGGCCGTGGCAGACGGCGGCAATGGGTTTGTGCGCCGCGTCAAATGCCTGAACCAGTTTAAGCACCTCATCATTCAAACGCAGATATTCCGGCGCTCGTCCTCCGGGGATCAGCAGGGCGTCATAATCCTGTTCTTTAACTGCGGCAAAGTCGGCGTTGAGGACAAAGCGGTGTCCGGGTTTCTCACTGTAGGTCTGGGCACCGTCAAAATCATGGATCGCCGTCATGATATAGTCGCCTTTGTGCTTATCCGGGCAAACCGCGTCAACCTGATGACCAATCATCTGCAAGGCCTGAAACGGCACCATGGTTTCATAATCTTCGGCATAATCGCCGACCAGCATCAGTATTTTTTTGCTCATCTTGATTGTTCCTCAGGGAATAAAGATGCCTAAGGTATAGCCCAGGGGGGGAGGGAATGCGAACCGCAAGTGGTGTTGTGGGCACTGATACCGCGGCATTTTCGCCTTTGGTCTGCTTTTTGAGAGCGCGCGGGTCTTTGCCAGAGTCGACTCTCGTCGACGATAAGGGATTGCCGACCTGTGATGATGAGCAGGGCAAAGAAGTACTGCAACGTCTGGCCGATCCCGAAACGATAATGGCGTGAAATCTTACGGCAAATCGCGTGCCTGTAGTGAATTGACAGGGTCTACAGGCTGCAAGTTCTCATTACTGTAGGCATTCTTGATGATGATTGGCGCGTTTTATATTGCTGCCCGGCCCCGTCAGGACAATAATCGCCCATACGGATGTCTCCTTTCTGAATACAGGCCGCCATGATCATAAAAATCGTTTGTCTGAGCCTTCTTTGCATCATCCTGCTCTCCCTTGGCGCCAGCCTGGCCCAGGCGATGTATCAGCGGGAGCTACGCTCGCAGGAAGGCTGGTGGTCCGCTCGTCGTGACTCCGCTGGCCTGGCGCCTGACCCCCAGCAAAACGCCCGCCTGGCCATTGTGCAGGTCTACGCTGCGCCGACCTGGGGATGGAAAGGTGTGGTGGCGGTGCATCCCTGGATTATCTATAAACGAGCTGGGGAAACGGAATATAACCGCTACGAAGTGATTAGCTGGGGAGGCGGGGAGAAGGTGCGCCATAATAGCAATCCGCCGGATGGCTACTGGTTCGGCGCGAAACCTCGTTTACTGGTAGAGCACCGGGGAGCGGAGGCCGAGGCTATGATCCCGCAGATTGTTGCGGCAATTGCCTCCTATCCGTGGCCGGATACTTATCACGCCTGGCCAGGCCCTAACAGTAATACCTTTCTGGCCCATATTGGACGCGAGGTGCCCGCGCTCAAACTGGATCTGCCCGCCAACGCGGTGGGGAAAGATTTTCGCTCGCTGCTGAATCCCATTGGTCTACCGCCCTCCGGGCGCGGGGTCCAGGTGTCGGTGCTGGGTATCGCCGGCGTAACGCTGGGGGCTGAAGAGGGATTTGAACTCAACATGCTGGGGCTGAACGTCGGCCTGGATTTCACACCGCTACGTATCCGTCTGCCGTTTATTGGCGGGCTGGGCCATAACAATTTGCCTGGTGACGCAGCGGAACACTCGCGGTAAATGGCATCGCGCCTCTCCTGCAGTTAAGCCATCATGGCTTATAGCCTCTGCACATTTCTCCTCCATGTGGCCGGAAAGGTCGATATTGGCATTTTAATTGTTATGTTATAGCATAACAATTAAATACTGTGGCCATGCTTAGCAGGCCGAAACCAGTGTACCAATGACAAATGAAGTACGAGGAGATAAAAGACAATGTCCGGAACCAGCGTAGCAACACAGGGCGACAAGCGCCTACCGGTGACCGTTCTGTCCGGTTTTCTGGGGGCCGGGAAAACGACCCTGCTCAACCATATTCTGCACAACCGGGAGGGCAGGCGCGTTGCGGTTATCGTCAATGATATGTCGGAGGTCAATATTGATGCCGCTCTGGTCAGGGAAGGGGGCGCTGAACTTTCACGTACCGATGAAAAACTGGTTGAAATGAGTAACGGCTGCATCTGCTGCACCCTGCGGGAAGATCTCCTGCTGGAAGTTAATCGCCTGGCGAAAGAAGGGCGCTTTGATCAGCTGGTTATCGAGTCTACCGGGATTTCTGAACCGCTTCCGGTTGCTGAAACCTTTACCTTCGCCGGCGATGACGGGCAAAGTCTTTCAACCGTGGCGCGTCTTGATACCATGGTTACCGTCGTAGATGCCTTCAATTTTTTGCGGGATTATGACTCTGCGGATAGCATCCGCTCACGCGGGGAATCACTGGGCGAAGGTGATGAGCGTAGCGTGGTCGATTTGCTCATTGAGCAGATTGAATTCTGCGATGTGCTGGTCCTGAACAAAGTCGATCTGATCGATGACGGGCAACAAGAAAAGCTGATGGCTATTTTGCGTTCGCTTAATCCGCGGGCAAAAATGGTGGTCTCCCGGTTTGGTCAGGTCGCGCTGGATAAGGTGCTGAATACCGGACTGTTTGATTTTGATAATGCCGCACAGGCACCGGGCTGGCTGAAGGAACTGCGCGGCGAACATACGCCGGAAACAGAGGAGTATGGGATTAGCAGCTTCGTATTTCGCGCCCGTCGGCCTTTCCATCCGGCTCGATTCTGCCAGGTGATGGCGCATGAACTGGCTGGTGTGGTCAGATCGAAAGGGTATTTTTGGTTGGCCAGTCGTGCGGAATTTGCCGGTGCCTGGTCACAGGCGGGTGGCGTGGCGCGTCAGGAACTGGGGGGAAGGTGGTGGGCAAGTGTCCCCAGAGAACGTTGGCCTGAGGATGATGAGTCGCTGAAATTTATCCTGGCAAACTGGATGGATGGCGTGGGCGATGCCCGGCAGGAACTGGTGTTTATCGGAATGAATATGGATGAATCAGCGCTGCGCGCCCGGCTGGCTTCCGCTTTGCTTACGGACGAAGAAATGGCGGAAGGTCCGGGCGAATGGCGTCACTATCCCGACCCGCTTGCGCCCTGGTTTGCCGCATGAGTCAACGGAAGAGACCCGATAAAAGCCGGCCCTTCATCTCGTTGCAATAGCTCTGCAGCTAAAAACGCGTGTGCGGGACTGTTTGATGCTGCGTGGCAAGCTGGCGTTAATTCCTGTTACAGGAACCGCATGGATAAGCGCAAAGGGAAGAACGGGTATTATACCGGGAGAAATGTGCGAAATTCACGCACCGTTCGATAACCTACAGACTGTTGCTGATGTCTGCGGAATAAAGAATGGTGCGTCCGAGTGGACTCGAACCACCGACCCCCACCATGTCAAGGTGGTGCTCTAACCAACTGAGCTACGGACGCATTATGGTGCGTTTAATTGGACTCGAACCAACGACCCCCACCATGTCAAGGTGGTGCTCTAACCAACTGAGCTATAAACGCATTATGGTGCGTTCAATTGGACTCGAACCAACGACCCCCACCATGTCAAGGTGGTGCTCTAACCAACTGAGCTATGAACGCAATGTTGTGGTGACAACGGGGACGCATATTAGCGATCGGATGGGGTTGTGGCAAGAGGCAAACGTCACTTTTCTTTCAGATCTCACGCGATTGCGGAAGTTTTACGCATATTGTTCATATTTTACTGATGCTAAAGGATATTTCTTATCCAGCTGCCTTTGTCTCGCTGCGGCGTCGTTCCTGACGCGGCGCGAAGCGAGGCGTGGCGAAGTTGCCGGAAGAGAGAATGAGTGATTTGTCAGACGAACGGTGCAAGAGGCGTCGTAGACGCTGGTACCGGAAAGGTGTGATTACCTGAAAATAAGGCGAAGGGTAAAAAGCGCGCAGAGGACTAACAGGATCAGAATAAGCTCAAAACGATAGCGTTGCAGCATAGTGGCTTCCTGAAATAAAACCGGCGCTGAAGCAGCGCCGGTTTATGATTAACTCAACTTAGCGGAAGAATTAAGCAGCCGGTTGTGCAGCCGGTTTAGCGGCCTGATGTTTAGTGGTTTTGTGGTGTTTTTTTGCTGCCTGAGCTTTCTGCGCTACCGGTTTAGCCGCGGCTTTGTGGTGCTTTTTCGCGGCCTGGGCTTTCTGAGCAGCGGGTTTGGTTGCCGCTTTGTGGTGTTTTTTCGCGGCCTGGGCTTTCTGCTCAGCGGCTGGTTTAGCAGCAGCTTTGTGGTGTTTTTTTGCGGCCTGAGCTTTCTGTTCAGCGGCTGGTTTGGCGGCGGCTTTGTGGTGTTTTTTCGCGGCCTGAGCTTTCTGTTCAGCGGCTGGTTTGGCAGCGGCTTTGTGGTGTTTTTTATGATGGGTGGTCTTGGCAGTGGTGCTGTGAGTTGCAGCAGCCGGAGCCTGAGTGGTGCTTACTGCGTCAGCAGCGAAAGCAGCAGAAGACAGACCCATAGCAGCGGCAACGACCAGAGCTAATACTTTTTTCATTCTGATATCCTCGAAATTGTTTCTTCAGTTAACCCCACTGCGGGGCTGTTGAAATTACTATAAGTTTTTCTTTCTCAGGCTTCAGTGAGTGTTTGGTATCGGCGAGTAACGGAATGTACAACGCGCAGGGCGGGCGAAAAGCAGGATGCTCCGCCAACGGAGTCAGCGTCGGCGGAGGGGGGCGGTTAGCGATGCGGTGTATGGGACAAGGTCGTGAGCAGCGTCGGGCGGGTCATTCGTACGCAATAGGCGGGCTGGCCGCGTTCAAAACGCCATCCTTCGGACAGTGGTCCGGCGTCGACGGTGTCAAAGCCAAACGCCTCGTACAGCGCGGCGGCGATCGCTTTTCCTTTTTCACTATCGCCTGCTAACGGCAGCGCCCGACGATTTTCCGCCCCCGCGGGCAGTCCATCGCTTTCCAGTTGGGTCATGGGAATAGCGTTAAACGCTTTGGTGACGGTTGCGGCAGGCAGGATCTGGGCGAGCAATTCGCTGGTCGTGGTCTCTCCTGACTCCAGCGCCTCGATCGGGCCGTCACGCTCGGGATAGTAATTCACTGCATCAATGACATGTTTATCCTTAATGCCGGCAACCGGCAGCGAATGGATAGCGCTGAGCGGCACGGCAATGACCACCACCTCGCCAAATTCGGCAGCGTCCTCTGCGCTACCGACCTGACAGCCAATCATCGGACCCAGGCTGAAAAGAGTCTGGGGCCCCCGTGAGTTACTCAACATGACATCGTGACCGGCGGCAAGCGCCAGCTTCGCGATAGACCGGCCAACGAATCCGGCGCCAATAATGCCAATCTTCATTTTCAACTCCTTACCAATGATCTGATAGTGTCGATAAATTTAATTCCATCTCTGCAGAAGATAAATCGTAAGATAGTGGAATGATAAACAACTCAAATGAGTGAATCATGGACCAGCTCACCAGTATCAGGGTTTTCGTGAAGGCGGCTGAAACGGGGTCGTTTGCCGCCGCTGCCGGACAGCTGCGACTCTCGCCGCAGATGGTCGCCCGACACGTGGCAGCGCTTGAGGCGCACCTGGGCACTTCATTAATCGCCCGCACCACGCGCCGACAGACGCTCACCGATATCGGGCGTAGCTATTATGAACGCTGCCGGGTAGTACTGGCTGAGATCGCGGAGGCGGATGCGGTGGCGCAGGAGATGAAAGCGACACCTTCAGGCATCATCCGGGTGAATGCGCCGGTCACTTTTGGTTCACATGCGCTCGCAGCCTTTATTACCGACTATCTTGCCCGCTACCCTGACGTTCAGGTTGAACTGACGTTGAGCGACCGCATTGTCGACCCGATAGAAGAGGAGTTTGAGGTGATCGTGCGCATCGGTGAGCTGGCCGACAGCTCGATGGTTGCATGGCCTCTGCTGCCATACCGGCTGATTGCCTGCGCGTCACCCGACTATATTTTGCGCCACGGCGAACCGCAGACGCCGACCGATCTTCAACATCACGCGTGCCTGGTGTATGGACACTGGTCGGCGGGCAGCGCCTGCCGGTGGCAATTTGAGAAACAGGGGGCCATGTTCGAGATCAAACCCTCCGGGCGGTTCCGCGCGAATGACTGGAAGGCGCTGATGAATGCGGCCATTGCCGGACACGGTATTACCCTCGGGCCGGAAGATGTGTTGAAAACCGAAGTGGAGCGGGGGAGCCTGGTGCAGGTATTAGCCGGATTCTCAGGACCGGCGCGGCCCATGCATATTCTGGTGCCGGCCGGACGTCGGCGGACGACGAAAATTAAATGTTTTGTTGACGCCTTAAGAACCGCGCTGGGCCCGCGCTGAATCCCTACGACGGTGAGGAGCGGCACCCTGGGAACAGGTGCCGCTGTGCGTTAGCGCGCCGCGCGTTGCAAAATCACGCTGGACGGTTGACGCTGCAGGAAACGCATCCGCAGCATCATCATCACTGCTGCCGAGGTGAGCCCGATAATAAATCCGCACCAGAAACCGGCGGGCCCCATACGCGGAACAAGCGTATCGGTTAAGGCCAGCAGGTAGCCGCTCGGCAGTCCCAGCACCCAGTACGCGGTAAACGTAATAAAGAAGATCGAACGCGTATCTTTATATCCGCGCAGAATCCCGCTACCAATCACCTGTACGGAGTCGGAGATCTGATATATCGCGGCCAGCAGCATCAGCTGAGAAGCCAGCAGGACCACTTCCGGATTGTCGTTATACAGCAGGGCAATTTGCTTACGCATCAGGATGGTGAAAATCGCCGTGATCACCGCCATGCAGACGCCAACGCCAACCCCGGTTCTGGCGGAAACCTGCGCATCGAGGGTGGAACCCTGCCCAAGACGGAAGCCGACGCGGATGGTGACCGCTGCCGCCAGCGAGAGGGGTAAAACGAACATCAGCGAACTGAAGTTCAGGGCTATCTGATGGCCCGCGACGTCCACAATCCCCAGTGGAGAAACCAGCAGCGCAACGACCGCAAACAGAGTGACTTCAAAAAACAGCGCCAGCGCAATTGGCAGCCCAAGCTGCACCAGACGTTTAAGCACGCTGAAGTCCGGTCCGCTGAAGCCTTCATCGCTACGGATATCGCGCATAGAGCGGGCGCGACGTACCCAGGAGATCATACAGAAGAACATCACCCAGTAAACGGATGCCGTCGCCACGCCGCAGCCGATGCCGCCCAGTTCAGGCATGCCAAAGTGGCCGTAGATAAAGATATAGTTAACGGGAATATTGACCAGCAGGCCGATAAATCCCATTACCATCCCCGGTTTGGTTTTCGCAAGGCCTTCACACTGGTTACGTGCGACCTGGAAGAAGAGATAGCCGGGGGCGCCCCACAGCAGCGCGCGCAGGTAGCCTACCGCTTTTTCGGCGAGGGCCGGGTCAATATTGTGCATCGAGCTGATGATGTACCCGGCGTTCCACAGCACGACCATGACCAGCAGCGAAACGAATCCCGCCAGCCAGAACCCCTGACGAATCTGATGGGCAATGCGGTCGCGGCGACCGGAGCCATTTAGCTGTGCGATAACCGGCGTCAGCGCCAGCAGCAGACCGTGGCCAAAGAGAATTGCCGGGAGCCAGATAGAGGTCCCAATCGCGACGGCTGCCATATCGGTGGCGCTATAGCCACCCGCCATCACGGTATCGACAAAGCCCATGGAGGTCTGGGCGACCTGTGCCAGGATCACAGGAATGGCCAGTGCTAATAACTGACGCGCTTCAATAAAATACTTCTGCACGTGAACACCTTTATATTGTTGTTATTTTGAGACTAAAAAAGCCGCCGTAAATGGCAGCAAGAAGAAAGAGCAGAGGGATTTTCCAGTCTATTGTAGCGAGGATGCGCCATTAAGCCAGTGAAAAAATGGTAGGGCACGATGCGCGCTGGCAACCTGTTTTGCCAACTGGTATTGTTCCCGACAGGTATAACGGTAATGATACCGTCACGAAAGTCTACAGGAGTAAAGCATGTTTACAGGCATTGTGCAGGGGACCGCTAAAGTGGTGTCCATCGATGAAAAACCCAATTTTCGCACCCATGTGGTGGAGCTGCCTGAGCATATGCTTGCCGGCATCGAAACCGGGGCATCGGTGGCGCACAATGGTTGCTGCCTGACAGTCACCGAAATTGACGGCCCGCGCATCAGTTTTGACCTGATGAAAGAGACGCTGCGTATTACCAACCTTGGCGCTGTAGAGGTGGGGGATGTGTTGAACGTGGAACGAGCGGCAAAATTCAGCGATGAGATCGGCGGCCATCTGATGTCCGGCCACATTATGACCACGGCGGAAATCGTCAAGATCCTGACCTCGGAAAATAATCGCCAGATCTGGTTTAAGGTTCAGGACCCGACGCTGATGAAATATATCCTCTATAAAGGATTTATCGGCGTTGACGGCATCAGTCTGACGGTCGGTGAAGTGACCCCGACGCGTTTTTGCGTGCATTTGATCCCGGAAACGCTGCAGCGCACCACGCTTGGCATTAAAAAACTCGGCGATCGGGTGAATATCGAGATCGACCCGCAAACGCAGGCGGTAGTCGATACCGTGGAACGCGTGCTGGCAGCGAAAGAAGCGGCACAACAGCTGAGCGATGAATGATCGGCCGCTGCTGTTGGATGAAGAAGGAAAGAAAAGAATATCCCCCGTGTTAACGGGGGATATTTTTAGCGGGCCACGCGAAGGCCGTTTTCCACACCGCGAGAAAAGACCACCTGCCAGAGCTGAATATCGCGCGCGCGAAAAGCCCCCGCGCAGGCGTTCAGATAATAACTAAACATACGTTTAAAACGTTCCGAATAGTTATCGGCGATATCGGGCCAGCTGGCCAGGAAACGTTCGTACCAGGCCATCAGCGTCGTATCGTAATCGGCGCCGATATTGTGCCAGTCTTCCATCACGAAATGGGATTCGCTGGCTTGCGCGATATGACGAACCGAAGGCAGACAACCGTTGGGGAAAATATATTTATTGATCCACGGATCGACGCTGTGGTCCGTTTTTTTGGAGCCAATGGTGTGTAATAAAAAACGACCGTCAGGTTTTAAATTACGATCCACCACTTCAAAATAGGTGGCGTAATTTTTAGGTCCCACGTGTTCAAACATCCCGACGGAAACAATGCGATCAAACTGGTCATGCAGGTCACGGTAGTCCTGCAGCAAAATGGTAACGTCTAACCCTTCGCATCTCTGTTGGGCCATTTTTTGCTGCTCGGCGGAAATGGTCACGCCGACTACGCTAACGTGATAATTTTTGGCCATATAGTAAGCCAGACCACCCCAGCCGCAGCCAATATCCAGCACCCGCATCCCCGGTTCCAGCTGCAGTTTGCGGCAAATAAGATCTAATTTTGCCACCTGCGCCTCTTCCAGCGATTGCGCCTCTTTCCAGTACGCGCAGGAATATTGCATATAGGGGTCGAGCATCCGGCTGAAAAGATCGTTGCCCAGGTCGTAATGTTCTTTGCCGACAATCCAGGAGCGCTTTTTACTTTGTAGATTGAACAGGCGAGCGCCTGCGATGCGAAGCGTATCTTTCAGATGGTGAGGGAGCTGATTTTCCAGCCCGGCACGGAGTACTTTATGGAAGAATATATCCAGCCGTTCGCAATCCCACCAGCCGTCCATATAACTCTCACCTAACCCCAGCGACCCTTCCTGTAAAACACGTTTAAAGAAGAGCGGATTGTTAATCCGCAGATCGGAGGGTGCGGTGCCATTAACCTCAATGCCCGCGCGACCGAGCAATTCGGTTGCAATTCGGTACCAGTCGTCGTTTGGTACGCTTACTTCTTCTATACACGATGAACTCATAGCTTCTCCATCACGCCCAAGTGATCAGAACCTTAAAACAGCGTAGACGCTTTTTTGGCTTTGTGAGAAATCTCACGGAATATCCGTGAAGCTGCTATCCGACGTAGAACAGAGGAAGGGCGATAACCCTTGCCGAAAGGCCTTCCATGGTGAAACGGGATGCATCCTGCTCCCGTTAATCTTAAAAAATATTTTATTTATGTGAAGCCGGTTCAGTATAGGCCGCTGAAATCAGGCTTTCAATAAAAATATATTAGCAGGCTAATTACTGAGCCTTAACATCACTGAAACGCGTTTATGCATGAGACGATTCGGTAGTCAGGCAAACGCTGTGACGCTGCATAAAATAACCCAGCCCGGCCAGCACGATAGAGACCAGCATCACGCTGGTGGTAGTGAGCAGCGGCGTGGCAATCAGCGCGGAAACCAGCAGACTGGTCAGGAAGCACAGACCAAGCTGCAGCGTGTTCTGCAGCGCGGCGGCACGACCGGTCGCCTGCGGGAACGGCTTCAGCGCCTGGGCGACAACAATCGGGTAGATCCCGCCATTGACAATGGCCATCACGCAGAAGGGAATCATCACCGCAATAATTGAGACATCTTCAACCAGACCAACCATCCAGGTGGCAGCCACGCTGACGGCGAAAATCACCAGCAGCCAGGGCAGCAGCTGTTGGCCTTGCCATTTCTGCAGCGCCGCGCGGCATCCATAGCCACCGATTAAAAAGGCGATTGTCTGCGGAACATAGCTAAGACCGATAGCGGTCGGGCTGTAGCCCATCTCATGGAGAATAAACGGCGACCCGGTTAACCAGGCAAAAAAGCTGGCGGAGCAGGCGGCGTAAATCAGCACGTTGCCGCTGTATTCGCGCGAGCGCAGCAGCGTCAGAAAGGTCAGCTTCTCGCGGACGTCACCCTGCGGCCTGACGACCGGCTTCAGGCGCAGGGCGGGCACCATCAGCAGCAGGGCGATGGCAAAAAGGGTGGCAAAAATGGCCTGCCATTCCAGATGGGCAAGCAGCCAGCTGCCGAGCAACGGCGCCAGAGCCGGCGATAAACCCACCAGCGGCATAATGGTGGCGAAAATACGGTTAGTGCGCTGAGCTGGATAATAATCGGTGACCATCGCCTGCCAGGTCACCGCCGCCGCGCAGACGCCGATCGCCTGGATAAAGCGCAGCACCAGCATCAGAGTGGCGTCACGCACCCACAGCATTCCCAGACAGCTGATAGCGAAGATCGCCAGCCCGGTTAGCAGAATCGGTTTACGTCCGTAGCGGTCCGAGAGCGGGCCCCAGAACAGCTGCCCGATGGCGAAGCCGGCGAGGAACAGGCTCAGACTGGCGCTGACCGACGCTGCAGAAGTATTGAGATCTTGCTGGATGGCCGAAAAGGCCGGCAGATACATGTCGGTAGCGAGGAAACCCAGCACGCTGAGTCCCGCCAGCCACACTAAAAATCCTTTCCCGGGTTGTTGCATAACATTCTCTTATAGATGCAGGTATGATGCCGCAGAGTGTAGGGAGTGCATTCTGGCTTGTGAAACGCTAATATTTGCTACATGCGTTCAAAATTTTTGCAGGCAGAATATGTGGTCCGAATACTCACTCGAAGTTGTTGATGCTGTCGCCCGCAACGGCAGCTTTAGCGCCGCGGCGCAGGAGCTGCACCGCGTACCTTCGGCGGTCAGTTATACCGTACGTCAGCTGGAGGAGTGGCTGGCGGTACCGCTTTTTGAACGCCGCCATCGCGATGTCGAATTGACCACCGCCGGGCTCTGGTTTTTACAGGAAGGACGATCTGTTATCAAAAAAATGCAGATCACCCGCCAGCAGTGTCAGCAGATAGCCAACGGCTGGCGTGGTCAGCTGTCGATAGCCGTGGATGACATTGTTAAACCGGCCCGTATGCGCCAGATGATTGTTGATTTTTATCGTCACTTTCCCGATGTCGAGCTGATTGTTTTTCAGGAGGTTTTCAACGGTGTCTGGGACGCGCTGGCCGACGGACGCGTGGAACTGGCTATCGGGGCAACCCGTTCGATTCCGGTGGGGGGACGCTACGCCTTTCGCGATATGGGGATGTTGAGCTGGCATTGCGTGGTGGCGAGCCATCATCCTCTGGCGCAGATGAGCGGGCCGCTCAGCGATGATGTGTTGCGCAACTGGCCGTCGCTGGTCAGGGAGGACACCTCCCGCTCGCTACCAAAACGCACGACCTGGCTACTGGACAATCAGAAAAGGGTGGTGGTGCCGGACTGGGAATCCTCGGCCACCTGCCTCTCGGCGGGATTGTGCGTAGGGATGGTGCCGAGCCATTTTGCTCGCCCGTGGATTGACCGCGGTGAATGGACCGCGCTGGCGCTGGAAAACCCGTTCCCGGACGCCGCGTGCTGCCTGACCTGGCAGCAGAGCGACACGTCACCGGCGCTGTCGTGGCTACTGGATTATCTGGGGGACAGTGAAACGTTAAACCGGGAGTGGCTGCGGGCGCCGGAGTAACCGGCGCCGCACGGGCGATTAGCGACGGTAGTCGACGAACGGGCCGTCTACGACGGAGCGGCGCTCTACCAGCCGCGGGTGAACCTCGATCGACTGTGACTCTTCGCGCTTGTTGACGATACGATCCATCAGCATATTGAAGGCCGCTTCCCCCAGCGAATCTTTCGGCTGGTGGATGGTGGTCAGCGCCGGGCTGAAATAGCGGGCGTTACGCACGTTATCATACCCGATCAGCGAAATGTCCTGCGGCACGCGTAGCCCCATCTCATCCGCAGCGCAGATTGCGCCCATCGCCATGATGTCGCCGCCGCAGAAGACCGCCGTCGGGCGATGCTGCTGGCTGAGGATCTGCTGCATTGCGCGGTAGCCGGATTCAGGCTCGAAGTCTCCCTGCACAATCCAGCTTTCCGGAACGGCGATCTGCGCTTCTTCCATGGCTTTCATAAAGCCCGCCAGGCGCCCGGCGCCGGTGTTACGCTCCAGCGGACCCGGGATCACGCCGATTTCACGATGGCCGCGTTCCACCAGATAGCGACCGGCCATATAACCGCCCTCAAAGGCGTTATCGATGACCGAATCGGTAAAGTCGGCTTTGGATTCACCCCAGTCCATTACCACCATCGGAATATGGCGGTACTCTTCCAGCATGCTGAGCACCGATTCCGGATATTCAGAACACATAACCAGCAGGCCGTCGACGCGCTTTTGCGCCATCATCGACAGATAGGCCTGCTGCTTTTCGAGATCGTTCCACGCATTGCCCAGAATCAGGGTATAGCCTTTCTGGAAACAGCTCTTTTCTACGGCTTCAATAATCTCAGCGAAATAGGCCGCTTCGCTGCTGGTGGCCAGCAGGCCAATCGATTTGGTGTGATTAACCTTCAGGCTGCGAGCAACGGCACTGGGGGAATAGTGCAGCTCTTTGATCGCCGCCCACACGGCGTTGCGGGTTTCTTCCGCCACGAAACGGGTTTTGTTAATTACATGTGACACTGTTGTAGTGGAAACGTTTGCGCGCTTCGCTACATCTTTAATTGTTGCCATTACTTCTCACTCCAGACCTTGACCTGATCGTCTGATTATCGATACGTAAACGTTTGCCTATACACACCCTGAATACAATTTTCAACATTGCATCACGTCGGGAAAACGACACAGAACGACAGGAAGGGGTCAATGGCCGATACGCTTTCAAATTAGCGTGGGATTTTGTCCGATCTTGCGGCAAAGGGGAAGAGCAAAAATGTGCATCACCCTAAAACATGGAAGATTTTTGCGCTATATTGTGCAAAAATGAGCAAGCTCACTTTTCATGTGGGGATAACTGGGGGAAAAATTGATGGATACAGATTTAAAGTTTTCGCTGACGACAACGATTATTGTCCTGGGTCTGATCGTGGCCGCCGGCCTGACCGCGGTGCTGCACTGATTTATCCGGGGGAGAGGGCTCTTTCCCCCGATGTCCCGCCATTATTATCAATTTCGCAAAAATCTTTTGCCATTTCGTTTACTTTTGTTTTTTTGTGATTGATGTCATGCTTTTGACTTCTGATGAGATACCGTCGCCGATGACGGTCTGCTGGAGTCATTGAATGAAAATCAACTTTCCCTTGTTAGCGCTGGCGATAGGCGCGTTTGGTATTGGCACCACGGAGTTTTCCCCGATGGGGCTGCTGCCGGTGATTGCCAAAGGTGTCGACGTGTCAATTCCGGCGGCGGGAATGCTGATCAGCGCGTATGCGATCGGCGTGATGGTCGGTGCGCCGCTGATGACTTTGCTGCTCTCTCATCGCGCGCGCAGAAATGCGCTGATTTTTCTGATGGCTATCTTTACGCTGGGGAACATTCTCTCCTCAATGGCGCCGGATTACACCACGCTGCTGATTTCGCGCATTATCACCAGTCTTAACCACGGCGCTTTCTTTGGCCTCGGGTCGGTGGTGGCGGCGAGCGTGGTGCCGAAACACAAACAGGCCAGCGCGGTGGCGACCATGTTCATGGGCTTGACTATCGCTAATATTGGCGGCGTTCCGGCGGCGACATGGCTTGGCGAGACCATCGGCTGGCGGATGTCGTTCCTCGCGACGGCAGGTCTGGGGCTGGTGGCGATGGTCAGCCTGTGGTTTTCGTTGCCCAAAGGCAGCGCTGGCGAGCGTCCGAACGTAAAACAGGAGCTCTCGGTGCTGGTTCGTCCGCAGGTGCTCTCCGCATTGCTGACCACCGTGCTGGGGGCCGGCGCGATGTTTACCCTCTATACCTATATTTCACCGGTGCTGCACACCATTACGCACGCCTCACCGCTGTTCGTCACCGCCATGCTGGTGTTGATTGGCGTCGGCTTTTCACTGGGTAACTACCTCGGCGGTAAATTCGCCGACCGTTCCGTCTCCGGGACGCTGAAGGGTTTTCTGCTGCTGCTGATGGTTATCATGCTGGCGATTCCGCTGCTGGCGCAGACGCAGCTGGGAGCCGCAATCAGTATGGTGGTCTGGGGGGCGGCGACCTTCGCCGTGGTTCCACCGCTGCAAATGCGGGTGATGCGAGTGGCTCATGAAGCACCGGGTCTCTCTTCGTCGGTCAATATCGGAGCGTTTAACCTCGGCAATGCGCTGGGTGCGGCAGCCGGTGGCGCGGTGATTTCTGGCGGACTGGGCTATGCCTTTGTGCCGGTGATGGGAGCGATCATTGCCGGTGTGGCGCTGCTGCTGGTGCTGTTCGGCGGGCGTTCGCAGCCGGAAGAGGCGTTGGTCTGACAGTCGGTATATTCGCAGAAGGGTTGCCCCTTCTGCGTTAGCGTTTTAGGCCGCCAGATTGGCTGCCACAAACTTCCAGTTTACCAGCGCCCAGAAGTGCGCCAGATAGTCAGGACGGGCGTTGCGGTAGTCGATGTAATAGGCATGTTCCCAGACATCCACGGTCAGCAGCGGTTTGGCGTCGCCGGTCAGCGGCGTGCCAGCGTTGCTGGTGGAGACAATGCTCAGGCTGCCATCGCTATTTTTAACCAGCCATGTCCAGCCTGCGCCAAAGTTCTTCGCTGCCGCGTCGGTAAACTTCGCTTTGAACTCTGCGAAGCTGCCGAAGGATTGATTGATGGCGGCTGCCAGCTCACCTTCCGGCTCGCCGCCCGCATTCGGCGCGAGGCAGTTCCAGTAGAAAGTATGGTTCCAGACCTGGGCCGCATTGTTAAAGATGCCGCCTTCAGAAGCGCGGACGATCGCTTCTAAAGATTGACCTTCAAACGCGGTGCCTTTGATCAGGTTGTTGAGGTTGGTGACATAGGCCTGGTGATGTTTGCCGTAGTGGTATTCCAGGGTTTCTGCGGAAATGTGCGGCGCCAGGGCGTCTTTTGCATACGGTAATGCAGGTAATTCAAACGACATTGTTACTCTCCTTATAACTTCTTGTTTTCTAGCTCACATTCAAAGGATGTTTTACCATCCAGAACAGCATGTACTGTCCCTCGCCGGGGCGAGTGCAACAGGTTTTTATTGTGATCGGAATGCTAACACTTGCAGAAGGGAGTTAAAAGCCTTGCAATGATAAAGGGTATATTTAACAAACTTACCCGGCTAAGCCTTCGCCGGAGCGCAAGGCATCGCATTTCAACAGGGCAGGTTGATCGCTGTTGCCGTTGAAATATAAAGTGATTAGTGAATATCCATTTTGCAGAGGTCTGTTTTGTCTAACATAGTCTATCGCCAGGCGACTCTGGCCGACGTCGAACGCTGTTTTGAAATTGAAACGACCGCATATGAAGGGGATGAAGCGGCCACTCGTGAAAAGATTGCCACCCGAATCCAGCAGTACCCGGAAGGATTTCTTTGCATGGAACGGCAAGGAGAGGTCATTGGCTTCATTAATTCAGGGTGTGCGTGGGAAGTCGTGATGTCGGATGAAGCCTTCAAGGAGCTGGTCGGGCACGATCCTCGCGCGCCGAATGTCGTGATTATGTCTGTCGTCGTTGATCCTGAACACCAGGGAAAAGGGTATTCGACTGCTCTGATGGAGCGCTTTATCCGGCAGATGGCGCAGGCGCAAAAGAGCGCCATTCACCTGATGTGCAAAGACCGACACGTGGCCCTGTATGAGAGATTTGGTTTTCGCTACGAGCGGCCTTCCGCCTCGGATCATGGCGGCATGTCCTGGCATGAGATGAGCCTGACATTATAGTGAGGAGAGTTGACCTGCCGCAGACGCGGCAGGTCAGGCTCAGCGAATGGTTTTGGGGGTCATCACCCGGCGTGCGCCGACATAGTGGCGAATCCAGTAATCTTCGCTTAATGAGGTGATCTGGATGTCGCGGCCGGTACGCGGCGACTGAATAAACTTGCCGTTGCCAACGTAAACGCCGACGTGATCGGCGGTGCCGCGCCCACGGGTGCGGAAGAAGACCAGATCGCCGCTCTGCAGCTCGCCGCGATCGACCGGACGGGCATCGCGCAGATGATACATCTCATTGGCGGTGCGCGGAATGCGGATTTTTACCAGATCCTTATAGGCGTAGTAGACCAGCCCACTGCAGTCGAAACCGGTACGCGGCGAAGTTCCGCCCCAGCGATACGGTTTGCCAATCTGATCCATTAACTTCGACATAGCGGTGCTTTGTGCTCTCTGCACGCGGGCTTTATGCGCATCCGCCAGGGTCAGCGGCGGTTCTTCCGCGATTGTTTTGCAGCGTTTTTTGTAACCTTTACGCACGACGCATTTACTCTGCACGCTGGCCATGACCGGGGCCGGTTCAGCGGCTGGCGCGATCGATTTCGCACACTGCTTTTTATACCCTTTACGCAAAACGCATTTTTTGGTGCCGGCGGCCTGACGGTTCAATGCCGTCTGGCTGGATGCGGTGGTGCGAGTGGGGTGTCGGGTGCGGGTGGCCGTTGAGGCTTTCTTGCTGGCGGTTTTGGTTGTGGACTTCGTTTTCTGACTGCTGGCTTTTTTCTTACGTTCTGTAGTGCCTTTCGCCGCATGCGCTTTTGGCGTGGCGGAGGTGTGCGTATGCCCTGAAGCATGCGCCAGTGGTGTAAATGAGATAGATGTAAACAGTAATGCACAGAGCGAAATCGCGATTTTGTTTAGCCGCGCCACTGAGCAATCCCCTGATTAATGACAGATATGTACCCATACCTGACGGTGAATGACAAAACCCAACGATTCTAAAGCATAAAAACCCGGAAAGTTAATACTCTTTTGTATCTAAAGTGTCGTTTGATTAACAATTGCAAAAAATTATCTCAGACATTAACCACCTTGTACGCGAAATGTACAGCGATACCGCTTTTACGCGGCCAAAATGATATTTTTAAGGCAACTTCTGACCACAGAAGATAAAATATAATGAGTGAAAAAAATGTTATTATCTGTCCTGCGTTCAGGACGCTACAATGACAAATTACTGCCGTATAGAAGTTAAGGAAGCATGACAATGAGCACGACTGTAGAAAAAATCCAACGTCAAATCGCTGAAAACCCGATCCTGCTGTACATGAAAGGGTCTCCGAAACTGCCAAGCTGCGGTTTTTCCGCTCAGGCTGTGCAGGCGCTGTCTGCATGCGGCGAGCGTTTTGCCTACGTTGACATCCTGCAGAACCCGGATATCCGCGCGGAACTGCCGAAATATGCGAACTGGCCGACCTTCCCGCAGCTGTGGGTTGATGGCGAGCTGGTTGGCGGTTGCGACATCGTGATTGAAATGTATCAGCGCGGCGAACTGCAGCAGCTGATCAAAGAAACGGCGGCAAAGTACAAGACCGACGAGCCGAAAGCTGAATAAGTCTGCCGCCAGTAAAAAAGCGACTTCCTGCGAAGTCGCTTTTTTTTGTCTCTTACTCTTGTCCGGCAAGCGGTAATGGCCAGCCGCCAAGACGTTTCCAGCGGTTGACGATTTCGCAAAACAGCTGCGCCGTCTGCTCGGTATCATACAGCGCAGAGTGCGCCTTGCTGCCATCAAACGCCATTCCGGCGGCCAGGCAGGCTTTGGACAGCACCGTCTGGCCGAGCGCCAGTCCACTCAGCGCCGCGGTATCAAACGTCACGAACGGATGAAACGGATTACGTTTGAGTCCGGCGCGTTCGGCGGCGGCCATCGTAAAGGTGAGATCGAACGTCGCGTTGTGCGCCACCATGATGGCACGATTACAATCGTTATCCTTAATTCCCTTGCGGACCATTTTAAAAATGGCGTGTAGGGCGTCGTATTCGCTCACCGCGCCGCGCTCAGGATCGTTCGGATTGATGCCGTTAAAGGCCAGCGCTTCAGGCTGCAGATTGGCGCCTTCGAAAGGTTCAACATGAAAATGCAATGTCTCGTCCGGCATTAACCAGCCTTGCTCATCCATTTTCAACGTAATGGCGGCGATCTCAAGCAGGGCGTCGGTTTTAGCATTAAACCCGGCGGTTTCTACATCAATCACCACGGGGTAGAAACCACGAAAACGGTCGCACAGACCATTAAGTTGAACGTTCTCGGACATCTGATTCTCTTAACTGGAAAAAAGTAGCGCGCATTATGGCAAATTTTGCCGCGCCTTGCAGCAGGAAGGGGAAAAACAGCGGGCGCCGATGAGCGCCCGAAGCAGGTTAGTTGCCAAGGCCTTTGCCGGCGTCTTTCTCTTCAATCAGTTCGATTTTGTAACCGTCCGGATCTTCAACGAAAGCGATAACCGTGGTGCCGCCTTTCACCGGACCCGCTTCGCGGGTGACGTTGCCGCCGTTCTGGCGAATACGCTCGCAGGCTTCGGCGGCGTTATCCACGCTCAGCGCGATATGACCGTAAGCGCTGCCGAGGTCGTATTTGTCAACGCCCCAGTTGTAAGTCAGCTCGATAACCGCCGTATCGCTTTCCTCGCCGTAGCCGACGAAGGCCAGCGAGTATTTGTATTCGGTATTTTCGCTGGTACGCAGCAGCTTCATGCCCAGCACGTTGGTGTAAAACTCGATAGAACGTTGCAGGTCGCCAACGCGCAGCATAGTGTGAAGTAAGCGCATAGTTTTTATACTCCTTGTTTACAGCCTCTTAGCAGAGACCGTATGTGCAATTGTCTGAATAGCGTAACAAAACGGACAAGGCGTTTCATACCCCTGAGCACTATATCGTAAAAAGGCCGCCATTTCAGGCGGCCCTTACGCCGATCTTTCTTGTCGCATCCGCGGACGAGATGAGTGCGTCCTGGATGTGCAGTCAGTTACCACAAAATACGATAGCGGCTAACCGTCGCGATACCCGGCGGGATTACAACGTCGGGTAATCGGTGTAGCCTTCCGCGCCGCCGCCGTAGAAGCTTTCAGGGCGCTGCGGGTTCAGCGCGGCCTTGTGCTGCAGACGAGCGACCAGATCGGGATTGGCGATATAGTCACGACCGAAGGCCACCGCATCAATTAAGCCTTTGCTGATCAGATCGTTGGCTTTTTCTACCGTGTAGGCACCGGCGCCGATAATCGCGCCCGGGAAGCGATCGCGCACTTTTTGGCGGAATGCGTCGCTGTACGGCTGGCCGCCGGCCCAGTCCGGCTCGGACATGTGCAGATAGGCAATGCCGCGTTTTGCCAGCTCTTCAATCAGATACAGCGCATCGGCTTCTTCGTTCGGGCCATTATCGACATTCTGGAAACTGCCGATTGGTGACACGCGGATCCCGATGCGATCGGCGCTCCACTCTTTGCTGACGGCATCCACAACTTCCAGCACCAGGCGCGCACGGTTTTCAACGCTGCCGCCGTATTGATCGGTACGGTGGTTAGAAGAAGGGGACAGGAACTGATGCAGCAGGTAGCCATGCGCAGAGTGCAGCTCTACAAGGTCAAAACCGGCATCGCGGGCATTGCCGACCGCCTGGCGGAAATCATCGACGATCCCCGGGATCTCATCGAGCTCCAGCGCACGCGGCATGGAGGTATCGACGCGAATGGCGTGGCCATGTTCATCGCGCAGGGAGGTACGGGTGCCCGCACTGATAGCAGAAGGCGCAACCGGCGCTTCGCCGCCGGGCTGCAGGGAGTTGTGGGAAATACGACCGGTGTGCCACAGCTGCACGGCGATACGGCCATGTTCAGCGTGAACGCCGGCGGTAATTTTCTGCCATGCCGCGATCTGTTCCGGGCTGTGCAGGCCCGGAGCGCCGGCGTAGCCTTTTGCCTGGGCGGAAATCTGCGTGGCTTCGGAGATGATCAGTCCGGAGCTGGCACGTTGACGATAGTACTCGGCCATTAACGGTGTCGGGATATCGCCTGGTTCGATACTGCGCAGACGCGTCAGCGGAGCCATAAATACGCGGTTAGGTACAGTTATTGCACCGACTTTCAGTGGAGAAAACAGTTTTGATTCGGACATAATGACTCCTGAGTAGACCGGTCGTCTTGTAATTCGTTAAATAAAAACGCCTGTTAAACGTCAGGCGCTGCAATAATCTGTCTGGCATGGGCAAGGGCGCTTTCCAGCGGCATTGCACTGCGGGTAATCTTGGCCTGCAAATTGGCCCCCAGCCACAGGGAGTAAAGCACCTGGGAGAGGGTAAAAGCATCGCCGTTAAATGTCAGGCTCCCTTCCTGGCGACCCTTTTCCAGCGCTTCGCCCAGCAACGTAATAATCTGGCTGGCGCCTTTGTTCATCTCTTCGCGCATGGATTCAGACAAATCGCACACTTCAGCGGAGAGTTTCACCGTCAGGCAACCGCTGATAATACCCTGTTGGCAAAACTGCGTCAGGGTATGCTGGTAGTAAGCCAGCAGACGGTCGCGATAGTTCCCTTCGCCGTGAGCAAAATGGTCAACCAGGCGGCGGATATAGCCAGCATAGTGATGTTCAAGCAGCGCGACGCCGTAAGCTTCCTTAGAGCGAAAATAGTGGTAGAAAGAACCTTTCGGCACTTCCGCTATTTTCAGCAGTTCGCTCAGGCCCATTCCGGTAAAACCGCGGTGCATGCACAGCTGTTCGCCGGTCACCAGAATATGTTCGCGAGTATCGTATTCACAATGTTTGTTCATGGCGCTCACTGTAATAGACCGATTGGTCTAATGCAAGCGGAAAAATGTCGCCCGGGGCAGAGGCTGAACAACAAAAGTTGCGAAGCAGAGTTGAAACGTCTTCAATAAAAGACACAGAAGAGTCGCCGGAGGCGTGGAGTGGCAGAGCAGCTGGAGTTTTTCCCGGTACAGAGTCCATGCCGGGGAATTTGTCAGTCGGACGAACGTGGATTTTGTCGCGGTTGCTTTCGTAGTCGTGAAGAGCGTTTTCACTGGCAAACAATGAGTGATGCCCAGAAGCAGGACGTGCTGCGCCTGTGCCGTCAGCGTCTGTTGCGCAAATTACGCGCGAATAAACCGCAGGCCGAGGAAGAACCACAGCAGCCTTCACTGTTTTAATGGCAAAATTGCGTATACTCAACACACTTTTTTGTTGAGGACGTTGTTATGGTTCAGCGTATTGCTATGGCCCCGCAGGGGCCGGAATTCTCGCGTTTTGTTATGGGCTACTGGCGTTTGATGGACTGGAATATGTCCGTGAACGAGCGGGTCAGCTTTATTGAGCAGCACCTGGATCTGGGCGTGACTACCGTCGATCACGCGGATATTTACGGCGATTATCAGTGCGAAGCGGCTTTTGGCGAAGCGCTGAAGCAGGCTCCGCATCTGCGCGGTCGCATGGAAATCGTCAGCAAGTGTGGGATTGCCACTAAAGCCCGCGCCGAAAATACCATCGGCCACTACATCACCGACCGCGATCATATCGTCTTAAGTGCCGAGCAGTCCTTGCGCAATCTGGCGACCGACCATCTTGATTTGCTGCTGATTCACCGCCCGGATCCGTTAATGGATGCGGATGAGGTGGCGGAAGCCTTCCTCGCACTGCATCACAGCGGTAAAGTTCGCCACTTTGGCGTCTCCAACTTTACGCCGGCGCAGTTTACGCTGCTGCAATCGCGTCTGCCGTTTACTCTGGCCACCAACCAGGTTGAAATCTCTCCGGTACACCAGCCGCTGCTGCTGGATGGTACGCTGGATCAGCTGCAGCAGCTGCGTATCCGGCCGATGGCCTGGTCCTGCCTCGGCGGCGGGCGGTTGTTTAATGATGAAAGCTTCCAGCCGCTGCGTGATGAGCTGGCGCAAGTGGCTCAGGAGCTGAATGCTGAGAGCATCGAGCAGGTGGTTTATGCGTGGATCCTGCGTCTGCCGTCGCAGCCGTTACCGATTATCGGCTCCGGTAAAATCGAGCGTGTTCGCTCTGCCGTGGTGGCCGAAAAACTGAATATGTCTCGTCAGCAGTGGTTCCGCATCCGCAAAGCTGCGCTGGGTTATGACGTGCCATAACTGACTGGCGCCGCCTTCGCAATGGCTGTCCCGGTCGGCGACGAACCGGGATGGCCCTGCCGGAGGCGTTGTTTGCCGCTGTCTTCTCGCCATCACGCCACAGCGCTTCGCTGAAAATCAGAACGCATTCCGTTTTACGAGGCGCTCGCTCTCTCCGTTATCGTCCCGACCGCAGGTGCCTGCTCAAGCTGAGACAGGGCGCAATACAGCCGCCAGATCACGGCCGCCAGCTCTTTTGCTGCCGGCTGATGATGATGGTTCAGCGTGTCGCAAATTCGCTGTAGCTCCTGCAAGGTTGAGGCCAGGGGGCGTTGCTGGACCCCGCGTTCGCTCATGACATCCCGGAGCAGACTGATGCATAAATCCCGCACCTGCGAGAGCGGGTCAGAACGGGTTTCCCACTCGCGAAGCTGCCAGACCACGTGCGAACAGTTAAGCAGCACCACGCCCCAGCGCAGCAGCCAGCGGCGCGCCTGGGCATCCTGGCTGTTACTTAACTGACTGATATGATGGTAGACCAGCGATTCAAACTCGTGTTCGCTATGCTGAGGGCGGCGGCTCAGCTGATCGACAAAGTGACGGCGTAACGCTTTTATGTGCCGGCGGCTCTTACGCGCATCGGAACCGGGGCTGATCACGGCAAAAGCAAGCCAGGCAAAGCCGACGCCAATGATTTTTCCAAGATTGTCGTTGAGGAACGAGGCAAAGTCGTAGACCGGCGGGTTGGTCACCGAAATAAACGACCCCATGAACACAATCAATTGTCCCCACAGACCCGCCAGCTTGGGCATTTGCAGCTTAAGCAGTTGCATGGTGGTCAGTAGCGGGAAAAGGAACAGCAGGAACTGCCACAGGTCGGTTATCTGTACCATCAGTCCGAATTTCACCCCGAAGCTGAATATCGACAGCAATATCAGCGTACGCATCAGCAGGGTCAATGATTTGAACGGCGAGGGTGAGACCGAGTAAAGCACGCAGCAAATTGCTGCCAGGGTGAGCGCGGCGGCGCACGACTGCCATTGGGTGCTGATACCCCAGGCGCCTACCGCAACCAGCGCGCAGAACGTTCTGATGCCGTTCCACAACGCTTCGGCCTGATCGGTATGACGAGCTAACGCCGGGGCGGAAGGAACATTAAATTCGGCGATTACCGAGGCGTTTTCCACGCGCTGGAGCCAGCGACTGCTGTCCAGATACAGGCGGCAGAAGTAGCGCAGGCGCTTCCAGAACGCGAGATGGCGATAGTCGGCATCGGCGGGAGGCGCCAGCGGGGCGATTATCCGTGCGACAGCGTAAAAATCGGCCCGTGGATTGGCCAGCGCGATAAGCAGCGTTTCCAGTACTTCGCGGGTCTGCGCCGGCGCGGCCGGCCAGTTAACCAACATCCGCCGCAGGCTGGAGATGACGCTGGTCAGCCGCAGCTGCTGGTGGAGTAAATAGTTCAGCAGCGGGTTCTGACGACGAAAACGGTAATGACTCCAGAAGGCCTGAATACGCAGCAGGTTCATGGTCAGGATTTGCCCGATCACGCTTTCGTGGGCGGTGCGAATGGCATCGGTGGTTTCCGGCACCCACAGCAGACTGGCGTGCTCAAGCAGGCGAGCATGCATATTTTTCAATGCCGTCAGCAGCGCAGTGCCATCCGACGTACTGGGCATGATCATCATCATCAGCCCGCCGCACAGGATGCCGACGATAACCTCGCAAACTCGCGACTGCGCGATAGTCCACAGCTCGTTGGCGTCGGTAATGTTGATAACCGGAAAGGCGATAATGGCGCAGGTATAGCCGGCGAGCTGGAAAGCGTAGGCCACGTTGTTGGTATACATTGCGCAGGCCCAGGTACAGAGCGCAATCCACGCCGAAATGCTGAATAAAAATAGCCAGGGGTCGTTTAGCGTATGTCCGGCGAGCAGCAGCGCGGCACAGGCGCCGAGCAGGCTTCCGGCAATGCGTCCGAAGCTCTTACTGATCACGCCACCGACCGTCGGAAAACTGACGACGGCGGCAGAGGTCATCGCCCAGTAAGGCTCATCAAGATCCAGCCAGTAAGCAATACTCAGCGCGAGACACATCGCGATGCCGTTACGCAGGGCATAGCGCCACTGCGGACGGCTGGCTTTAACCCAGGGAAGAGCACGCCATGACGGGACCTGCAGCTTCATCAGGGTTCGCCAATTGAGACGGTGCAGGTGGTCCCGGAAACCAGCGTCGTATCCGCAGGCAAACCGTTGAGTTCGATGCGCACCGGTACGCGCTGGGCCAGACGAACCCACGGGATATTCGGTTTAATATTGGCAACCAGGCTGTTCCCGCCTTCAATACTTTGGTCGACGATGGCACGGCCAATACTGGATACGTGACCCTGTAACGTTTGCTTGCTGCTGTACAAAACTATCTGCGCACTATCGCCAGCGCGAATATGGCGCAGCTTGGTCTCTTCAAAGTAACCAATGACATAAAATGAATTGCTATCGACAAGGGCGAAAACCGGATGGCCTGCCGAGGCATAGTCGCCCACGCGGGTCGTTAAGTTTGTCACCCAGCCATCTACCGGCGATTTCACGGCCGTCTGACCAAGCTGCCATTGCGCGTGCTCCAGACTGGCCTGCGCCACGCCGACCACCGCTTTGGCGGCCTCAAGGTTGGTCGTCGCAGTGTTCAGCGCGGTATTGGCGCTTTCCAGATCTTCGGCGGAGATTGCCTCTTGCGAAAGATGACGACGACGACGGGCATCACTGGCCGCTTTCGTTTGCTCCGCTTTGGCTTTGGCCATTTCCGCTTGCGCTTTCGCGAGCTGCGCTTCGGCGTTGAGAGCGGCAATACGATAAGGGGTGTCATCGATCCTGAACAGAACGTCGCCGGCTTTGACTAACTGGTTATCGCGAACGTTTAGCTGGAGGATGCTGCCGGAGACCTGCGGCGTGATGCTGACCTGTTCGGCGCGTACTTTGCCATCCCGGGTCCAGGGGGATTGCGTGTAATAGTTCCAGACCAGCCAGGCGGCAATGATCGCGAGTGCGGCGACCAATAAGGTCGAGAGGTATTTGAGTTTTTTCATGTCGTGAACATTACCAGGCAGTCAGTAAAACCAGAGCCAGACACACAGAGAGTGCAAACAGGGACAGATCCATCAGCAAGGGATGCCAGATATCGCCGGCATACATCCAGTCGCGCAGCTGGCGGTGAATAACCAGCCAGATAAAAAATCCCAGCAATACGGCTTTAAACAGGGGAGGAAAGTAAATTGACGCACCGAATACCAGGTCCTGGAGCGACAATCCGGAAGTGTTAAGACTCAGTTTCACAAGCAAAAATCCTTTGCCATTGCAGGGAGAATGTTCAGAGCATGCTACTATTACACATTGTAAATCATTGTTTTGAATTTGGTGTATCAGGTAATTCATTTGTTTTGATTATTCAAATGCTGCACACTATTCTAAAATCAGTATAATAACTTAGCAAGCTAATTATAAGGAGATGAAATTGGAATCGCCACTGGGTTCTGATCTGGCACGTTTAGTGCGCGTCTGGCGCGCGCTGATCGACCATCGCCTGAAACCTCTGGAGTTAACGCAGACGCATTGGGTCACGCTGCACAATATTCATCAGCTGCCTCCTGAGCAGTCGCAGATTCAACTGGCGAAAGCTATTGGTATCGAGCAACCCTCACTGGTGCGTACGCTGGATCAGCTGGAAGAGAAAGGTCTTATTTCTCGCCAGACTTGTGCAAACGACCGGCGCGCGAAACGAATCAGGTTAACGGAAAAAGCGGAGCCGCTGATCAACGAAATGGAAGAAGTGATCGGCAAGACGCGTGATGAGATTCTGTCTGGTGTGTCGGCAGAAGAAGTCGCAACGCTGCTCAATTTAATCCGTAAACTGGAACAAAATATCCTCGATCTTCAGGCAAAAGATTAATTTATTCAGGGCCCTGAGCGTTCAAGGCCCTTTTTTTATCTTCGGTTATGCCAGGCGTCAGTTAGCCATCTGATTCCCTCCGCCGTTCCTGGCCTGATACATGGCGGCATCGGCTCGTTTTTCGCCTGACGGAGACGTTCTGCCCCCGTCAGTCTTCATGAACCGTACTGACCAGCAGGAGAGCGGTGAGGCTATCAAGGGGTGGCTGCAATTATAGCGCCGGCCCAGCGAATCGTGGGTCCAGTTTTGACAGCAATAATTTATCCCTGAATTCCCGACAGAGGTTAAACACATCACACCGTAAATAAATAAGGTACCGGGCATTGCACCGAAGGGGGCTTTTGCGACTGGTGTCTGCCATCAACAGGAAAAGCAAAAAAATAATACGCTGTGCAGAAGATTCACCGCAGCAAACTATATTGTGTGGCCGCGGTAAAATAATAATGCGGTATATATAACCTTCCGCTGGCCTGAATGAAATAATGAGCAGGGAGTAATACTTCCGGCAAAAGCAATACACAATACCAGAATAAGCGGATGTGCCTGCCGGGGGAGTTTTCGCTATGGCGACAGGTGGAGAAAATGCGAGCGGTGATAAACAGTCGCATCGTATTCGTTAAGAACAGCCTCTCGTTAGCCTGACAGGCCTGCCGCCCCAGCCTCAGACGCTGCGAATGGTCAGGCCCAGGGATTTTCTGGCATAGCCGTCAGCCTAAAGCAAGAAAGCGTGACGCGGAGTATGAATAAAAAAGTGAATCCGCGGGGCGTGGAGTCAAAATCGATATACGATTCATTAATGTGGCCCGAAATAAACCTGTCTCTTTCATGAAAACAGCGCTGCAGACGAAGTGGATGAAATTTTTCACGCCGTGCTGAAGAATAATACGCATGGCTGTTGAAAACAATATCCATCTTTTGAGACGGCGCGAGAAGTGTGACGGAATAAGATGACAAAGCCGTTATGAGCTGACGGTGAGCGAACATGGGGTTGCCCGAGCACGGTGTTTTTATATAACAGCGGTGCTGCCGAGTTCTTTTTTCAGACACTACCGGACACGGTTTTGATATTAACCAGAGGGAGAAGCAGGGCGGCCATAAAGACCGCACTGAGAGGTTCAAACTTAACGTGGGGAGACGGTAACCTGGCTGCCGCTGCCGGCAATCGCCACGCGCTGGCCGACAGAGAACGGCGTGCTACCCTGTTTCTGCACCACCAGGATGGTATTGCCGTCATCTTTACGGATTTCCAGCTCAACGCCCTGAGTTTTGTTCATTGCGCCCTGTACACCCTGTCCGGCTACGCCGCCGGCGACCGCGCCTGCTGCGGTGGCCAGAGAGCGGCCGGTACCGCCGCCGATGGTATTACCGAGGAAACCACCAAGCACCGCACCACCGATAGCACCGATAGCATTGCTGTCATCACCGCTCTGGATCTGTACTGCGCGGGTATGAACAATGGTCCCGTAGGTGACGCTTTGCACCTGTTTGGCTTCCGATGCGGAGTAAACGTCTCCGGAGAGGCCGCTGCTGCTCACGCAACCTGCAAGCGATAAACCAATCATCGAGACAGCCAAAACACGTAAAATCATTTATGAATCTCCTTCACCGAATAGTGTTCTGTTGAACGTCCATGCGTTCAATTATATGGCATTTCATCGTCGGCTGGCATACTTCCAGCATGGACCAGACAAAAAATAATAATCCGCTCCTCTTCAACTTAACATAAACATAAGTTCTTTACGTAATGCGCAATCTTTCGCGCTTTAGTGTTAATAAACGTTAGTGCACCGTAGCATTGCCCTCTTCTTTATGATGGAGTGTGAGGCATACGAGAGTCATGGAATGAAGGAAGGCGTATGAAATCAGGTCACTTTATCGGCGTAATGTCCGGAACCAGCCTCGATGGCATTGATGTGGTTCTGGCGGCAATCAACGAAAGCGTAGTGGCGCAGCAGGCCAGTCTGTCGTACCCCATTCCGGTGGCAATAAAAGAGGATATTCTGGCCATCTGCCAGGGGCAAACGCTGACGTTATCCCAGCTCGGTCAGCTGGATACGCGTCTGGGGCGCTTATTTGCCGATGCCGTGCTGGCTCTTATGCGTCAGGAGAATGTGCAGCCGACGGATATTGTCGCTATCGGTTGTCATGGGCAAACGGTATGGCACGAACCAACGGGCGAAGCGCCGAATACGCTGCAAATCGGTGATAACAACCAGATAGCCGCCCATACCGGCGTGACGGTGGTGGGGGATTTTCGGCGTCGTGATATGGCGCTTGGCGGTCAGGGAGCACCGCTGGTTCCGGCTTTCCACCATGCGCTGTTGGCGCATCCCGTCGAGCGGCGGATGGTGCTCAATATCGGCGGGATCGCCAACCTGTCGCTGTTGGCGCCGGGCGTGCCGGTCCGCGGCTATGACACCGGACCGGGTAATATGCTGATGGATGCGTGGATCTGGCGTCAGTGTGGAAAACCCTACGATAAAGACGCGCAGTGGGCCAGCGAAGGCAAGGTGCTGCTACCGCTGCTACAAAACATGCTCAGCGATCCGTGGTTTGCGCTACCGGCGCCGAAAAGCACCGGACGTGAATATTTCAACTACGGCTGGCTGGAGCGCCATCTGGCTCGTTTCCAGGGGCTGCGTCCGCAGGATGTGCAGGCGACTCTGGCAGAACTGACGGCGGTGACCATCGCGGAACAGGTGCTGCTGAGCGGCGGCTGTGAACGTCTGCTGGTGTGCGGCGGCGGCGCGCGTAATCCGCTGCTGATGGCGCGGCTGGCAGCGCTGTTGCCGGGTACGGAGGTGTCTACGACCGATGCGGCTGGTATCAGCGGCGATGATATGGAAGCGCTGGCATTTGCCTGGCTGGCATGGCGGACGATGTCCGGACTCCCCGGTAATCTCCCGTCGGTCACCGGCGCTTGTGAAGCCACTGTGCTCGGGGCCATTTTCCCCGCAAACCGGCCGCAGAATCAGAGTTAACTGAAACACCTGTTTTTTATTTACCGGTAAACTGGATGAAGTTAACGGGGGGCGATTTGCCCTCCTGGACCGGGATAGTCGAAGGCAAACGAATGAAAAAAATCCTTATTGCTGTAGTACCCTTTATGCTCGCAGGCTGTAGCTACTATAACCAGTTTGTGGAGCGGATGCAGACGGATACCCTGGAGTATCAGTGCGATCAGAAACCGCTGACCGTGCACATCAACAATACCCGGCAGATTGCCAGCTTTATCTATGACAACCAGCAGTTGAATCTGGCACAGGGGCTTTCGGCATCAGGCGCGCGCTACACCGACGGCGTGTATGTCTTCTGGTCGAAAGGCGACAGCGCCACCGTTTACAAGCGCGATCGCGTTGTGCTGGAAAACTGTCAGCTGCAGACGGCCAAACGTTGAGATTTCCGGCCCGGGGGCGCACAATGACGCCACCCGATGACTATTTTCTCACTTGCCATGTCTGATAACGACGAATTGCAGCAAATCGCGCATCTGCGCCGAGAGTATACCCGTGGCGGCCTGCGCCGCCGCGATCTTCCCGCCGAACCGCTGACTTTATTTGAGCGTTGGCTCAGACAAGCCTGCGACGCCCGGCTGGCCGACCCGACGGCAATGGTCGTCGCCACCGTTGACGAAAACGGCCAACCTTACCAGCGAATTGTTCTGCTTAAGCACTATGACGAAAAAGGGCTGGTGTTTTATACCAACCTCGGAAGTCGCAAAGCCCACCAGATCGAAAACAATCCTCGCGTGAGCCTGCTTTTTCCGTGGCACATGCTGGAGCGTCAGGTGATGGTGACTGGCAAGGCGGAGCGCCTGTCAACGCTGGAAGTGGTGAAGTATTTCCACAGCCGCCCGCGCGACAGCCAGATTGGCGCCTGGGTCTCCCAGCAGTCAACCCGCATCTCAGCCCGCGGTATCCTGGAAAGTAAGTTCCTGGAGCTGAAACAGAAATTCCAGCAAGGCGAAGTGCCGCTGCCGAGCTTCTGGGGTGGATTCCGCGTGAATATTGAGCAGATGGAATTCTGGCAGGGCGGTGAACACCGTCTGCACGATCGTTTTTTATACCAGCGCGACAACAGCGCGTGGAAAATCGATCGTCTGGCCCCGTAATCCCTGAAATTTGTTGTGTTAAGCGCTGGTGCTGGATGGGCTGGCGCTTTATTCTATAGACTTCATTTTTCAAGCTGCGTCTTTGTTGGCTGTGCCGGCTTATTCCGGCCGTTTGCTTGCGTAAGTCTCCGTACTTGCCGCCTTGAGGCAACTTGAATGATTTTGCATAGATGTTTTTTTTTCGCGTCTGGCGAAAAGTCGTGTACCGGCAAAGGTGCAGTCGTTTATACATGGAGAATTTGATGGCAAGCAGTAACTTGATTAAACAATTGCAAGAGCGGGGGCTGGTAGCCCAGGTGACGGACGAGGAAGCGTTAGCAGAGCGACTGGCGCAAGGCCCGATCGCGCTCTATTGCGGCTTCGATCCAACCGCTGACAGCTTGCATTTGGGGCATCTTGTTCCATTGTTATGCCTGAAACGCTTTCAGCAGGCAGGCCATAAGCCTGTGGCGCTGGTGGGGGGAGCAACCGGTCTGATTGGTGACCCGAGCTTTAAAGCCGCCGAGCGTAAACTGAACACCGAAGATACCGTGCAGGAGTGGGTGGATAAAATTCGCAAACAGGTCGCGCCGTTCCTCGACTTTGATTGCGGTGACAACTCGGCCATTGCCGCGAATAACTACGACTGGTTTGGCAGCATGAACGTGCTGACCTTCCTGCGTGATATCGGCAAGCACTTCTCCGTAAACCAGATGATCAACAAAGAAGCGGTTAAGCAGCGTCTGAACCGCGACGATCAGGGCATCTCGTTTACCGAGTTCTCCTATAACCTGCTGCAGGGTTACGACTTCGCGTGTCTGAACAAGCTGCATGGCGTGGCGCTGCAGATTGGCGGTTCCGATCAGTGGGGCAATATCACCTCCGGCATCGACCTGACCCGTCGTCTGCACCAGAACCAGGTGTTTGGTCTGACCGTTCCGCTGATCACCAAAGCCGATGGCACCAAGTTCGGTAAGACCGAAGGCGGCGCGGTATGGCTGGATCCGAAGAAGACCAGCCCGTACAAATTCTACCAGTTCTGGATCAACACCGCGGATGCTGACGTTTATCGCTTCCTGAAGTTCTTCACCTTTATGGACATTGCCGAGATCAATGCGCTGGAAGAAGAAGATAAAAACAGCGGTAAGGCCCCGCGCGCGCAGTACGTGCTGGCCGAGCAGGTCACCCGTCTGGTACATGGCGAAGAAGGGCTGGTAGCAGCAAAACGCATTACCGAAAGCCTGTTTAACGGTAATCTGAGCGACCTGAGCGAAGCCGACTTCGAACAGCTGGCGCAGGATGGCGTGCCGATGATTGAGCTGGAAAAAGAGGCCGACCTGATGCAGGCGCTGGTGGATTCCGAGCTTCAGCCATCGCGTGGCCAGGCGCGTAAGACTATCGCCTCTAACGCCGTCACCATCAACGGTGAAAAACAGTCCGACCCGGAATATGTATTTAATGACGGCGATCGTCTGTTTGGTCGCTACACCTTACTGCGTCGCGGTAAGAAAAATTACTGTCTGGTCTGCTGGAAGTAATTGCGTAAAGGCAGGGGCGTGGGAAACCACGCCCCTTATTTTTTGCTGTCAGGTACACAAGATGAAGAACATCCTCGCCATCCAGTCCCACGTTGTGTTTGGTCACGCCGGCAATAGTGCCGCAGAGTTTCCGATGCGCCGCCTTGGCGCGAACGTCTGGCCCCTTAATACCGTTCAGTTCTCCAACCATACGCAGTACGGGAAATGGACCGGTTGCGTGATGCCGCCTGCGCATCTGACCGAAATCGTTCAGGGGATTGCTGATATTAATCAGCTGCAGCGTTGTGATGCGGTATTGAGTGGCTATCTGGGCTCCGCCGAACAGGGTGAACATATTCTCGGTATCGTGCGTCAGGTAAAAGCGGCCAATCCGGCGGCGAAATATTTCTGCGACCCGGTGATGGGACACCCTGAGAAAGGCTGCATCGTCGCACCCGGCGTGGCGGAGTTTCACGTCCGCTACGCGCTGCCGGCGAGCGACATTATTGCCCCCAACCTGATTGAGCTGGAAATCCTCTGCGGTCATCCGGTGGCGAACGTTGCACAAGCCGTCTTAGCCGCGCGCGAGCTGATTGCGCAGGGTCCGCAGGTGGTGCTGGTTAAACATCTTGCCCGCGCCGGGTTGAGTATGGACCGGTTCGAAATGCTGCTGGTGACGGCTGATGAAGCCTGGCATATCAGCCGCCCGCTGGTGGATTTTGGCCTGCGTCAGCCGGTTGGCGTCGGCGATGTCACCAGCGGATTGCTGCTGGTTAAACTGCTGCAGGGGGCTCTGCTTCGCGATGCGCTGGAGCATGTGACCGCGGCGGTGTATGAAATTATGCTGGCCACGAAAAATATGCAGGAGTACGAGCTGCAGGTGGTTGCCGCACAGGAACGTATTGCGCAGCCGGAGCACTACTTTAGCGCCACGCAGCTTTAACCTTAAAACTGCCCGGCCTCGCAGCCGGGCAGATAATGTCTGGCGATTAAACCCCTTCCGCCGCCAGCGCCGCGGCCACCGATGGACGAGCGGCCACGTGTTTCATCCAGGCCTCGATATTGCTGTAACCTGTCATATCCAGCTTCACGGCCCTGGTCCAGCGCAGTACGGTAAACAGGTAGCCATCAGCGATGGTGAAACGATGCCCGTTCAGCCACTGCTTCTCCTTCAGCGACTCATCAATATAATGCAGCTTCTTCTCCAGCTGAGCGCGCACGATCGGTTTGTAATCTTCCGGAGTGTCCGGGCGGAAAAGCGGCGTAAAGCTTTTATGCAGTTCCGTCGCGACATAGTTCAGCCACTCCAGTGTCTGGTAGCGCGCAATGGTGCCCACCGGCGCCAGCAGCTGGCGATCCGGCACCTGATCGGCAATGTATTGCATAATGGCGACGCCTTCCGTGAGCAGGATATCGTCGTCAAGGAGCAGCGCCGGAACCTGTCCCTTCGGGTTGATCTGCAGATAGTCCTCACCGTTTTCCAGGCGCTTCTTCTGCAGGTCGACGCCTTGTAAGGTGAAGTCCAGTCCGCTTTCGCGCAGGGCGATATGTGATGCAAGGGAACAGGCGCCGGGTTTGTAGAACAGTTTCATCAGTAACTCCTCGTGGCTGCAGTTTTCTGTATGTTAGCCCAGGGGTAAAAAAAAAGCCGCTAACAAAACGTTAGCGGCCTAAATTTATTGGTTTTCCCGAAGCGCTTAAGCGGTTGCCGTATCGCGAGCTTTGCTCACTGAGTCGTCATCCTGGGTCATGCGGTTCAGTTTCGGTGCGATAGCAAACATCAGCACGGCGATAACTGCGGTAGCAATACCAATCTGCAGGAAGACATGGCCATATACGGCAAGAGACTGCAGCGGATCGGTCACGTTCTCCGGAACCGCCATCAGGTTGGCGACTTTACCGGCGATGATAGCGGCGCCTGCGGTAGTCAGGAACCAGCTGCCCATGATAAAGCCCATCAGGCGCTGCGGTACCAGCTGTGCCACCATCGCCAGACCCAGACCGGAAATCATCAGCTCACCGATACTCTGCAGCGCGTAGCTCAGAATCAACCAGTTAACGGAGACGATACCGGCATCGGTTGCAAATTTGGCGCCCAGCGGCAGAACGAGGAAGGCCAGCGAGCACAGCACCATGCCGATCGCAAATTTGTGCGGCATTGGCAGACGGTCGCCCATCTTGTTATAGATAGCGGCCAGAATCGGGCTGCCGATCATAATCCAGAACGGGTTCAGCGCCTGGAACTGTTCAGGCTGGAAGTCAATGCCCAGAATGGCGTGCTCAACGTTGCGGATAGCAAAGAAGTTCAGTGAAGTCGGCATCTGGCTGTAGAGGACGAAGAAGACGATCGCCTGAACCATCAGAATGAAGGCAACAATCATCTTACGACGCGCAGCCCCTTTCATCGCAATAGCTTCTTTCGCAAAAATAATCACGATACCCAGAGCCACCACGCCCAGCACCATACGGGCAATGCCCTGGTTGTGCAGCAGCCAGGTCGCAATCACCACCAGGACGATCACGCCGACGATGGTCGCCAGCAGTTTACCGAAGTGTACCGGGGCAAAGTCAGGCTTCGAACCGTAGTTTTTTACCCATTTTTTGCAGAACATGAAGTTCACCAGGGTAATCAGCATCCCGACGAAGCTCAGCGAGAAGGCGATGCTCCAGCCAAATTTCGCCGCCAGCCACGGGGTAGCCAGCATAGAGAAGAAGGAACCGATGTTGATGGACATATAGTACATCGTAAATGCGCCATCAAGACGCGGGTCATCTTTCTCATAGCAGGTCGAGAGCAGGGAAGACGGGTTAGCCTTAAACAGGCCGTTACCGACGGCGATAGTCGCCATACCCATATAAACGATAGCCGCGTCGTGTCCGGAATACGCCACCAGGGCGTAGCCGATAGCGAGGACGATGGTCCCCAGCATAATCACACGCTTAGTACCGAGCACTTTATCGCCCAGCCAGCCACCGATAGCCACGAGGCCATAAACCAGCGCGCTGAAGGAGGAGAAGAGAGTAATAGAATCCGCTTCTGACATACCCAGCTGTTTGACCAGGTAAACGGCCATGATCCCTTGCAGGCCGTAATAACCAAAACGCTCCCATAATTCGATCGAGAAGATCAGATAGAACGATTTCGGTTGTTTGAAAGCGTTCAGACTCACGCTTTCTGCTGGTTTATTGTTTGCAGTTGACACATATACCTCTTTTTTTACATCCCATATTAACGGGGGGTGTTCGGGGCGCAATCTGATAAGACCGCCGCCTTTATAGTTATTCTGGAGGGAAAACGGGAAGTAATGTTCACTATCCTGGCCGTTCAGGCAAGCGTTTTGTAATACTCTGTTACATATATCTTGGGCGTTATAATACGCCAGTCATTCAAATGTTATACAGAGTTAAATTTCACCTTTTTCACATTGGTGATATTTTTATCTGTCGGGACGGGAAAGGGATCGGATAATGGCAATATATTCTGCTGATAAGCCTTGAATATAGTGATATAGCCCATAATCCTAAAAAATGATGGGGTATTGTCCTGGTAAGTGGTGCTCTGCTATTGGAAATACTGGCTTTCCTTATCATCGTTACAACAATAATTTAACATTAAGTTGCGTGGATGATCTGGATCACAAATGTATAGAAATTTTTTCGCCACAAAAAATGATTAACCTGGATGAACGTTATATAGGCGGTTAATTGTCCTGTTGAGTGAGGAAATAGTGGCGTTAAAGGCAGGGGATTAGCGAAAAGGACAGAACCATTACCACAAGCAGGGTAATGGTTTGTCTGAATGTTATTCGTAGACTTTTTCTTTAAACTCGCACAGATCTTCAATCAGGCAGGAGCCGCAGCGGGGTTTGCGCGCAATACAGGTATAGCGGCCGTGGAGAATAAGCCAGTGGTGACAGTCGACTTTAAATTCGGCGGGAACGACCTTTAGCAGTTTTTCCTCCACCTGTTCAACGTTCTTCCCGGGGGCAAATTGTGTCCGATTGCAAACGCGAAAAATATGCGTATCCACGGCAATCGTCGGCCAGCCGAAAGCGGTATTCAGTACCACGTTGGCAGTTTTACGTCCTACGCCGGGAAGCGCTTCCAGCGCCGCTCTGTCCTCGGGAACCTCGCCATTGTGCTGCTCAAGCAGGATCCGGCAGGTTTTAATGACATTTTCAGCTTTGCTGTTAAATAACCCGATGGTTTTGATATACGATTTGACGCCATCAACACCCAGCGCCAGCATGGCTGCCGGCGTATTCGCCACGGGATAGAGCCTGGCCGTGGCTTTATTCACGCTGACGTCCGTCGCCTGCGCCGAGAGCAGTACGGCTATCAGTAATTCGAACGGCGAGCTGAAATTCAGTTCCGTTGTGGGGTGCGGGTCGTTATCCCGCAGTCTGGTCAGTATTTCCAGACGTTTGCTCTTATTCATCCCAGACTTTCCCTGTGCGCATCAACCGGCGCAGTTTGACTCGCTTCAGCTGCCTTTGCTTTACGCTGTTTGGTTCGTTCATCAATCAGGTATTTCACCGCCAGCATCATCCCTAAACCGATAAAGGCGCCCGGCGGCAGCATCGCCAGCAGGAACGGCGTATCGGTATGGAATACTTCGATCCGCAGCGCTTTCGCCCAGCTGCCCAGCAGGCTATCGGCACCATCAAACAGCGTCCCGTTGCCGAGGATTTCTCGCAGCGAACCGAGCACAAACATCGCGCAGGTCGCCCCCATACCAATGGAGAAACCATCCAGCGCCGACAGCGCCGGCCCTTTTTTGGCAGCGAACGCTTCGGCACGACCGACCACGATGCAGTTGGTCACAATCAGCGGAATAAAAATCCCCAGAGACTGATACAGACCAAATGCGTAGGCGTTAATCAGCATCTGTACGACGCTCACGACCGAAGCGATGATCATGACATAAATCGGGATACGAATTTCAGCCGGTGTCCAGCGACGCAGGCTGGAGATGGTCAGGTTGGTCAGCGTCAGCACCAGGGTTGTCGCCAGTCCCAGCCCTAACGCATTGGTGGCGGTAGAGGTCACGGCGAGGAGGGGGCACATGCCTAACAGTTGTACCAGCGCGGAGTTGTTTTTCCACAACCCCTGAACAATAACGTCTTTGACTTCGCTCATGGCTTACTCTCCACAGGACGTGAGTTCGGGAATCTGTGCGGGCAGCGTTTGCGCGTACAGGCCGGCACGCTTAACGGCGTTGACCACCGCGCGTGGGGTAATAGTGGCGCCGGTGAACTGATCGATATCACCGCCGTCTTTTTTCACGGCAAAGTGACTGTCGCCGGGGCCATGAATGACTTTACCCGCAAAGTGGGTTATCCAGTCAGACAGGCGAAGTTCAATTTTGTCGCCAAGGCCGGGCGTCTCATGATGCTCCGTCACGCGGGTTCCAAGTACGGTGCCTTTGAAATCGGCGGCAACCAGCAGCTGAATCGCACCGGAGTAACCATCGGGGGCGGTCGCTTCCATCACCACCCCGACAGGGGCGTCGTTATTTTTGGCAATCCAGATCTTATGCTGACCTTTACCGAGCGGTGGCGCAGCGACCAGATAGCAGCTCTGTAGCAAATCGTTATTATAGCGGTCCGCAGGCAAAACCTGATTGAACAGCGCTTTTTGCTGCGTCGCCGCCTGCTCAGCAATCGTCGATTTCGTCAGCTCATTGATGGCCGCGGTTAACCCGGTAGAGCCGGCGGCAAAGAGCGCCAGCGTAATGCCGTGTTTGCGCATGCTTTTTAACATCATTGGTCCTCAGCGGTGGCCATAGACGCGCGGGCGCGTGTAGTAGTCGATTAACGGAACGGTAATGTTCGCCAGCAGCACGGCAAAAGCCACACCGTCAGGATAACCGCCAAAGCTGCGGATGAGCCACACCAGCACACCGGCGAGGGCGCCGAATATCAGGCGGCCGCGGTTGGTGGTGGAAGCGGTAACCGGATCCGTTAAAATAAAGAATGCGCCGAGCATGGTCGCGCCAGAAAGCAGATGAATCTGCGGGGCAGCGAAGCTCTGCGGTGAAAACATCCAGCCCAGGGTGGCGCAGAGGGTCAGGCTAAGCAGGAAGCTCAGCGGAATATGCCAGCGAATAGTCTTCTGCCAGAGTAAAAACAGACCGCCGAGCAGATAGGCGATATTGACCCACTGCCAGCCAAGACCAGCCAGCGTGCCGCCGTAGATCGGGTACTGCAGGATCTCCTTCACCGCGTGACCGGCATGCAGCGACGTTTTAAACGTATCCAGCGGCGTGGCCTGGCTGATGCCATCGATCCCCAATCGCAGGGCGTTCATATCGTTACCGCTGGCGGTATGGCCGCTAAAAATAACCTGCAGGGCGTCGGTGAAGCCTGGCACGGTGGCCGCAATCTCATGCGGCGGCAGCCAGGAGGTCATCTGCACCGGGAATGAGATCAGCAGCACGACATAGCCAATCATTGCCGGGTTAAACGGGTTGTGACCCAGCCCTCCGTACAGCTGCTTGGCAATAATAACGGCAAAGGCGGTACCTAAAACGACCAGCCACCAGGGCGCCAGCGGCGGAATACTGATGGCCAGCAGCAAACCGGTCAGCAGCGCGGAGTTATCGGCAAGCGTGGCGGCAATATTCTGTTTCCGCAACCTGAGGATGGCGGCCTCTGTCGCCCAGGCCGTGAGGGAGGCGAGAACGAGCTGCACCACGGTTCCCCAGCCAAAGAACCAGGTCTGAACCGCGATGCCGGGTACGGCTGCGAGCAGAACCAGCAGCATAATCCGTGAGGTCTGACGCTGGTTGTGGGTATAAGGAGAGCTTGCGATTCTGAAAACCATTTATTCCTCGTTAACTGCCTGCCGGGATGCTTTCCTGGCCTGAACGCGGGCGATTGCTTCGGCGACCGCGGCTTTACGCGGGTCGTCGTTGGCGGCTGACTGGGTCATCTGTTG
>NZ_JBWNLD010000008.1:0-295551 GCF_056521145.1 Klebsiella sp. CSG-1 | reverse complement strand
GTATTCGGGTGCAGGCAACCCACTGGAGGAGGCGGAATCTGCCCTGGCTGCATCGCTGAAGTAATGCAAAATCCCGCCAGTAATGGCGGGGTTATTTATGCAGAAACAGCCCCGGCATACTTCTCACTCGCCAGTATCTGCGCCAGTGCTTGCTCGTAAATTCCCACACCTGATGACATTGAGTAACTGAACTCAAAAATATCTGTCTGGACAGGCGTGCCGTCACCTACCGATGACGTAATAGTAGCCCTGGCTGTACCGTCAGTTGTGATAGTAATAAGCGCAATGGAGCAGGTTAAGTCCACCGTGATTTGCTGCTTACCAAGACTCAGTCCGGTATCAGTGCTGACTACGTTTGCGTCAAACGTTTTGGTTAATTTAAATGACATATTTACAACCTCTTTAAATTTGTTTGGCGACCGTCCCGGTCAGCATCATGAACGTGTAAACCGTATTTGCCGTCATTGATATATTTGAACCTGACGAGTTATTAATTAATGACGAATGCGTTATCGTGCAGCCGGTGCCAAACGTCATAACTCTGATAACCTGACCCTCAAATCCTTTCATTGAGTTCAGGGTTGTACCTGGATTTAATAAAATAGTCTCGCGTCGGTATATTTCAATATCCGGGCTGGATGTTATCATTTTTCTGATATCATTTTTTACGCCAGCAAGCAGGTTATGTGGTGCCCCGGTTATTGTTGGCTTGCCGATATCATAATCACCGCCTCTTGCATAAAATACAGACCCTGCTGTTTTTGTTATGTTGTTGGTGTTTATGTGCAACGACCCCATCTTTGTCCCTGTCCCCATGCATATCAGCCCTTGATATGACGGGTAAACAGCTACTCCATCTATTGTGTAGGTATCCTGACACTGTATAGACCCTCCGAATTCGTCATAATCTGCCAGATACATAGGGTATGCCGCCGGGTCTGCGCCATCTGCCTGCATCGGGCCGGTAATAGTGAGTGCCTTGAATTTTGCAACTGATGTTCTTGTCGGGCTTCTGTAAATCCAGCGAACACCAGGATAATTCCCGACAATACCGCCGACGGTAAAATCACACTCGTTGTAGACTGGCCATTGTCCCTGGTCATACAAATACGGTGTCTTAGTTGTCGGGGTGGTAACAAACTGCATGCCGTCGAAATGATATCGCGTGGCGTTATCATTAATTTTAACGACATAATGTGCTGCATCTTTTTTGCGTTTGGTCTCAATTTTCCCGTTAATAAAGCGAACGTGTTCGATGAATCCGCACTCAAGTGAGAACGGACAGTGCTCAATACGCATATCATAAAATTTCAGCGCGTTCGAGTTATCGCCATGTTGCGACCCCAGCCAGACCGCCGGGACTGTCCCGTCCGGGTCAGAGCAGATACTGACAGTCAGCCGTCTGATTGAGCCGTCCCACAGCTCGCTTCCAAGCAGTGCTTGCTTAAACCCACAGATGGTCAGCGTGCCGATATCGATGGCAGAGGCAATGTAATCCAGTTTTAACGCCGGGCGGTTTGACCTGACATTCCACTCAGCAGGTATGGTTAAATCACGGTTATCAAATAAATCTTTGCTGACAATTGCGACGTTGCGCATGTAAATGCCGGACAGGCGTTTTGCTTCAGTCCCCGCAATCGTGATAACCGGATTTGCTGAATCAGCGTCACGGGCAATAAACACCGTCCCGTTATCAATCGAGCCCAGATTGCGGGTGCTGGCCAGCTCGGAGTTAACGCCCCATTCCAGATCAAATTTCGGGTCGTAAGAGAAATTCAGCTCAGAGATATAAACCTTTCCTGTCGGCAGTCGGGCATATTTTTTGCCTTTTGCATAGGCGTTGAACTGGTTCAGAACGTCAGCGTTAAACTGATAGTCAGCGTCACTTACAATCATGCCCCCGGAATTTTCCAGGAGGAATATATCCGGATTGATAATACCCGCATCGAGCGCGGTCATTACCGCCGGTAATTCTGTGCTAATCCCGACACCAAAGGCAGACAGGGTAACGTCACCACCCATATTTAGCCGCCACGCGCCGGATGCACCGGACGGGTCAATCGTCGGGGCAATAAACAATCGCGGGTACGTCGAAACCAGCTCACTCATATCAGACGGATCAAACCACCATTCCCCGGCGCCGCCATCATAGGCCCACTTAGCCCCCAGCGTTTTTATTCTGCTGCTGACCCCAGGAAATATACCGCGCAGGTCGGCCAGATGGCGAGGAGAACCTACCAGTAACTGCCCTTCGCCTGAACCCAGGTTTGAGCGAATAACATCAGCATTTTACAATCAGCCTTTTCAAAGGGTTACAACATGCTGATTGGCTACGCTCGGGTGTCTACCGGCGATCAAAACCTCGATTTACAGAAAAACGCACTGATTCGCGCAGAATGTGAGCTGATTTTTGAAGATACTGCCAGTGGGAAGAACGCCAAACGACCTGGATTGAGAAAGGCTATCCGCCGTCTTCGCCCTGGTGATTCGCTGGTGGTCTGGAAACTTGACCGACTGGGTCGCAGCGTGCGCGATTTGATAACGCTGGTGTCGGAGTTGCAGGAGAGGGGAATACATTTCCGCAGCCTGACCGATTCGATAGATACATCAACGGCCGCCGGCCGCTTCTTCTTTCACGTCATGAGCGCGCTGGCGGAAATGGAACGTGAGCTGATAGTGGAGCGCACGCGAGCTGGTTTAGCCGCGGCGAGAGAGCAGGGGCGTATTGGCGGGCGCCGGCGGGTAATGACTTCTGATGTCGTCGATCGGGCACATCGTATGCTGGAGAACGGCGCTACCCGGCAGCAGGTGGCAGATGTAGTAGGCGTAGGTGTGAAGACTATTTATAAATATTTCCCTGTCGGCTAATGATTCTGATACCTCGCGACTGAATAAATACCGCTTTTTGGGTATGATGAACGTCAGAAGATGGCCTGAATCACTGCTATAACTTATTGTTTTTATGTGGTTCGTTTATTTGTGTATGTTCGGATTATTTTCATATCTAATTGATATTGAAAACAATCACCACTAATTTAAAATCCCTCGGCCATAGGCTGTACGAGTTCAAGTCTCGTTCCGGGTACCATTGGGATTATTGAATAAAATCAATGATAAGCAGTGTCGTGAAACCACCTACGGGTGGTTTTTTCATTTCTGAAATCCCCCCCTTTCATGATCTCGCGGCATTATATCTTTTTGTTACACGGTCCACCGCCTGACGGAGCGACCGCAATTATCCTGCCATACCGGGCCATTTCTCGAAAATATCATGACGGGGTAATTTTACGCCGGGCGAAATCCCGCCAGGTCGGCCGTTGAAACTGATATCATCAACATCTCTGTTCCTCGAAAAGGTGTTCATATGCTGCATTCTGGCCTGCCGGAGAGGCATAGAATCTTCATCGGCGATATCCACGGTCAGTACCATAAGCTCTCCGCTTTGCTGGATCATCTTGATGCTCTGTACCAACGGGATGAGCGTTTACTGATCTTTGTCGGCGATCTGATTGATAATCAGCCTGGGGCGCCGATCGACCACCTGGCGGTACTGGAGCGGGTGAGGGCGGAAGTGGAATCGCGGCGGGCGATATGCCTGATGGGCAATCATGAATTTAATGCCGTTGGCTGGTCAATGCGCCATCCGCAGAGCGCTCAGCCCCTGCGGCCGCATTCACCGAATAATCGACGTCAGCATCAGGCGTTTCTGGCCGATGTTGTCGAAGACACTCCGCGGCATAATTTCTGGATCGACTGGTTTAAAACCCTGCCGCTGTTTGTTGATTATGGCGATATTCGGGCGGTACATGCCTGCTGGGAAGATGAGACAATTGCCCGGCTACGGCCGTGGCTGGATGAACAGCATCGATTGAAACCCGAAAGCTGGGTCGCCGCTTTTGATAAACAGCATCCTCTGTTCCGGATGATCGAGACCGTGCTTAAAGGACCGGAACTGAAACTCCCCGCGGGCTTTAGTTTCGTGGATAAGACCGGCGTCGAGCGCCGCCATATTCGTGTGCGCTGGTGGCGGGATGATGCGAAAACCTATCGCCAGATAGCCCAGGTTCAGGCGGAGATGGTCAGCCGGATCCCGGATATTCCTCTGGAGCAGACCGCTCCTGGCACCACCGATGTCCCGGTGGTGATCGGTCACTACACGTTATCCGGCGAACCTCACTCCTTGAGCGAGCGTGTTGTCTGCGTCGATTACAACGCGGCGAAAGCCGATAACCCGCTTTACGCCTGGATTCAGGAACCCGGCCCGCGACGCGCGGTAACGGGAACCTTTGTCTGCAAGCCCAATGCCTCCTGCCGCCACCCTGCCGGCTAGCGCCGGTATTCAGCGTTTCCCCCCCATTTTTCTCAGGCGCGGCATGGCCAAAGTGCGGTAAAATAGCGTTCCGGTTCGCCGGACTATTATCCTTTGGGAACGGAACGCCGTTATGGCAATAAAAACAATTTAAATGAGGGATCTTATGGCTACATTGCTTGAAAGCTACGGTGATTGCTTCCGCAAATATGCCACCTTTCGCGGGCGTTCGGCGCGCAAGGAGTATGTGGTTTTTACCGTCGCCAACTTTGTGCTTTCGGCCGTACTGGGGTTGATTCCGATCGTGGGCGGCCTGTTTGGCCTGATCATCATTATTCCCGGTATCGCGGTTGCGGTGCGCCGTCTGCACGATTTGAACAAATCAGGCTGGTGGCTGCTGTCACCCTATGCTGTTCTGCTGGTTGGCTTTATCGGCATTATCGCCACCGTTGATAACGGTGAGGCGGCCGTGTGGGTATGGATCGCGGCGGCGGGAGGCATGGCGGCGCTGGCGTTGTCTGTCTGGCTGCTGTTTGCCCGCGGCACCGATGGCGTCAACCGCTATGGCGACATTCAGCAAGAGAGTGAATACAGCCCGCTAGCTGCCCGGCAGAGCGCGCCGCTCTCTTCCGCCGATGATGTGCGGGAACGCCTTGCGCAGGCGAAAAAAATGTTCGATGACGGAACCATTACCGAGAGCGAATACGAAACGATGCGCGCCAGCATCATTAAAGACATTTAACGCTTGCTGAGTACGCTGCCGGGTGGTTTTCTCCCGGCATTTCCGCTACTGTATGCGCCATTTTTCTACCACGACGAGCCTGTTTATGAAAACCGGACCCCTGAACGAAAGCGAACTTGAATGGCTGGACGATATCCTGTCGAAATACGCCACCGAGGGCGCCATCCTTGATGTCTCAGAGCTTGACGGCCTGCTGACGGCCATTCTCTCCGGCCCGAAAGAGATTGAACCGGCTCAGTGGCTGCTGGCAATCTGGGGCGGAGCGGACAATGTGCCGCGCTGGGCGAACGACCGCGAGCGTGACCATTTTGTTAACCTGACTCTGCAGCACATGAGCGATATTGCCGAGCGTCTGGACGAGTATCCCGATCAGTTTGAACCGCTGTTTGGGACCCGCGAAGAGGAAGGTCAGGAGCTGACGATTGTTGAGGAGTGGTGCTTCGGCTATATGCGCGGCGTCGCTCTCGGAAACTGGCCTGCTCTGCCGGAAGAGCCGCAGTCGGCGCTGGACAGCATTGCTTTACACGGCACGGAAGCGCAGTTTACGGCGGTTGAGGCGCTCTCTGTCGATGAGTTTATCGCCAGCGTAGACCACATCCGCCCGGCAGCGCTCTCGTTGTACCAATACTGGACTGAGCATGCTGAGCCGGAAATCGTACAGCAACCGATCCGCAATGAAGTCAAGGTCGGGCGTAACGATCCCTGTCCCTGTGGCAGCGGTAAAAAATATAAGCAGTGTTGCTTAGCGAAATAAAAAAGGGGCCTGATGGCCCCTTTTTTTATCCTACCGCCGGGAGCAGACCCGCAACGATGCAAAACTGAATAGCGACAATCGCGATACCGCATAGCAGCACCAGCCACAGCGCCGGTGTTCCCCCTGCGACCCGCCAGGGAGCGTCAGGGTGCTGTTTCCGACTCTTCATCACCAGCAGCGAGGGCAGCATGAGCGCCAGCACCGCCAGCGCGACGCCGGCATAGCCCAGCGCCATCACGAAGCCGCGCGGATAAAACAGGGCAAACGCCAGCGGCGGGAGGAAGGTGATTGCTCCGCTTTGCAGACGACCGCCGGGGCTGTTTTTGCGCTGGAACAGATCGGCCAGATAATCAAACAGCCCAAGCGCCACGCCAAGGAACGAGGTGGCCAGCGCGAGGTCGGCGAACAGATGCACGGCCAGTTCAACGTGCGGCGACGCCACGACTTCGCGCAGTGCTTCCAGCAGCCCGTTCAGGCCGGCATTTTGCGCCAGCAGCGCGGTAAATGCCGGTGAGTCAATACTGCCGAGCGTCGCCAGCTGCCAGAAAATATAGGCCACCAGCGGGATAAAGCTACCGATGATAAAGACCCGGCGCAGCTTACGAATATCGCCGTTGAGATAGCTGACGATGCTCGGCACGCTGCCGTGGAAACCGAAAGAGGTAAAAATCACCGGGATCGCCGACAGCGCCAGGCCCTGCTGGAGCGGGAGCGTCAGCAGATTGATCCGGTGAATATGTGGCAACAGCAGCACCAGCATAATGGCGAGAAAAATGATTTTGGCGCTAAACAGGAAGCGGTTAAACAGATCAACCAGCGATGTGCCGAGGCAGACTACCGCGCCGCCAATGGCGGTAAACAGCAACACGCCGCCCGCAGGAGGAAGCGACCAGTCCAGCCACTGATTGAGGCTAGAGGCCAGCAGTTCGCCCGCGCCGCTGATGTAGGCCGCGGTCAGCGCATACATCAGGAATAACATGCACAAGCCGGTCACCCACTGCCCGTAGCGTCCGAGATAACGTGCCGCCAGCGAACCGAGTCCCATATCGGCGGGCACGTGCTGATAGACCTCCAGCAGTAATAACGCGGTGTAGCACATCAGCGCCCACAGCGCGATCAGTAAGCAGAAGGTGACGCCGAAACCCACGCCCGCGGAAGCCAGCGGCATTGCCAACATCCCTGCGCCGATTGTGGTTCCGGCCACGATTAAAATACTACCCAGAGTGCGGTTCTTCACGTTTCTCTCTATCCATGAAGGAATTAACAATAAAATATGTCGCGCAGAGTATGTGAAATTATCATTCTCGTCAAATGAGGGTTACAGTGGTTGTAATTAAATATTTACACTCCGCGAAGGTCGCCTGAAGGCTGCGCTGGCGCAAAGCTTGCTGCTGTCCGCCGGGCTATTCTGGGCGTTTTACAGGAGGAGCTATGCAATCGATTCATGGTCATGAAGTGCTGCAGATGATGATCGCCTCGGGCGAACCTTACTCGACGGCCAGTCTTGAAGCGGCAATCATCGCGCGCTTCGGCGCAGATGCACGTTTTCATACCTGCTCGGCAGAAAATTTAAGCGCGGCGGAGCTGGTGGCGTTTCTACAGAAAAAGGGGAAGTTTGTTGCCGTAGAGGCGGGGTTTAATACGCGTGAGAGTAAAATCTGCCAGCATTAATTTCGTGGCGAAGCCGAAACTTCGCCACCGGGATAATTAATTCTGCGTGTCGAGCGTCGCCAGCTCTTTATCAATAAAGTACAGGCCTTCGCCGCTTTTACCGGCGAGGGTCAGCTTATCAATAACAGATTTAAATAATTTCTCTTCTTCATGCTGTTCAGCCACATACCACTGCAGGAAATTAAACGTCGGATAATCCTGATTGGTCATGGCGGCGTGGGCCAGCTCATTAATTTTCTGGGTAATCAGCTGTTCGTGTTCGTAGGTGACGCGGAATAGCTCATCCAGCGATGCATACTCGGCAAACGGCGAGGAGATGGCGTTGATGCAAGGCAGGCTGCCGGTATCGGTCAAATAATCAAACAGGCGCTGCATATGGGTCATCTCTTCCTGCGCATGACGGCGGAGGAATGCGGCGGCGCCTTCAAAGCTGTGGTAGCTGCACCATGCGCTCATTTGCTGATAAAGCAGAGAAGAATAAAGCTCAAGATTCATCTGCTCATTCAGTTTATCGATCATTTCTGTTTTCAGCATCGCGTGTGCTCCGAAAATAAAGACTTAACATAATGGTGTCGCCACTATAATTTGTTATTAATTTATTTGCAAAAAGTAAATTAAAAAACTTATTTATTAAAAATGAAAATGGGAATAAAACGCATTGGCAATTTAATATGTAATGAGAATGGTTTCGGTTTAATATTTTAGCCAGTTCGTATTATCAAAATATAAAACAGAAATAAGGTGTCTGGCGTTGGCTGGAAGATGGGCTGCCAGGCAGCGGACTTCGTCGCTACCTGTGGCGGCTGGCACCGGGAGGCGGCAGGCCAAAGGCGAAAAATGTGAAGCGCTACGTAATTTATAAAACAACTTTTCATAAAATTTGAAAGTGTGTTTGTTAAGTAGTAGAGTCCATCATAACGCTAACGAACTATCGCGGGAGCGCCCGCGCAGCATTCAGGAGAGTAAAGCATGAAAATTGCACTGATGATGGAAAACAGCCAGGCCAGCAAAAACGCCATCATCCTCAACGAGCTAAACGCCGTTGCCGATGAAAAAGGGTTCCCGGTATACAACGTCGGGATGAGCGATGAGCACGATCATCATCTGACCTATATTCATCTGGGCATTATGGCCAGCATTCTGTTGAATTCGAAAGCGGTTGATTTCGTGGTAACCGGCTGTGGTACCGGGCAGGGAGCGCTGATGTCGCTGAATATCCACCCTGGCGTAGTGTGCGGCTACTGTATTGATCCGGCTGATGCCTTCCTGTTTGCGCAGATTAATAACGGTAACGCGCTGTCCCTGCCTTTTGCCAAAGGTTTTGGCTGGGGCGCCGAGCTGAACGTGCGCTTTATTTTTGAAAAAGCCTTCACCGGTCGCAATGGCGAAGGTTACCCGCCGGAGCGCAAGGAGCCGCAGGTGCGTAATGCCGGGATCCTGAATACGGTGAAAGCTGCCGTGGTGAAAGATAACTATCTGGATACTCTGCGCGCTATCGATCCGGAACTGGTCAAAACGGCTGTCTCCGGCCCGCGTTTCCAGCAGTGCTTCTTCGAGAACTGCCAGGATAAAGAGATCGAAGCTTTTGTCCGCCAGATAGTCGGCTAAGCCCTCGGTTTTTTTTCCAATAAGGCCAGCTTCCGCTGGCCTTTTTACTTTTATTTTTTTCTCTCCGAGACGCTGCTGCCGGCATCTTTACTCAACCGCAAACTATCCACCATTCCCACCAGACAAATGAAGGCAATAAAGACGAAGGAGAGCCGGAAGCTGATTCCCGGCACTGCCGTCAGGCTTAACCACTCACTGGCTTTTTCACCCATGCGAATGCCGATCGCGCCGAGCGTGATCCCCAGACCCACGGCCAGCTGCGACGCGGTACTGAACAACGTATTGGCGTAGCTCATCTGCGCGGGCGGAACATCGGCAAAAGCAAGCGTGCTCACGCCGGTAAACTGAATCGAGCGGAATACGCCGCCGAGGTACAGGATCATGCAAATGAGCCAGATCGGGGTCTGCGGCGTTAAAAAAGCACAGGCGAGCAGTGAGATGACGTTTAGCGCCCCGTTTATCAACAGTAGCCGACGGAAGCCGAGCCAACGAATGAGCGGGGTGGTCGCGGGTTTAATGGTGAAGTTGCCGACAAACACCGCCAGTACCAGCAGCCCGGAATGGAAAGGATCCATACCAAAGCCGACCTGAAACAGCAGCGGCAACAGAAAGGGAACGGCGCTGATGGAAGCGCGGAAAAGCGACCCTCCGTACATCGTAACCCGAAAGGTGGGCACCTGTAGCGCATCCAGACGCACCATCGGCCACTCTGCCCGGCGGAAATGGCGCAGAGCGAACAGCATGCATCCTGTACCGAGCCCCAGCAGGAGCAGGGTTGCCCAGCCTTGCGGCCGGGTATCGCCAAGCAACTCCATGGCGCTCACCAGGCTCACCATGGCAACCGATGTCGCAAAGAAGCCGGGAAGGTCAAAGGGACGTCGCTCCTCTTCGCGGATAGCGGGAATAATACGCAGCGACAGCGCAATGGCTATCAATCCCAGAGGAACATTAATAAAGAATATCCAGTGCCAGCTGGCATAGCGGGTAATAAAGCCACCCAGCGGTGGACCGATGATCGGCGCCACCAGCGCCGGCCATGTCAATGTGGCAATTGCTTTGATGAGCTGATCTTTTGGCGTGGTCCGCAGCACCGCCAGACGGCCGACGGGCACCATCAGCGCGCCACCCATTCCCTGAAGGATACGCATAGCGACAAAGGTGTCCACGTTGCTGGCAAAGCCGCAAAAAACTGAGGCCAGCGTAAAAATGGCCAACGCCAGCGTGAAGATCTGACGCGCGCCGAAGCGATCGGCAATCCAGCCGCTGGCCGGGATCAATACCGCCAGCGTAATCAGGTAGGCGCTGATACCGATATTCAGGTCAACCGCCGCAATGCCAAAATCCTTTGCCATGTCCGGCAGCGCGGTAGCGATTACCGTCCCGTCAAGAAACTCCATGAAAAATGCCCCGGCAACCAGCAGCGCGGGAGCGGAGAAGGCGCGGCCTTCTCGTGAAGAGATATCTGTACTCATTGTGTCTGCCATCGGCTGGTGAGGTTCTGATCGCAGGAAAAACCGGCAGGCTCTTAACTCTGCGATTTCCCTCATTTTTGTTTAATTTATAAATTATTTTTGTGAAAAAATTGTGAGTTACCGCATATTTTTATTGATTTATGTGATGCAAGTCATATTATAAGCCCATCAACAGTAACACCTGCATAACAAAACCGGAGTCGCTTCATGAAACTGCGCAAAATTCTGAAGAGCATGTTCGAGCAGTACTGCAAAACATTCAAAGATGTACCGCCTGTCGGTATGTTCTGATAAAAAAACCTGCTGCGGCAGGTTTTTTTATCTCTCGGGATTTAGGTTACTATTACGCTCCTCGAAAAAGGAGTAATAAATGTCTCAACATCTCACCGAACAAGACGAACTGGTTTCTGACGTTGTCGCCTGCCAGTTGGTTATCAAACAGATTCTCGACGTCATTGATGTCATCGCCCCTGTTGAAGTGCGCGAAAAAATGACCACCCAACTGAAAGCCATCGATTTTGCCAGCCATCCGGCTTCGGCCGATCCGGTGACGCTGCGCGCGGTTCAAAAAGCGATTGCGCTGATTGAGCTTAAGTTTACGCCGCAGGGTGAAGCACACTAAGTTGTTTCGCCCCGCTATCGTTGTCGATGGCGGGGCGAGAACCAGACGTTAATGAGAGATAGCGGTCCTTGCCGGCGCCGGCTGCTGATCCTTAAAGAGCTTACTGTTGCCCCAGCACTCTTCATAACGGTGGCCGACTAAATCCTCCACAATGATGCGCACATCGGGCGGAATATCGCTAACCTTACCGCCGGCTTTAATCCGCGCCACTTCCTGCAGTACGACCAGGTGCGCTTTGCGATCCAGTTTCATCTGCTTGCTGAAGACAATGGCCGCCAGCGCCAGCAGGATCACGCCGCTACAGAACACCACCGCAATGGCGGTCACGGCGCTTTCTGGTTGCGTATGCGCTTTAGACTGGAACCCGTAGAAGCTGAGAATGGCTCCCATCGTGAAGACAATAATCGAACGCAGGATTTTTCCGGAGAAGGTCATGGCACCCGCGTAAATCCCTTCGCGGCGGCGGCCGGTATAGATCTCATCAACATCGGCGAGGAAGGTGTAAACGGTCCATGGAATGTAGTACACGCCGCCGGTACCCAGGCCAAACAGCACCGTGATCCCAAACATCAGGATGGTTGCCAGATGGGCAGGTAGATGGAAAAACCACAGCGAGGTGTACAGCAACACGGAGAAAATCACGATGCTCAGCGCCAGAATATAGGGCTTGCTGAACCCCTTTTTCACGCACAGGCCGATAAACAGCGCCGTAGAGAGCAGCTGCAGAATCGAGTTCAGGCTGTTCAGCCCGGCAACCATCGCCGGATCGTGCTGCAGGACAAAGATAACGAAGTAGGTAAAGATCGAGGCAAACAGCCATTCTGCGCCGAAACCGCAGAGATACATCCCAAGATGTTTGCGGAACACGCGTAGATAGAAGGTCGAACGCATATCCTTCGCCAGCATCAGCAGGGTCGAGAACAGGCCTTTTTTCTCGCTCACGCGAACTTCTTCTTCACGCGGACGCTCCCAGCTGCAAAACCACAGGCAGGAGATGGCGATAATCAGAATAGCGCCGTAGGTCAGCCCGGTCAGGAAGAACGGTGTGGCGGAGTCTTTGCCGTACAACAGGATAAACTGACCAGGGATGAATGCCGCGAGGAAGTTGGCGAGCTTGCCGAAAATGGCTTTATAGCCGGTCAGTTTAGAGCGTAATGAGAAGTCGTCGGTCATTTCAGTGGCTAAGGTTTCATAAGGCACCATGACTGAGGTATAAATAATCTCAAAGACGACGTAGGTGCAGAGGTAGTACCAGAAACCAAGCCCCTCAACCCACAGCAGCGGGTAAAACATCATCAGCGGTATGCCGATCAATAAAAAGAAACGTCGGCGTCCGAAGCGTTTGCCGAGCCGCGTTTTACCGAAGTTATCGGTCAGGTAACCCATTAACGGGTTGCTGATCGCATCGATGATGCTGGCGACGGAAAAAATAAACGACGCTTCAATCAGCGTCAGTCCGCAGAAGGTGGTGTAGAAATAAAGTAGCCAGGCGCCGCTGATCGCCAGCGCGCCGCTCCCCAGCAAATTACCGCCGCCGTAGGCGAGCTGATGGCGTAACAAAATCGGTCTTCCCTGCAACCCTTGTGAGGTTGAAGCCGCGTATCTTGCCATTAATATAAACCCCATGTTTTAAATTTTTGAAACGCTGTTTTTATATTCTTAAAGTCGATGACGAAAAGTGATCGTCGTCACTAATCATCCGCTGCGCGCTTTCCTGGGGCAGGAATGCGATCGGCTTAAAAGTTTTTAATGCTTTTCAGGAATAAGAACGGCGCCTGAGCGCTGGAAATGATGTTTAGAAATAGCGAACGCTGGAACGTTATTCACGATGGTCGGGGGCGTGAAGCGGGGGATTGATGACCTTGTGCCGTTTATCCGCGATGCGGATCTGTGGCCAGAAGCGTTTGCAGGACATCCCCGCGCGGGGTTAATGCGGTTACGCCAGTCAGGGTGAGCACTATCATGCGGCGCTGAAGCCGTTCCCTCAGGATTGAGCCTCACGGAGGGAACGGCGGATGTGGTGCCCGCCGCTGCGGCCTTAATCCTGGCGACGTGTCACCAGACTGAGCAGGCGGCGATCGGTCTGCAGCATACCCAGGCCGGCTTTATCCGCATTACGGACCTCTTCAAGCACGCTTTGCAGCAGTACGCCGTCCTGCTGCTGCTCTTTCTCTAGCAGCGTCAGGAAGCGCCAGGTGGTGTCGTCACACTGCGCTTTAGCTTCTTCGGTCAGCCCGGACAGCATGCTGCTACGCTGTTCATAATCGGCCAGGGTGGTGGTAAACAGATCTTCGAGGGAGTGACAGTTATGGTGGTAACTGCCTTCGTTTTTGACGATCGGCCAGTTTCCGCCGGTCTTCATAAAATCGAATACCCGCATCATCTGCGTCACGTGCGATTGTGCCCGGGAGCGCAAAAAGATGGCGGTGCCGTTCAGACGGTGCTGTTCGCACCATTCGCTGAGATGCAGATATAAATTTGAGGCATGAAACTCAAGGTTCATCTGATTATTGAGTTTTTGAGCCATTCCTGGAACGACCATAAAAATATCCTTATTAAGCTGGAGATATCATTCACGCGTCGGGAATCTTCGCCGGTGAACGATAAAATGCGAGACTCTTTACGCGTAACATTGTCGGCAAAATAATGAATTTGCACTTTCCCTATGTGTATCGGTAATTAATTAGCGCCTGCCGATATATATAGAATACCCTTAATAGTAGACTAAGAAAACTCTCAAGTGCGTCTGTTTACGTTTCGTTACAACATCCTTATAAAGTGTGTTGTCTTTGTCTGTTCTTTGATTTAAATGCCTATATAATTATGATTTTATTGAATTTATTTTGCCGGCATTTTTTGTGATATGGATGATGTCTACGACATATTAATTAAATATGAATTTAATCCTGGATTCATAATTCGGTCATGTCGCATCAACCATTCGGTAAAAAAGAAATCACGGGAAAGGGCAGTGACGTCATTTTTACAGGAGCAGATAAATGGGGAGGGGAGGTATATTCTGTTATTAACGGTAATAAAATTCCCCTGAGCGATATTTCATCTTGTGAGAAGTCGAATCGCTAAGGGAAACGGCTGAAGAAGGGGGGCGCAGCGCTTTCGGCAAATCCCTTGAAAGGGGGACGGCTGTAGCCACAAGGATAAGTCTGCTGATGATATGGATAATATTGCTATATGCAGAGCTAATTGTCTGACAATTGGCTCTTTTTTTATGTCATTTTTCGCTAAATCTATGCACGCAATTACTGTAATTCCGCGATGTGATAATGCTCTCGTATGGAGAATTGATTTCCGGTTATTACTTAATGAACAACGGCAGTGCGGTGTGCAATTTTTCTAATGCCTTGTTTTACGTCCGATAAAAAAATTAAGTCCGATACTTCCCTACAGAAAAGCGAAATAAAGCTGGAGTTTACCATGCACAAATTTACTAAAGCGCTGGCGGCGATCGGTCTCGCTGCGGTTATGTCACAATCAGCTATGGCTGAAACGCTTAAACTCGGATTTCTGGTGAAACAACCGGAAGAACCCTGGTTTCAAACCGAGTGGAAATTTGCCGATAAGGCCGGCAAAGATTTGGGCTTTGAGGTGATTAAAATTGCGGTCCCGGATGGTGAGAAAACCCTGAATGCCATCGACAGCCTGGCGGCCAGCGGGGCAAAAGGCTTCGTTATCTGCACACCTGACCCGAAACTCGGCTCGGCGATTGTCGCCAAAGCGCGCGGATACGATATGAAAGTCATCACCGTCGATGACCAGTTCGTTAATGCGAAAGGTAAACCGATGGAGAGCGTACCGCTGGTGATGATGGCCGCCAGTGAAATTGGCGCCCGTCAGGGTCAGGAGCTGTACAAAGAGATGCAAAAACGCGGCTGGGATGTGAAGGATATCGGCGTGATGGCGATTACCGCCGATGAACTCGATACCGCCCGTCGCCGTACCACGGGTTCCATCGATGCGCTGAAAGCGGCCGGTTTCCCGGACAAACAGATCTACCGCGTTCCGACTAAATCCAACGATATTCCGGGCGCCTTCGACGCCGGTAACTCGATGCTGGTGCAGCATCCTCAGGTGAAGCACTGGCTGATCGTGGGGATGAATGACAATACCGTGCTGGGCGGCGTGCGCGCCACCGAAGGTCAGGGCTTTAAAGCCGGAGATGTGATTGGCATTGGCATTAATGGTGTGGATGCGGTTAACGAACTCTCTAAAGCGCAGGCGACCGGTTTCTACGGCTCTCTGCTGCCTAGCCCGGATATCCACGGATATAAAACCAGCGAGATGCTCTACAACTGGGTGACCAAAGGCGCAGAACCGCCGAAATTCACGGCGGTCACCGATGTGGTGCTGATCACGCGCGACAACTTCAAAGAAGAGCTGGCGAAAAAAGGGCTGTAAGGCCTGGTTGACCCTGCCTCCCGCACGTTGTGGGAGGCTGAGCATAGAAGAGCGGAGTTGTTATGCAACAGTCTACCCCTTATCTCTCATTTCGCGGCATTACCATGACCTTTCCCGGCGTTAAGGCGCTCTCCGATATTAGCTTTGACTGCTACAGCGGACAGATCCACGCCCTGATGGGGGAAAATGGTGCCGGAAAATCGACGCTGCTGAAGATTCTCAGCGGCAACTATATCCCCACCGCCGGCGACCTGCTGATAGGTGGCCAGCCGCGCGTATTCAGCCACACCACCGAAGCGCTTAACGCCGGAGTGGCAATTATTTATCAGGAGCTGCACCTGATTCCGGAAATGACCGTCGCGGAAAATATCTACCTCGGCCAAATCCCGCATAAGTACGGGTTAGTGAACTGCTCGCTGCTCAACTACGAAGCGCGGCTGCAGCTGGAACATCTGGGACTGGATATCGACCCGGAAACGCCGTTGAAATACCTCTCTATCGGCCAGTGGCAGATGGTAGAGATTGCCAAGGCGCTCACCCGTAACGCAAAGGTCATCGCCTTTGATGAACCGACCAGTTCTCTTTCGGCGCGCGAGATCGACCATCTGTTTCGCGTTATCCGCGAATTGCGCGAGGAAGGGCGGGTAATTATTTATGTTTCGCACCGCATGGAGGAGATTTTTGCGCTCAGCGATGCGATCACCGTATTTAAAGATGGCCGCTACGTACGCACCTTCGATGATATGCAGGCGGTGAGTCATGACGCGCTGGTGCAGGCGATGGTCGGACGCGAGCTGGGCGATGTTTACGGCTGGAAACCGCGTGAGTATGGCAAAGAGCGTCTGCGCCTGCAGCAGGTCAAAGCGCCCGGCGTCCGCACGCCGGTAGATCTGTCGGTGCGCAGCGGGGAAATCGTCGGCCTGTTCGGGCTGGTCGGGGCCGGGCGCAGCGAGCTGATGAAAGGGTTGTTTGGCGGAACCCGTATTACCGGCGGTCAGGTGTATATCGACGGGCAGGCGATCGATATTCGCAAACCGGCACAGGCCATCGCGGCCGGAATGATGCTGTGCCCGGAAGACCGCAAAGCGGAGGGCATTATTCCGGTCCATTCCGTACGCGACAATATCAATATCAGCGCGCGTCGCCGGCATATTCACGCGGGCTGCATCATTAACAACGGCTGGGAAGCGCACAACGCCGATCGGCATATTCAGTCGCTCAATATTAAAACCCCGGGCCCCGAACAGCTGATTATGAATCTCTCCGGCGGCAACCAGCAGAAGGCGATTCTGGGGCGCTGGCTGTCGGAAGAGATGAAAGTGATCCTGCTGGATGAGCCGACCCGCGGCATTGATGTGGGCGCGAAGCATGAAATTTATAACGTTATCTATGCCCTGGCGGCCTCCGGTGTCGCCGTCGTTTTCGCCTCCAGCGATTTGCCCGAAGTGCTCGGCGTGGCCGATCGTATCGTGGTGATGCGCGAAGGTGAGGTGGCGGGCGAACTGCTGCATGACGATGCCAATGAACAGCAGGCGTTAAGCCTTGCGATGCCAAAAGTGAGCCAGGCGGTCGCCTGAGTAAGGAGTCAATGATGTCCTCTGTTACTACCCCTAATACCCGCCAGACTTCGTTGAGCTTTGCCCGAATCTGGGATCAGTTTGGCATGTTGGTTGTTTTTGCCGTGTTGTTTATCGGCTGCGTGATTTTTGTGCCCAATTTTGCCTCGTTTATCAATATGAAAGGGCTGGGGCTGGCGATTTCAATGTCCGGTATGGTGGCCTGCGGCATGCTGTTTTGCCTGGCGTCCGGGGATTTTGATCTGTCGGTGGCATCGGTCATCGCCTGCGCTGGCGTAACCACGGCAGTGGTGATTAATCTGACGGAAAGCATGTGGATAGGGATTGCCGCCGGTCTGCTGCTGGGGGCAATCAGCGGGCTGGTTAACGGCTTCGTGATTGCCCGGCTGAAAATTAACGCCCTGATCACGACGCTGGCCACCATGCAGATTGTGCGCGGCCTGGCGTATATTATTTCCGACGGGAAGGCGGTCGGCATCGAAGATGAGCGCTTCTTTACCTTAGGTTATGCCAACTGGTTTGGCCTGCCGGCTCCTATCTGGCTGACCGTCGCCTGCCTGATTGTTTTTGGTTTACTGCTCAACAAAACCACCTTTGGCCGCAATACGCTGGCTATCGGTGGCAATGAAGAGGCGGCCCGGCTGGCGGGGGTGCCGGTGGTGCGGACCAAAATCATTATTTTCGTGATCTCAGGCCTGGTTTCTGCCGCCGCGGGGATCATTCTCGCCTCGCGTATGACCAGCGGCCAGCCGATGACCTCGATTGGCTATGAGCTGATCGTCATTTCAGCCTGCGTGCTCGGCGGCGTGTCGCTGAAAGGCGGGATCGGCAAGATCTCTTATGTGGTCGCCGGGATCTTGATCCTCGGCACCGTAGAGAACGCCATGAACCTGCTCAATATCTCGCCGTTCTCTCAGTACGTGGTGCGCGGGGTGATTCTGCTGGCGGCGGTTATCTTCGACCGTTATAAACAAAAAGCAAAACGGGCTGCTTAATAATCCCCCAACCTTTTAGTCTAATCCCTGATTATCGCCAGCGCCCGCTGCGCTGGCGATAGCTATCAAAAATGGCGATCCCGGTCACACTGTCTATACTTACATGGCTAACAATCCGTTAACAACCAGCGTTGCGCTGGCCATGAAAGGAGGAGAACAGGGTGGCTGACAAGATATCTGTACCGCCTGTGCCAACCGAACATCATGCATTTTTCTTTGACCTCGACGGCACGCTTGCCGATATCAAACCTCATCCCGATCAGGTTGTTATCCCCACACCGGCGCTTCAGGCGCTGCGGCAGCTTGCGCACCAGCATAGTGGGGCGGTGGCATTGATTTCAGGGCGCTCAATGGTTGAGCTTGATGCGCTTACCCATCCATACCGGCTGCCGCTGGCCGGTGTTCACGGGGCAGAACGCCGCGATATCAATGGTAAAACGCACATCGTCACGCTTCCTGATGCGCTGCTCCGGGAACTGGATGAGCAGCTGCGGGCGGCGCTGGAGACGATGCCGGGGTGTGAACTGGAACACAAAGGCATGGCGTTTGCGCTGCACTATCGCCAGGCGCCGGCGTACCAGAGCGCGGCGCTGTCGCTGGCGCAGGGGATTGTCAAACGTTACCCCATCCTCGCATTGCAGTTGGGTAAGTGCGTGGTGGAGATTAAGCCGCGTGGGGTTAATAAAGGGGAAGCGATTGCGACGTTTATGCAGGAGTCGCCGTTTCAGGGGCGCAAACCGGTATTCGTTGGCGACGATTTGACGGACGAAGCCGGGTTCAGCGTCGTGAATCAACTCGGCGGCATGTCGGTAAAAGTGGGCAAGGGCGACACCCAGGCGCAATGGCGTCTGCCGGATGTCACGGCCGTTCAGCATTGGTTAATCAGCATCGCAAATAATAAGCAACAACCTGATGCGCAAAATGACAGGAGGGAGGGTTATGGGGCGCTTAGTCGTAATATCTAATCGTATTGCGCCACCGGATGATAAAAAGGCCAGCGCGGGTGGCCTGGCCGTGGGTATTTTGGGCGCACTGAAGGCCGCCGGTGGATTATGGTTTGGCTGGAGCGGAGAAATTGGGGATGACCAGAAGCCGCTAAACACGGTGACGCGAGGCAATATCACCTGGGCCTCGTTTACGCTCAATGAACGGGATCATGACGAATACTACAACCAGTTTTCCAACGCCGTGCTGTGGCCCGCATTCCACTATCGCCTGGATCTGGTGGACTTCCAGCGTCCGTCATGGGACGGCTATCTGCGGGTCAATGCCAACCTGGCGAAAAAGCTTCTGCCGCTGATTGAGCCCGATGATATTTTGTGGATTCATGATTATCATCTGCTGCCTTTCGCCAGCGAGCTGCGCAAGCTCGGGGTCAATAACCGTATCGGTTTCTTTTTGCACATTCCGTTCCCGACGCCTGAGATTTTTAACGCGCTGCCTCCGCATGCCGAGCTTCTTGAGCAGCTCTGTGACTACGATCTGCTTGGCTTCCAGACCGATAACGACAGGCTGGCGTTTCTTGATAGCGTCTCGCTACAGACCCGGGTGGTGACGCGAGAGGGTCGACACCATGAGGCATGGGGCAAACATTTCCGCACCGAGGTTTACCCGATAGGCATCGATCCTGACGAGATTGCACGAAGTGCGAAAGGGCCGCTGCCGCCCAAACTGGCACAGCTGAAAAGCGAGCTTAACGGGGTAAAAAATATCTTCTCCGTCGAGCGACTGGATTACTCTAAAGGCCTGCCGGAGCGCTTTCTCGCCTATGAAGCCCTGCTGGAGAAATACCCGCAGCATCATGGCAAGATCCGCTATACGCAGATTGCGCCGACCTCCCGCGGCGAAGTGCAGGCCTATCAGGATATTCGCCACCAGCTGGAGACCGCCAGCGGCAGAATCAATGGCCAGTACGGACAGCTGGGCTGGACGCCGCTGTACTACCTGAATCAACATTTTGAACGCAAACTGTTGATGAAGATCTTCCGCTATTCCGATGTCGGGTTAGTGACGCCTCTCCGCGACGGCATGAATCTGGTGGCAAAAGAGTTTATTGCTGCCCAGGATCCGCAGAACCCCGGTGTGCTGGTCCTGTCGCAGTTTGCCGGGGCGGCGAATGAGCTGACCAGTGCGCTGATCGTCAATCCCTACGATCGCGACGAAGTGGCCGCGGCGCTGGATCGCGGTCTGACGATGCCGCTGGCGGAGCGCATTGCGCGTCATGCGGAGATGCTGGCGGTAATCAAGGATAACGATATTCATCGTTGGCAGGAGCGGTTTATCAGCGATTTGCAGCAGGTAGAACCGCGTAGTGAGGAGAGCCGATTGCAACGCAAAGTCTCGACTTTCCCCAAACTGGCGTAGCGCGGTGAGAGGAAAAAGGCTGACGCCAAAGGCGTCAGCCTTTTTCCAGGGAGACCAGTAAAACGTCTACGCCACTGCTGCCGACGATGCTTTTCGCCGAGCAGGTAGCGCGCGAAAACAGGCTGTGGTTATGATTGCCGCATATCACCAGATCCACGCGATGCTGCCGGCAAAAATCCTTGATGTGGTGGCTAAGTTCGCCGCTGGCGATCGTCACGTTGTCGATAGGGTAATCGGCTTCTTTCGCCAGTCCGGAGAGAAAATCTCGCGTTTCTTCATGCATCAAGTCCCGCAGGTTTTCCAGCATTGGCGCAGCAAACTGGTTATATAACTCCGGGTCGGTGGCCAGCGTGATCAGACTGACTCTGGCATCCAGCGGGCGTGCGATAGAGACCGCCTTATTGATAAGCACGCGGCTTTCCGGCGTTGGGGCGACGGCAACGAGCAGATGAGAATAAGACATCAGGCCTCCTTCAGATACGCGAAATAACCCTTCATACTTTCTTTACTCTCATTTTTTATCTCCCGCAAGACCTGTTCATCACACATTAAACGACTGATTTCTGGTGGAGATAAATCACGTTTTTGCCTGCCAGATTTTATTTTTGGTCATGCGTTTTGTTATAAAGGAAATGTCGTTTTATAAATAGGTGATGCCTGTCCGTCGACTCTTTGTATTTTTGCCATGGACGGGAGCGGGCTGGCAAAAATGAAAAGGTAACCCTTTTCCTATACTTCTACTGTAGCCGTGTATCCACTCCCTTTTGGCTAAGCCAGAAAGCTTGTCGGAGTTCACTAAAAAAAAGACACAGGATTTACGGCGATGAAAACACGTAAAATCGGTTTAGTTAATTATCTGGCCTATGGCTCGGGCGACTTCCTTGGCGCCGGGACAACCGCACTGACCGCGGCCTGGCTACTCTACTTCTACACCACCTTCTGCGGCCTTTCCCCCATTGAAGCAACATTGATTTTTGCCACGGCAAGGGTGCTGGACGCGGTGATCAGCCCGCTGATGGGCTTTCTGACCGATAACTTCGGCACAACGTGGCTCGGCAAACGCTTTGGCCGACGTAAATTCTTTATTCTGCTCGGCATCCCCTGCGTGTTCAGCTACTCCATCATGTGGGTTGGCGATATGGGATTCTGGTATTACCTGCTCACCTATCTGCTGTTCGATATCGTCTACACCATGATTCTGGTGCCGTATGAAACGCTGGTACCGGAAATGACGGATGATTTTAAACAAAAAACCAAATTCTCCGGCGCGCGTATTTCGATGGCGCAGATGTCGGCCATTCTGGCGTCATTCCTGCCGGGCATTCTGCTGACCCAGTTTGGAAAGGACAATGCGGTTTCCTTTTTCTACGCAAGCCTCGTGTTCTCCGTGCTGTGCGCGCTGATGCTGACTTTCGTCTGGTTCTTTACCTGGGAACGTCCGCGGGAAGAGTGGTCGGAGGCCGCACTGCGGGCGGAAGAAGAGAAGCGCCATTTGTCTCTGGCTCAGAGCCTCAACCGCCTGTTTATTGAGCTGAGTTCGACGCTGCGGATTAAGATTTTCCGCCAGCACCTGGGGATGTACCTTGGGGGCTATATCGCCCAGGACGTCTTTAATGCCGTTTTTACCTACTACGTGGTGTTTGTGCTGATGCAGGAGGCCTCAATGGCGTCCAACCTGCTGGGCACGATGGCTATCTTCCAGTTTATTGCCGTTATCGCCATGATTCCGCTCTGTATTCGCTTCGGGCCCGCCCCTTCCTATCGTATGGTGGTGGTGCTATTTGGTCTGAGCTCATTGTCCTATGCGATTCTCTATTACGCCGGGCTGAGCGATGTCTACTCGCTGCTGCTGTTGGTCTCTGCCATCGCGGGACTGGGTCGTGGCGGAATCAACTACGTACCATGGAATACCTACACCTATATCGCGGATGTGGATGAGGTCATTACCGGACAGCGCCGGGAAGGGATTTTTGCCGGCATTATGACCCTGACGCGCAAAGCCTCTCAGGCCGGTGCGGTTATGCTGGTGGGCATTATTATGCAGCTCTCCGGGTTTGTTTCCGGGCAGAAGACCCAGCCCTATGAAGTGAGCCATACCATCCTGTTAATACTGAGCGTAGGCACGCTGTTGGTGCTGGCCTGCGGTTTCCTGGTCTCCCTGCGCTTCAAGCTCAATCTTGCCACGCATAGCGTGCTGCGGGCGGAGACGCTCAAAATGCGTCGGGCGGGCTGCGCACAGCCAGAGCTGACGACAGCGGAAGATCGCGCGGTGGTTGAGATGCTGGCCGGCATGCCGTACGACACGCTGTGGGGAAATAACAATATTGGTTATCTGAACCGCAACAAACCTGCCGCGCCATCGCTGAAGCAGGGTGCTGAAATGAAATCGACATACAACAGAGGGTAGAGAGATGAAGGTGTGGCCTGTCAAACATAGCCCGTTACTGCGTCAGCCGGCGCATTTTATCAGCCGCCATGAACTGCAGTCGCTGATCGAAAAAGTGACCCATAATCTGGTCAATATTCGGGATGACGCGGGGACGTTTCTGCTGCGGCTGGACGACGGGCGGGTCATTGATACCAAAGGGTGGGCCGGTTGGGAGTGGACGCATGGCGTAGGTTTGTACGGTATTCATCAGTACTACCAGCAGACCGGGGATGCGGCGATGCGCGATATTATCGACAGCTGGTTTGCCGACCGCTTCGCCGAAGGGGCGACCACGAAAAACGTGAATACTATGGCGCCATTCCTGACGCTGGCCTGGCGCTATGAAGAGACCGGGAGAGCGGAATATCTGCCCTGGCTCGAGAGCTGGGCGGAGTGGGCGATGCATGAGATGCCGCGCACGGAGCATGGGGGAATGCAGCACATCACGCTGGCGGAAGAGAACCATCAGCAGATGTGGGACGATACGCTGATGATGACCGTACTGCCGCTGGCTAAAATCGGAAAATTGCTCAATCGTCCGCAGTATGTGGAAGAGGCGGTGTATCAGTTTTTACTTCACGTTCAGAACCTGATGGATAGGGAAACCGGGCTGTGGTTTCACGGCTGGAGCTATGACGGTCAGCATAACTTCGCCCGCGCTCGCTGGGCGCGGGGTAACAGCTGGCTGACGATGGTGATCCCCGATTTCCTGGAACTGGTTGATTTACCTGAGCACAGCGCGGTCAGACGCTATTTGATCCAGGTGCTGAACGCGCAAATTGCCGCGCTGGCAAAATGTCAGGATGACAGCGGCCTGTGGCATACGCTGCTGGACGATCCGCACTCGTACCTGGAAGCATCGGCCACCGCCGGATTTGCCTATGGCATTCTGAAAGCGGTGCGTAAGCGCTATGTTGCTGCGGAGTATGCCGAGGTGGCGGAGAAGGCGATTCGCGGGGTGGTGAAAAATATCTCCCCGGAAGGCGAGCTGTTGCAGACCTCGTTTGGTACCGGGATGGGCGGCAATCTCGACTTTTATCGTGAGATCCCGCTGACCTCAATGCCGTATGGTCAGGCAATGGCGATCCTGTGTCTGACGGAGTATTTGCGCAAATACTTCTAAGACAGGATTTGATCGTCCTTGCAGGCCTGAAAAGCGCAGCGCCATCAGGTACTTCCCTGGCGGCGCACGGTTTGCCGGGGTGACAAAACCGCATACAAAAACCCGGCCATGGCCGGGTTTTGCTCTTAGCGACGTTCGACGGCGTCGATGCCAGGTGAAACGATTGCAGACCTGATAAGCGCAGCGCCATCAGGCGATTCCCCGGCGGCGCGCGGCTTGCCGGGGCGACAAATCACCCGTCTGACTTACATCCGCTCGACGGTTTCAATACCCAACGTATCCAGGCCCTGTTTCAGGGTTCTGGCCGTCAGCTGCGCCAGCTTCAGACGGCTGTTGCGTGCGGTATCGCTCTCGGCGGTGATAATCGGGCAATGCTCGTAGAAACCGGAGAACAGGCCGGCCAGATCGTAGAGATAGGCGCACATGACGTGCGGCGTTCCTTCACGGGCCACAACGGTCAGCGTCTCTTCGAACTGCAGCAGGCGCGCGGCCAGCTGCGCTTCACGCGCTTCGGTAATGATCACCGGCGCCGCAGCCAGCGCCTGCTCGTCAACTTCCGCTTTACGGAAGACGGACAGCACGCGGGTATAGGCATACTGCATATACGGCGCGGTGTTGCCTTCGAACGCCAGCATGTTATCCCAGTCAAATACATAGTCGGTGGTGCGGTTTTTGGACAGATCGGCATACTTCACTGCGCCAATACCGACCGCATTGGCCAGCTGTTCCAGCTCAGCGGCAGGCATGTCCGGATTCTTCTCGGCCACCAGGCGGCGCGCGCGCTCCAGCGCTTCATCCAGCAGATCCGCCAGCTTCACGGTACCCCCGGCGCGAGTTTTGAACGGCTTACCATCTTTGCCCAGCATCATGCCGAACATGTGATGTTCCAGCGGCACGGATTCCGGCACATAGCCCGCTTTACGCACGATCGTCCACGCCTGCATCAGGTGCTGGTGCTGACGGGAATCGATGTAGTAGAGTACCCGGTCGGCGTGCAGCGTTTCATAACGATACTTCGCACAGGCGATATCGGTCGTGGTGTAGAGGTAGCCGCCATCCTTTTTCTGGATGATGACGCCCATCGGTTCGCCTTCCTTGTTTTTATACTCATCAAGGAACACCACGGTTGCGCCTTCGCTCTCGACGGCCAGACCTTTAGCTTTCAGATCGGCAACAATGCCTGGCAGCATCGGGTTATACAGGCTTTCACCCATTACGTCATCGCGGGTCAGGGTGACGTTCAGACGATCGTAGGTAATCTGGTTTTGGGTCATGGTGATGTCAACCAGCTTGCGCCACATCTCCAGGAAGTAAGTATCGCCACCCTGCAGTTTTACTACGTAGTTACGGGCGCGTTCGGCAAAGAGTTCATCTTCGTCATAATGCTTTTTGGCATCGCGGTAGAAGCCTTCGAGATCGGACAGCGCCATTTCACCGGCGTTTTCCTGCTGCTGTTTTTCCAGCCAGGCGATCAGCATACCGAACTGAGTGCCCCAGTCGCCCACGTGGTTCGCGCGGATCACCTTATGACCGAGGAACTCAAGCGTACGGACGGCAGCGTCACCGATGATGGTGGAACGCAGATGGCCGACGTGCATCTCTTTGGCGACATTCGGCGCGGAGTAGTCAACGACGATAGTTTGCGCCTGCGGCCGGGCGACGCCCAGGCGCTCTGACGCCAGTGCGCTGTTCACATTTTCCGCTAAAAAGGCCGGATCGAGGAAAATATTGATAAAGCCGGGCCCGGCGATTTCAACCTTGTTAGCAATCCCGTTAAGGTCGAGATGAGACAGTACCTGCTCTGCGAGTTGTCGCGGCGCCATACCCAGCTTTTTCGCTACTGCCATCACGCCGTTGGCCTGATAGTCGCCGAACTGGATTTTTGCTGACTGGCGGACCTGAGGTTCGCAATCGGCAGGCGCACCTGCCGCGATCAGGGCCTGGCTGACTTTTTCTGAGAGAAGAGCCTGAATATTCACCGGAATACCTTACGTTTAAGGCGCTATAACCCCTGCGGGGCGGCGCCGGAATGTGGACAAATTAGGGCAGGAGTATACTGCATTTGCGCCCATGCGTCAGCACCGCGCGCGCGTTGCCGGGCGGCACGCTTAATGAATAGCCACTCGACGAACCCGACAGAAGATTCCCGGTTGGTCGCCGCCGGGAAACGCGATAAATTACCCCCCTTTGACCTGCATTGAGGTGCAATATGGCAAACTGGCAGCAAATTGATGAGCTTAACGATATTTCCGCGGATCTGCCGCGTTTCACCGACGCGTTAAGCGGTCTGGCCAGGCGACTTGGGTTGGATATCGCCCCGCTGGATGCCGACCATATTTCCCTGCGCTGTCACCAAAACGCCACGGCGGAGCGCTGGCGTCGCGGTTTTGAACAATGCGGCACGTTGCTGTCGGAAAACACCATCAACGGTCGACCAATCTGCCTGTTCAAACTGGATGAGCCGGTTTCGGTGGCCCACTGGCGTTTCAGCGTGGTTGAGCTGCCGTGGCCGGGTGAAAAGCGCTATCCGCATGAAGGATGGGAGCACGTTGAAATCGTGCTGCCGGGCGAGGCGGATGCGCTCAATGCTCGTGCGCTGGCGCTGCTGTCTGATGAGGGGTTAAGTCAGCCGGGGATTTTTGTCAAAACCAGCTCGCCGAAAGGGGAGCGCGAACGGCTGCCAAACCCGACCCTGGCGGTGACGGACGGCAGCGTCACGATTAAATTTCACCCGTGGTCAATTGAGCAAATTGTCGCCAGCGAACAATCTGATGCGTAACAGTGTGAAGCGACGCGGTTTTTGAACGGATAAATCATGACATGCTGTGTTGCCCGCAGCGTAAAGGAGAAGGAAATGACGCTACTGGAAGTCTGCTGTTACAGCATGGCCTGTGCGCAAGAGGCGCAGCGCTGTGGTGCCGATCGCATTGAGCTCTGCGCCGCGCCACATGAAGGGGGATTAACCCCGTCGCTGGGTGTGCTGAAAACAGTACGCGCAATGGTGACCATTCCGGTGCATCCGATTATTCGCCCGCGCGGCGGTGATTTTTGCTACACCGAGAGCGAGTTTGCGGCGATGCTCGATGATGTGGTGACGGTCAGGGAGCTGGGTTTTCCCGGCGTGGTCATCGGGGTGTTAGATGCGGATGGTCGGGTCGATATCGCGCGCATGCAAAAAATCATGGCGGCGGCCGGTTCGCTGGCGGTCACGTTCCATCGGGCTTTTGATATGTGTGCGGATCCGTATCAGGCTTATCGCACGCTGGCCGATTCCGGCGTGGCCCGTATCCTGACATCGGGTCAGCAGGCCAGCGCGGAAAAAGGTCTTTCATTAATTACGGAACTTATTGCCCTGGGGGATACTCCAACCATTATGGCTGGTGCAGGTGTTCGAGCGGCCAACCTGGCGAAGTTTCTTCAGGCTGGCGTAAAAGAAGTCCACAGCTCAGCCGGGCACTGGGTGCCATCGCCAATGCGCTTCCGTCATTCCGGATTGTCGATGTCCGCCGATGCCGACGCAGATGAATATTCGCGCTATGCCGTTAATGGCGTAGCGGTGGCAGAAATGAAGCAAATCATTTCTGCGCAGAGAAGTTAAACCGTTTTTTGCTGCACATCATGTCGCCCAATATGATGATTGCCCGTACCAGGCCCCTGCAATTTCAACAGGGGTCTTTTTTTGACCTTTATTTGCAGCCGGCTGACTTTTTCGCCAGCGACTGCTGGGTTTCGGGTTTGTTGGCAATAATCACCGCGCGCACCGGCGCCGGGTAACCTTCAAGCGTTTTACCGCTGTCGTCGGGGTCGAGGAAGTCAGCCAGTGACTCCGTAATCATCCATTCGGTACGGCGCTGCTCTTCGGTGGTGGTGGCGCAGACATCGACAATCCGCACATCGACAAATCCACACTTCTCCAGCCACATTTTCAACGCCGCGGCCGACGGAATAAAGTAGACGTTGCGCATCTGCGCATAGCGGTCGCCCGGGACCAGAACGGTATTTTCATCCCCTTCGACCACCAGCGTCTCCAGCACCAGTTCGCCACCGTCGACCAGCTGATCTTTGAGCTGCCATAAATGGTCGAGCGGCGAGCGGCGGTGGTACAGCACGCCCATCGAAAAGACGGTATCGAAGGCGTTCAGTGCCGGAAGCTGCTCAATGCCCAGCGGCAGCAGGTGGGCACGCTGATCGTTACCCAGCAGCTTACGCACCGCTTCAAACTGGCATAAAAACAGCTGCGTCGGGTCAATCCCGACCGCCAGATGCGCGCCGGCGCCGATCATGCGCCACATGTGATATCCGCTGCCGCAGCCAACGTCGAGAATCGTGCGTCCGGTCAGATCGGAGAGGTGCGGCAATACGCGCTCCCATTTCCAGTCAGAACGCCATTCGGTATCGATATTCACGCCGTACAGCGAGTATGGCCCTTTGCGCCAGGGCATCAGGTTTTTCAGCAGATTCTCTACGCGCAGCCGATGGCCTTCGCTTAGCGGCGTTTCGCTTTCGGCGGTGACGCTATGCAGCAGGTCCAGGCGATACGGAGCCAGCTCCGGCAGAAACTCTACGGCCCGTTCCCACTCGCGGAATTTGCCGTGCAGAGCTTCCCGTTGCCAGGCCGCTACCTGGGCGGGGAGTGTCTCCAGCCAGTGAGATAGCGGGCTGAGGGCAATACGTTGATAAAAATGATTGAAATCGATCATGCTTTTTCCTCTGATTTCACCGCCACCAGTGAACCAAAGTTAAAGCACTGGAACCACAATTCGGCATGTTCAAACCCGGCTTTATGCAGGCGGGCTTTGTGCGTTTCGACCGAATCGGTCAACATGACGTTTTCCAGCATGCTGCGCTTCTGGCTGATTTCCAGTTCGCTGTAGCCATTGGCACGCTTAAAGTCGTGATGCATGTTGAACAGCAGTTCGCCAACATGCGCATCTTCAAAACTGAATTTTTCGGACAGCACCAGCGCGCCACCGGGATTCAGCCCCTGGTAAACCTTATCCAGAATGGCCTGGCGTTCGTCGGGGGCCAGAAACTGAATGGTGAAGTTCAGCACCACCATGGAGGCGTTGTCGATGGTAATATCACGAATATCGCCTTCCACAACCTCGACCGGCGTTGGCGCTTTATAGGCATCGATGTGGCGACGGCAGCGTTCGACCATCGCCGAAGAGTTATCCACCGCGACAATTTTGCAGCCAGGGTGGGCAATGTTACGCCGGATAGAGAGCGTTGCCGCTCCAAGCGAGCAGCCGAGGTCGTAAACCTGGGTATCGGGCTGAACGAAGCGTTCAGCCAGCATGCCGATCATAGAAATGATATTGGAATAGCCGGGCACGGAGCGCTGGATCATATCCGGGAAGACTTCAGCAACCCGTTCATCAAAGGTCCAGTCGCCGAGGCTGGCAATCGGCGCGGAAAAAAGCGTATCGCGGTGAGACATAACGTTAAACCCGAAAAAACGAAAACGGCGTATTGTGCGCTAATGTAAGGAGAAAACCAACTCCCAGGGCATATACCACAGATTCGCGAGCACCATCAGCACCAGGGCGCACCAGGTGGCGCTCATTCCGGAGCGACGCCAGCTGAAAAGCCGGTGGTGAAAACCGTAGGAGTGCATCAGTCGTCCGGCAATCAGCAAGATACCGCAGACGTGCACCATCCAGTTCTGCGCGCCATTCATCTCCATAAACAGCAGCAGGATGATGCCAATGGGGACATACTCAACGGCGTTGCCGTGCACGCGGATAGCAACCTGTAGTTCGCTAAACCCTCCGTCACCATACCCGACGTGGTATTGCGTGCGCAGACGTACAACATCAAAAGAAAACTTAATTAGCAATAACGCACCCAACACCGCGTACAGCGCGCTGACCATACAAAAAACTCCCTTTCACTCTTTGAGATGGCTCCGATTAGCATAGCAGGATATCAGAAAAGCGCGGTTTGCTGCGGAATTGACGGTGCGCTCCCGACCTCTGGCATCACCCGGCGTAAATCTTCCCAAAGCGTGCTGACCAGCTCCGGGGCCTGTGCGATGTCCGGGGTGTGGAGAAATAAATAGGGCGTTGTCGACTGACGCCATTTGGCTAAGGTCTGCAGCCAGACGCCAAACAGCCGGTGATTGTGGACCATGTCATCGCTGCCGATAAAGCGAACCAGCGGATTCCCCGCCGTGACCACGGCATGAACCGGAAGCTTGGGTTTTTTACGCTGGGCGTCGATCATGGCCGGATTTCGCGCGACGGCGCTATGCACCGGGCGGCTGTCGAGGATGGCGCGATTCACGTTACGCTGATGCAGCCCGCGATTGAGCGCCTTTTCGGCGTCCCCTTTGGCGAAAAACTCCGGATGCCGCACTTCGACGCCATAGGTGAATGAGGTCGGCAGAGTATCGAGAAAGTGCCACAGGGCAGAGAGGTCGCCGGGGCCAAAGGTGGCGGGCAGCTGCAGCCAGTACTGGCCAATACGCGTTTCCAGCGGCGCCAGACGAGTAAAAAACTCATGGCTCAAGCCGTCGCAATGGCGCAGGGCGGCCTGATGCGAAATGGTGGCCGGGAATTTAAAGCAGAAGCGAAAATTATCGTGGGTTTGCTCATACCAGCGGGCGACGATTTCCGCCTTCGGCAGGGCGTAAAGGGTCGTATTGCCCTCCACGCAGTTAAAATGGCGAGCATACTCTTCAAGGCTGGTGATGCCCAGACGCACCCACTTCGGGTGCGACCATTGCGGGAGCCCGATATAAATCATAAGGCGGAGAGAACGTCCTCGGTGCTGCGCACGCGGGCGATGCGCGGGAAAATATGGGTCATGCTGCCCTGGTGCTGCTCGGCTGAGGCGGCGCTGCAGGCGTCTTCGACGATAACCAGGTTGAAGCCCAGCTCCCAGGCATTACGCGCGGTGGATTCAACGCCGATGTTGGTGGAGATGCCGCAGAGAATAATGGTATCAATACCGCGACGGCGTAGCTGCAGTTCGAGGTCGGTACCATAGAAGGCGCCCCACTGGCGTTTGGTGACTTCGATATCGCCGTCCTGTTTGCCCAGCGCCTGCGGCCAGGTCCACCAGTTGTCCGGCAGGGCGTGCCCGCCGGCCTGCGCATCAACCGGCTGTTTCAGCGCTTCGGCAAAATCAGCGGACCAGCCGACGCGGACCATGATGACCGGCGAGCCTTGTTGACGGCACTTTTCGGCCAGACGGGCTGCGCGCGTTACCACGTCATCGGCACGATGCGGCCCGCCGGCGAAGGGCAAAATACCCTCTTGCAGATCGATGACAACGAGCGCAGTTTTTTTCGCATTGAGTTCTAACATGGTATCCCCGTATCTTCTTCTGTGGTTTGACCGTTACAATACCGTTGCCGATCCGGCTCATGGGTAACAATTTTTGTTAATTTTTGTGAGCACAGGCAATAAGCGTACAGCAAAGCAACGTACAAACTGCATCGGGCTTATCGTGCGGCGGAAATTCTATTATAATGGCCGCCTTTTTTCATTCAGTTGTGACATTCAGCTAAAGCTGCGACTCCGTCGCCTGCGAGGCAGGCACAATCCGCCTGCGGCTAAGTTAAGGGATATCTCATGCGTACAGAATATTGCGGACAGCTACGTCTGTCCCACGTGGGGCAGCAGGTGACTCTGTGTGGTTGGGTCAACCGTCGTCGTGATCTTGGTAGCCTTATCTTCATTGATATGCGTGACCGCGAAGGCATCGTGCAGGTGTTTTTCGATCCGGATCGTGCGGAGGCGTTAAAGCTGGCTTCCGAACTGCGCAATGAGTTTTGCATCCAAATCACCGGTACCGTACGCGCGCGCGACGAAAAAAACGTCAACAGCGAGATGGCCACCGGCGACATCGAAGTGCTGGCCTCTTCGCTGACGATCATCAACCGTGCAGAAGCGCTGCCGCTTGACTCCAATCACGTCAACACCGAAGAAGCGCGACTGAAATACCGTTACCTGGACCTGCGTCGTCCGGAAATGGCTCAGCGCCTGAAAACCCGTGCGAAAATCACCAGCTTCGTGCGCCGCTTTATGGACGATCACGGTTTCCTCGATATCGAAACCCCGATGCTGACTAAAGCGACCCCGGAAGGTGCGCGTGACTATCTGGTTCCGAGCCGCGTGCACAAAGGCAAATTCTACGCGCTGCCGCAGTCTCCTCAGCTGTTTAAACAGCTGCTGATGATGTCCGGTTTTGACCGTTACTATCAGATAGTTAAATGCTTCCGTGACGAAGACCTGCGTGCAGATCGCCAGCCGGAATTCACCCAGATCGATGTGGAAACCTCCTTTATGACCGCGCCGCAGGTGCGTGAAGTCATGGAAGAGCTGGTTCACAAACTGTGGCTGGACGTGAAGGGCGTCGATCTGGGCAAATTCCCGGTGATGACCTTTGCGGAAGCCGAGCGCCGCTTCGGTTCTGATAAGCCGGATCTGCGTAACCCGATGGAGCTGGTCGATATTGCCGACCTGGTGAAGGCCGTGGAGTTTGTCGTCTTCTCCGGCCCGGCCAATGATGCCAAAGGGCGCGTCGCTGCGCTGCGCGTGCCGGGTGGCGCTGCGCTGACCCGTAAACAAATTGACGAGTATGGCAAGTTCGTGCAGATCTATGGCGCGAAAGGCCTGGCTTACATGAAAGTTAACGAGCGTGCGAAAGGTCTCGAAGGCATCAACAGCCCGGTAGCGAAATTCCTCACCGCAGAAATCGTTGAGGCGATCCTTGAGCGCACCGGCGCCCAGGATGGCGACATGATTTTCTTCGGCGCCGACAACAAGAAAGTGGTTGCCGATGCGCTGGGCGCGCTGCGTCTGAAGCTGGGTAAAGACCTGAGTCTGACCGACGAAACCAAATGGGCGCCGCTGTGGGTGATCGACTTCCCGATGTTCGAAGATGATGGTGAAGGCGGTCTGACCGCGATGCACCACCCGTTCACGTCGCCGAAAGACATGACCGCGGAAGAGCTGAAAACCGCGCCGGAAACCGCGATCGCCAACGCCTACGATATGGTGATCAACGGTTATGAAGTGGGCGGCGGTTCCGTCCGTATCCACAATGGCGACATGCAGCAGACGGTATTCGGCATCCTGGGCATCAACGAACAGGAACAGCGTGAAAAATTCGGCTTCCTGCTGGACGCGCTGAAATACGGTACGCCGCCGCACGCGGGTCTGGCCTTCGGTCTTGATCGTCTGACCATGCTGCTGACCGGTACCGATAATATCCGTGACGTTATTGCCTTCCCGAAAACAACCGCCGCGGCCTGTCTGATGACCGAAGCGCCGAGCTTTGCTAACCCGACTTCCCTGGGCGAGTTAGGTATTCAGGTTGTGGCGAAAGAGACAAAAGAGTCTCCGGAGAATAAGTAAGATGTCATTCAAGCTTCCCGTTTCCGTTCTGGTGGTCATTTATGCCGAAGATACGAAGCGGGTGCTGATGTTGCAGCGACGCGACGATCCCGCCTTCTGGCAGTCGGTAACCGGCAGCCTGGAAGCGGGGGAGACCGCAGCGCAAGCCGCCGTGCGTGAAGTAAAGGAAGAGGTCGCGATTGATGTTGCTCATGAGCAGCTGACCTTAATGGACTGTCAGCGCACGGTGGATTTCGAGATATTTTCTCATTTACGTCATCGCTACGCGCCGGGCGTTGAGCGCAATACGGAGTTTTGGTTCTGTCTTGCGCTCCCTCATGAACGCCAGATTGTCTTCACGGAACATCTGGATTACCGCTGGGTCAATGCGGCAGACGCTGCCGCATTGACCAAGTCGTGGAGTAACCGGCAGGCGATTGAAGAATTTGTAATTAACGCCGACTAGTCTTCCCAGCCGTTTGCAGGTCGAAAGGCTGTGGGAAGCAGGCATTTTTGGAGAGTTTTTTATGGCAGGTCATAGTAAATGGGCCAACACCAAACACCGCAAAGCGGCACAGGATGCCAAGCGCGGTAAGATCTTTACTAAAATCATTCGTGAGCTGGTTACCGCAGCGCGCCTGGGCGGCGGCGATGTCGCTTCCAACCCGCGTCTGCGTGCGGCAGTGGATAAAGCGCTGTCCAACAACATGACCCGCGACACGCTGAACCGCGCTATCGCCCGTGGCGTAGGCGGCGATGAAGACGCAAACATGGAAACCATCATTTATGAAGGTTACGGCCCAGGCGGCACCGCGGTCATGGTTGAATGTCTGAGTGACAACCGCAACCGTACCGTGGCTGAAGTGCGTCACGCTTTCAGCAAAACCGGCGGCAACCTCGGTACCGATGGTTCCGTGGCCTATCTGTTCAGCAAAAAAGGGGTGATCTCTTTTGAAGCGGGCGACGAAGACGTCATCATGGAAGCCGCGCTGGAAGCCGGTGCGGAAGACGTCGTGACCTATGACGATGGCGCGATTGACGTCTACACCGCGTGGGAAGAGATGGGCGCGGTGCGCGATGCGCTGGAAGCAGCTGGCCTGAAGGCTGACGCGGCCGAAGTATCGATGATTCCTTCAACTAAAGCGGATATGGACGCGGAAACAGCGCCTAAACTGCTGCGTCTGATCGATATGCTGGAAGACTGCGACGACGTGCAGGAAGTGTATCATAATGGCGAGATCTCTGATGAGGTCGCAGCAACGCTGTGATACCCGTAATCTTTCAGCCCACAGCGGTGTTGGCTCTCCCCGCTCACCCCGGTCAGGGAGTGAATCTACGCTCCCGGGGATTCGCGGCAGGGCCGCCTGGCTGTGAACTGAAATATTCAGGGGCTCAGGGATTAGTTATTACCGGAGGTGCGTGATGGCGATTATTCTCGGCATTGACCCGGGGTCACGCATTACCGGTTATGGCGTGATTCGTCAGGTCGGGCGACAGCTGAGCTATCTTGGCAGCGGCTGTATTCGGACCAAAGTCGACGATTTACCGTCGCGCCTGAAGCTGATTTACGCTGGCGTGACGGAAATTATCACCCAGTTTCAGCCGGACTATTTCGCCATTGAGCAGGTGTTTATGGCGAAAAACGCCGACTCAGCGCTGAAGCTGGGGCAGGCGCGCGGCGTGGCGATTGTCGCGGCGACCAATCAGGACCTTCCGGTCTTTGAGTATGCCGCAAGGCAGGTTAAGCAAACCGTGGTCGGCATCGGCAGCGCGGAAAAAAGCCAGGTGCAGCACATGGTGCGCACGCTGCTTAAGCTTCCCGCCAACCCCCAGGCGGACGCGGCGGATGCGCTGGCTATCGCCATTACCCACTGCCACGTCAGTCAGAACGCGGCTCAGATCAGCGAGACGCGGCTCAATCTGGCGCGTGGCCGCTTACGATAACCTCAAATCAGGCTGGATATTCATCCAGCCTTTTTTTATGATACCGCAGATACTTTAGCCCTTAACGCAGGAGCTCCATGTGATAGGCAGACTCAGAGGCATCGTTCTCGAAAAACAACCCCCGCTTGTATTACTGGAAACGGGAGGCGTGGGCTATGAAGTACATATGCCAATGACCTGTTTTTATGAACTGCCGGATGTGGGCAACGAGGCCATCGTTTTTACCCATTTTGTCGTTCGCGAAGATGCGCAGCTGCTCTATGGTTTTAATAACAAGCAGGAACGCACCCTGTTTAAAGAGCTGATTAAAACCAACGGCGTCGGGCCAAAGCTGGCGCTGGCGATTCTCTCCGGCATGTCGGCGCAGCAGTTTGTTAATGCCGTAGAGCGTGAGGAGCTGGCTGCCCTGGTGAAACTGCCGGGTATCGGTAAGAAAACCGCTGAGCGTCTGATCGTTGAAATGAAAGACCGGTTCAAAGGTCTGCACGGCGATCTGTTTACGCCAGCGACGGATCTGGTGCTGACTTCACCGGCTGGCCCGTCTGATGACGATGCGGAGCAGGAAGCGGTTGCCGCGCTGGTGGCGCTGGGCTATAAACCTCAGGAGGCCAGCCGGATGGTGAGTAAAATCGCGCGCCCGGATGCCAACAGTGAAATGCTAATTCGTGAAGCGCTCCGCGCCGCGTTGTGAGGTAAGGGATGATTGAAGCAGACAGGCTGGTTTCAGCAGACAGCACCGGGTTTGAAGAGTCGGCCGATCGCGCAATCCGCCCCAAATTACTGGCAGAGTATGTCGGTCAACCGCAGGTGCGTTCGCAAATGGAGATTTTTATCCAGGCGGCAAAGCTGCGCGGGGATGCGCTCGATCACCTGCTGATCTTTGGCCCGCCGGGGCTTGGGAAAACCACCCTGGCAAATATCGTCGCCAATGAGATGGGCGTCAACCTGCGCACCACCTCCGGTCCGGTGCTCGAGAAGGCGGGCGATCTGGCCGCCATGCTCACCAATCTCGAACCCCACGACGTGCTGTTTATTGATGAAATACACCGCCTTTCGCCGGTGGTGGAAGAGGTACTGTATCCGGCGATGGAAGATTACCAGCTGGATATCATGATCGGCGAAGGGCCAGCGGCGCGGTCGATCAAAATCGACCTGCCGCCGTTTACCCTGATTGGCGCCACGACGCGCGCGGGGTCGTTAACCTCGCCGCTGCGTGACCGTTTCGGAATTGTACAGCGGCTGGAGTTTTACCAGGTCCCTGACCTGCAGCATATCGTCAGCCGCAGCGCCCGCTTTATGGGCCTGGAAATGAGCGACGAAGGGGCGCTGGAAGTGGCGCGCCGGGCGCGCGGTACGCCGCGTATCGCCAACCGTCTGCTGCGCCGGGTACGTGACTTTGCCGAGGTACGCCACGATGGCACCATATCGCTGGACATCGCCGCCCAGGCGCTGGACATGCTGAATGTTGATGCGGAAGGGTTCGATTATATGGACCGCAAACTTTTGCTGGCGGTCATCGATAAATTCTTCGGCGGCCCCGTCGGCCTGGATAACCTGGCGGCGGCGATTGGCGAAGAGCGGGAAACGATCGAGGATGTTCTGGAACCGTATCTGATCCAGCAAGGCTTTTTGCAGCGCACGCCGCGTGGGCGGATGGCGACGGTACGCGCCTGGAATCACTTCGGCATCACGCCGCCGGCAATGCCGTAATCTGCCTCCCGGCAGGTGAGCTGTGTCCATGTCCCGGCAGGGAGGATGACCCCGGTCGACTCGGCGTGACCGGGGAAGAGGGCATCGGTCAGGTGGCCGATTTTTTCATCATGCTGAAGATAAACAGCAGCGCGGCGCACAGCACCACGGACGGGCCAGCGGGGGTATCGTAAAACGCCGAGAAGGTCAGCCCACCGGTCACCGCGATAATCCCCACCCCAACGGCAGCTGCGGCCATCTGCTCCGGCGTACGGGCAAAGCGGCGCGCCGTGGCGGCAGGAATGATCAGCAGCGAGGTAATAATCAACGCGCCGACGAACTTCATGGCGACGCCAATGGTCAGCGCGGTGACCAGCATCAGCAGCAGTTTCACCCGCTGCAGCTTCACGCCATCGACAAACGCCAGATCGGGGCTGATGGTCATCGATAGCAAGTTGCGCCACTGCCAGAGCAGGATCGCCAGCACAATCACCACGCCAATGGCGATAGAGATCAAATCTTCCGGCGTTACCGCCAGTAAATCGCCAAACAGATAGGCCATCAGGTCGACACGAATATTCGACATCAGGCTAACCACTACCAGACCCAGCGACAGCGCGCTGTGCGCCATAATCCCCAGTAAGGTATCGAGCGCCAGATGCGGGCGTTTTTCCAGCCACACCAGGCCGCCTGCCAGCATTAAGGTCACGGCGATCACCGCATAAAACGGATTCACGTTAAGCAGCAGGCCGAAGGCCACGCCAAGCAAAGAGGCATGAGCTAACGTATCGCCGAAATAGGACATCCGGCGCCAGACCACGAACGACCCGAGCGGTCCTGCCGCACAGGCAAGCATAATACCGGCCAGCCAGCCGGGTAACAGGAGTTCAATCATCAGCGCTCATTTCCCCTACGCAGTACAATCCGCCCCTGCAGGTCATGGCGGTGATTATGATGGTGGCGATAGATCCCCAGCTGTTCCGCCCCGCGCTGGCCAAACATCGAGATAAACTGCGGATGCAGGGAGACCACTTCCGGGGTGCCGGAACAGCAAATATGTTGATTCAGGCACAGCACCTCATCGGTTTTCGCCATCACCAGATGCAGATCGTGGGAGACCATCAGCACCGAACAATCCAGTTCCTGACGCAGCTGGTTTATCAGATCGTACAAGGCAACCTGTCCGTTAACGTCGACGCCCTGCGTGGGTTCATCCAGCACCAGCAGCTGCGGCTGGTTCAGCAGGGCCCGGGCCAGCAGCACGCGCTGGGTCTCGCCACCGGAGAGTTTTTGCATCGGCGCTTCAATCAGGTGCCCGGCCTGGACACGTTTCAGCGCCGGCAGGATATCCTGCTTGCGGGTGCCGGGACGTAAGCGCATGAACCGGCTGACGGTCAGCGGCATCGTGGCATCCAGATGCAGTTTTTGCGGGACGTAGCCAATCCGCAGATTGTTCTCGCGCTTGATAACACCGTCACTCGGTGCTACCAGTCCAAGAACCACCCGCACGAGCGTGGATTTGCCTGCGCCATTAGGGCCGAGTAAGGTCAAAATTTTGCCGGGCTTTAGCGTCAGCGAAATGTCAGACAGTACGCGTCGTTGGCCGAAGGCGACCGAGACGTTTTCGAGAGTTACAAGATTTGTCATGTCAAATTAGGGGTTGCACAAGCGATTGAATGTTATAATATCACATCTTTCTCATTCATTACGATGACTAGACGCATTATGTTACATAAAAATACGCTTCTTTGCGCTGGACTTGGCGCCGTTTTTTTGTTCGCTCAGACCTCTACGGCGAATGCCGCCGTGGTTACCTCGATGAAACCCTTAGGCTTTATCGCTTCCGCTATCGCTGATGGAGTCACGGAGACCCAGGTGCTCCTGCCTGACGGCGCTTCAGAGCATGATTATTCACTGCGTCCTTCCGATGCAAAACGCTTACAGAACGCAGACTTAGTGGTCTGGATTGGTCCAGAGATGGAAGCATTCATGGACAAGTCAACGCAAAGCATTGCGTCGAATAAAAAGGTGACCATTGCTGAGCTTGCCGGCGTGAAACCGCTGCTCATGAAAGGGGCGGATGACGACGATGACGATCATGGCCACGAACACGCCGCAGGTGAAAATAGTGACGGCGATCACCATCATGGTGTTTACAATATGCATCTGTGGTTATCCCCAGAGATAGCGCGGCTTTCAGCGGTTGCAATCCACGATAAATTATTGGAACTTATGCCGCAGAGTCGAGCCAAACTTGACGCTAACCTGAAAGAATTTGAGGCAAAATTAGCTTCAACCGATAAGCAGGTCAGTAACGAGCTCGCACCGCTGAAAGGAAAAGGGTATTTCGTTTTTCATGATGCCTATGGCTACTTTGAAAAACACTACGGTCTGACCTCACTGGGGCATTTTACCGTAAACCCTGAAATACAGCCCGGTGCGCAGCGTTTACACGAAATCAGAACACAGCTGGTTGAGCAAAAAGCCACGTGCGTTTTTGCTGAGCCACAGTTCAGGCCAGCCGTTATAGAAGCTGTTGCCAGGGGCACCTCTGTGCGCATGGGGACTCTGGACCCTCTTGGTACCGGGATTAAGCTGGGTAAAGAAAGTTACCCGCAGTTCCTCGACCAACTGGCGAAACAGTATTCGAGCTGCCTGAAAGGAGATTAACGAGGAAGTGAATACGTGCAACAGATAGCCCGCGCTGTCACTCAGGCATTCAACAATTTGCCACGACCTCACCGCGTCATGCTGGGGTCGTTGAGCGTTCTGACATTAGCGGTCGCCGTCTGGCGACCCTATATCTACCATCCGGAATCCGCCCCTATTGTCAGGACGATTGAGCTGGAAAAAAGCGAAATCCGTTCTCTGCTGCCGGAAGCCTCCGAGCCTATCGACCAGGCGCCGCAGGAAGAAGAAGCCATTCCTCAAGATGAACTGGATGATAAAGCCGACAGCGAGTCAGGCGGCCACGAATATGTGGTCTCCACTGGCGATACGCTGAGCAGCATCCTCAACCAGTACGGCATCGATATGGGCGATATCGCCCAGCTCTCCTCAGCCGACAAAGAGTTGCGCAACCTGAAAATTGGTCAGCAGCTCTCATGGACCTTAACGGCAGAGGGGGATTTGCAAAGTCTGACGTGGGAAATGTCGCGTCGTGAAACCCGCACCTACAACCGGGTCGCGAACGGCTTTAAAATGAGCAGCGAGCTGCAGAAAGGGGATTGGGTCAACAACGTGCTGAAAGGCACCGTGGGCGCCAGCTTTGTTGCCAGCGCTCGTGAAGCCGGACTGACCAGTACGGAAGTGAGCGCGGTGATCCGGGCGATGCAGTGGCAGATGGACTTCCGCAAGCTGAAAAAAGGCGATGAGTTCTCGGTATTGATGTCGCGCGAAATGCTTGACGGGAAACGGGAACAGAGCCAGCTGCTGGGCGTGCGTTTGCGTTCAGAGGGCAAGGATTATTACGCGATTCGTGCGGAAGACGGTAAGTTCTACGATCGTAACGGTACCGGTCTGGCGAAGGGCTTTATGCGCTTCCCGACGGCGCGCCAGTTCCGCGTCTCTTCGAACTTTAATCCGCGTCGTCTGAATCCGGTGACCGGGCGCGTCGCTCCGCACCGCGGCGTCGATTTTGCGATGCCGCAGGGGACGCCGGTTCTGGCGGTCGGCGATGGTGAAGTGGTGGTGGCTAAGCGCAGCGGCGCGGCGGGATACTATGTGGCCGTACGCCATGGCCGTACCTATACCACCCGCTATATGCACCTGCGTAAACTGCTGGTGAAACCGGGGCAGAAAGTGAAGCGCGGCGATCGTATTGCGCTGTCGGGTAACACCGGACGTTCTACCGGTCCGCATCTGCACTATGAAGTGTGGATTAACCAGCAGGCCGTGAACCCATTAACGGCGAAACTGCCGCGTACCGAAGGGTTGAGCGGTTCCGATCGCACCGATTATCTGGCGCAGGTCAAAGAGGTCATCCCGCAGCTGCGGTTTGACTAGCAGAATGTCAATGCAAGCCGGTGCCTGTCGCGCGCCGGCTTTTTCTTTTGTAGGTTCCCCATCGTATCGCTAAACTATACCCACAATAAGTCGTCTTACGGCTTCTGAGGCTGCAACTTGCGGTTTGACGGGATTACCCCATTATCTTTTTTTATGCAGTACGGCTGTGGACTGGGCATGGAAACGAAAAAAAATAATATTGAGTTTATTCCAAAGTTTGAAAAATCCTTTTTACTCCCGCGCTACTGGGGCGCCTGGCTGGGGGTTTTTGCGTTTGCCGGCATTGCCCTGACGCCTCCCTCTTTTCGCGATCCGATCCTCGGTAAACTGGGACGTGCGGTTGGTCGGCTGGCGAAAAGCTCGCGCCGTCGTGCGCAGATAAACCTGCTGTACTGCTTCCCGGAAAAGAGCGAGCAGGAGCGCGAGGCTATTATCGATGAAATGTATATGTCGGCGCCGCAGGCGATGGTCATGATGGCCGAGCTGGGTCTGCGGGATCCTGCACATATTCTTTCCCGCGTCGACTGGCAGGGCAAAGAGATCATCGAAGAGATGCAGCGCAATAACGAAAAGGTGATCTTCCTGGTGCCGCACGCCTGGGGAGTGGATATTCCGGCCATGTTGATGGCCTCGGGCGGTCAGAAAATGGCGGCAATGTTCCATAACCAGGGGAATCCGGTCTTTGACTACGTGTGGAATACCGTCAGACGTCGCTTTGGTGGGCGCATGCACGCGCGTAACGATGGCATTAAACCGTTTATCCAGTCGGTCCGCCAGGGCTACTGGGGCTACTATTTGCCCGACCAGGATCACGGTGCCGAGCACAGCGAGTTCGTCGATTTCTTCGCGACCTATAAAGCCACCTTACCGGCGATTGGCCGGCTGATGAAGGTCTGCCGCGCGCGCGTGGTGCCGCTGTTTCCGGTCTATGATGGTAAAACCCATCGTCTGACGGTGCTGGTACGTCCGCCGATGGATGACCTGCTGGACGCCGATGATCACACGATCGCGCGACGAATGAATGAAGAGGTCGAGATTTTCGTCAAGCCGCATACCGAGCAATATACCTGGATCCTCAAGTTGCTGAAGACGCGTAAGCCGGGGGAAATCGAGCCTTATAAGCGCAAAGAACTCTTCCCGAAAAAGAAATAGCGTCAGCCTGTGCCTCCACCGGCGTAGTAAAAGAGAGCCGATGAACCTGCCGGGTTCATCGGCTGTATTGTTTGAGTAAAGCCGTCTGCTCGCTAATCAACCGGTAGCGATATTCCGGTCGACCGGTGAGGCCGTAGTGATTATTGGTGAAGAGAATCCCCGTCTTTTCCAGCCAGATTAAATACTTACGGCACGAAACTCTGGAGATTTGCAGCGCGTTGGCGATCTCATTTGTCGAGAAGGCGTTCTCCTGATGGCTATCAATCCATTGGCACACCAGGCGCAGCGTTTGCGGCGTTAATCCCTTAGGTAAGCGGCGGGCGTTATCCGGGCGCTGAATACCGCTGCGCAGTAAATCGTCAACATCGGACTGCTCGTAGCGGGATTTGGCGTGCTGCAGCTCGCGTCGTTTGCGCCATGTCAGCAGCGCCTCTTCAAAACGCGGGAACTGAAACGGTTTAATTAAATAATCAACCACGCCATAGCGCATCGCCGTCTGGACGGTTGCCGCATCGGCGGCGGAAGTAATCATGATCGCATCGATACTGCGGGCGCTCGTACGCAGGATGGGCAGCAGATCCAGTCCGTTCTCTCGCTGCATGTACACATCCAGCAGGATCAAATCGATCGCGGGTACATGGTTCAGCATCTGCTCAGCTTCCGCCAGCGTTGAGGCGATACCACAGCAGCGAAAGTCGGCGACCCTGCTGATAAACAGCCGGTTCAGCTCTGCAACCATCGAATCATCATCCACAATAAGCACATTGAACATGCGCGGTTCCTTTGACTATCGGGAAGCAGGGGAGTCGACGCCTGGATGCTTCCCGCAGGATTAATGAAGGAACGTGTCGCTACAGCGATGAACGCTTATAGGAGGTGTAACGCGCGTGCCAGAAGGTGTTATCAATATTCGCGATCAGCTCTTCCTCGCTGAGTTTTTCGGCGACGCCTTCGGCCTGGGCCACCAGAGCGACATCAAGAGCAATGGCCCGGGAAATCATCTCAATCTCTTCCACCGGGGGTAATAACCCGCCTTTGCCGGTGGTGGCTAACGGCGAGTGGGCCGCCAGCGTTTTACTGCAGGTTATCAGCATGGCTTCGGTGACGCGCTCCGCCTTGGTCGCCAGGATGCCTAACCCCAGTCCTGGGAAAATATAGGCGTTGTTGCACTGAGCGATATCGTAGGTCGCCCCCTGACAGAACACCGGTTCGAACGGGCTGCCGGTGGCGATCAGCGCGTTACCCTGAGTCCATTCCAGCAAGTCTTTCGGCTGTGCTTCGGCGCGGGAGGTTGGGTTAGAGAGCGGCATCACGATCGGCCGTGGGCAGTGGCGGTGCATCTCTTTGATTATCGCTTCGCTGAACAGACCCGGCTGGCCGGATACGCCAATAAGCACGGTCGGGTGCACATTGCGCACCACATCCATCAACGACAGGTTGGCAGAGGTTACATCCCAGTGGGCTATAGCCTCCCGCGGCGTCACGAGGCTTTGCTGAAAATCGAGCAGATTGGGCATCTCATCGGTCAGTAAACCAAAGCGATCGACCATGAAGACCTGGCTGCGGGCTTCTTTCTCCGATAAACCATCATCAACCATCAGCGCAATAATTTTTTCGGCAATACCGCAGCCGGCGGAACCGCCGCCGAGGAACACAACCCGCTGGTCGCGCATACGGGTGCCTGCCACCGCGGCGGCGGCAATCAACGTACCGGTCGTGACGGCGGCTGTTCCCTGGATATCATCGTTGAAACAGCACAGCTGGTTGCGATAGCGATTAAGCAGGCGGCTGGCATTCTTCTGGGCAAAATCTTCGAATTGCAGCAGGACATGCGGCCAGCGACGTTTTACCGCATCGACAAACCTATCCATAAACTCCATATACTGATCGTCGTTAATGCGCGGATGACGCCAGCCCATATACAGCGGGTCTTCGAGGTGCTTCGCATTGTTGGTTCCGACATCCAGCATCACTGGCAGCGTCGCAGCGGGATGAATGCCGCCGCAGGCGGTATACAACGAGAGTTTACCAATCGGAATGCCCATCCCGCCGATACCCTGATCGCCCAGGCCAAGAATACGCTCGCCATCGGTAACGACGATCACCTGAATATCGTGGCGGGAGAAGCCCTGCAGCATCTCGTCAATGTGATGCCGGTTAGGCCAGGAAATAAACAGACCGCGCCCACGACGATAAATTTCGGAGAAGTGTTCGCAGGCTTCTCCGACGGTTGGCGTATAAATCACCGGCAGCATCTCTTTCATATGACGGCGTAGCAAATGATAAAATAGCGTCTCGTTGGTATCCTGAATATTCCGCAGATAGATATGTCGGGAAATATCGCGCTTAAATTCACTGAACTGCTTCCACGCGCGCTCCGTCTGTTCTTCGATAGTTTCAACATTATGCGGAAGTAATCCCTGGAGATTAAACGCCGTTCTTTCCCCCTCGGTAAAAGCGAGCCCTTTATTTAACAGCGGATTTTCCAGCAGCACTGCGCCATTGTAAGGGGTATATAATGTTTCTTTGACTAACATTTGATGACTCCTGAACATTGTTTAAATAAAAACAGGTTTAACTTGATAGAAATGTTGCCCTGAGACGGTAATTAAGAAATTAAATAAATCATGATGCCTTCGGTGACCACGCCAATGGCGGTGCCGAGTAAAATAGAGGATGAGGCCGGCTCAATATAAGTATCGCTGCGCAGAGCAAACATACCGGCAGCGATGGCTGAAGGGGTGGCGCCAATGATAATGACCTGCTGCATCAGCGTATGGCTGAGACCAAAAGCCAGGCCTGCCGCGGCCATCATGGCGGGCTGAAGCAGATTTTTAATACTGATGTTGGTGCAGGTCTGAATATTAACCGTCGGGCGTTCTCCATAAAACAGCAGGCCAAGAGCAAACAGCGACAGGCCGCCGGCAATTTTCCCGACCATTTCAATCGGCATGCTGAGCATATGGGGAAGCTGTACGCCAGCAAGGCTCAGCAGCACCCCTGAGATCGGGATCCAGACGATAGGGTTTCTGATGGCTTTCAGCAGGTTTTGCACAATCAGCTTACCCGCATGAATTTTCTCTCCATCGCCAGCGGCATGTTTATCGCCCATCCGAATCAGGATTATCGTCAGGGGAATCATGAAGACGCTGGTGATTAAGTTGCCGATAAGCACGCCAAGAAACCCTTCGGGCCCAATCAGGACGGCAAGGACCGGCGCACCGAAATAGGCCATATCAGGAAATGCGCACACCAGGGACTGGAGCGCGCTGGTTTTGATGTCATGGCGGAATACGTAGCGCGAGATCAGCAGGGTAAGGAAATAAGACCCCATCAGGCCAATCACTAATACCGCCATAAAGGCGAAGTTTTTAATTTTATCCGGGTTGGTATTTAATGCGCCTATAAAAAGATGAAAGGGCAGAGCAAACCGAATGACGACGGTGGCTAACACCGAGGCATCTTCACGACGGGTATAGCCTAACTTACCGCTGAGCCAACCGAGTAACATGATAAAAACTAATGGGAACAATGATTGTAATAGCAGCGTAGGCATAAATTATCCTGAAAATAGGCTGTAGGGTTACTTGTGGTTTTTAATCTAACGATCCCCTATGGAATGAAAGGTGATTGAAATCACAGTGGCGGGTATTTAAATAATTTCGCCTTGGGAACTTTACTTACAAATAGCGGCGCGGAGATTAACTCCTTGTTTTTCATGACTGCCGATAATTAAATGTCGTGACTGATAACTTTAGCTACGCCGTAATAATTTAAATTACTTAAACGGGAGTTTCTAACTCAGTCACAAAGTCGTGAAGGAAGGGCGTGGTTTTCTTTTTTAGCGAAAACTCCTGTGCTACCGTTTATCTGGTTTTAATTCGCATACTTCTTCATTTTTTTGTTTTTTTTTATTTTTATTTTACTGCGCAATTTTAATATTGCGCCTCGATCCTACGCCATCTATTACAATTCAGGTGCAACATGAAAAATAATTCACTCAACCATCCGGTAGAACAAACGCACTCGAGTGGGCAAACTCCGCGTTTCTTAGCCAACGTTGACGTCGGCGCCGTACCTTTAACGTTGTTTGTCGGTATCGCAACGATTGTCGCCGTCTCATCAATGGCGGGACTGTTGCCAAAGAACATGATTGGCGGGCTGGCGGTCATTATGACCCTGGGATTCGCTCTGGCCAAAATCGGCCGAATGGTGCCGGTGCTTAAAGATATCGGCGGTCCAGCCATTTTGTGTTTGATGATGCCGTCGGTGCTGGTCTATTTCGGGGTATTTGATCCCCATACTCTGAGCACCGTGCATCTATTGATGAAAGAGGCCAATTTACTCTATTTTGTCATCGCCTGCCTGGTAGTCGGCAGTATTCTGGGCATGAACAGAACCATTCTTATCCAGGGTATGGTGCGCATGTTCGTTCCGCTGGTGGTGGGGACCGGGGCGGCGATCGCGACGGGCCTGCTGGTGGGCAGCTTATTCGGCTACAGTCTTTACCACACCTTTTTCTTTATTATCGTGCCGATTATCGGCGGCGGTATTGGGGAAGGGATCCTGCCGCTGTCGCTGGCCTATTCGGCGATCCTTGGGCAAACCCCGGACGTGTATGTTGCACAGCTAGCGCCCGCTGCGGTGGTGGGTAATATCTTCGCCATTATCTGCGCCGGCTTTCTGGCACGCCTGGGCGTCCGCCGGCCGGCGCTGTCCGGTGATGGTATGTTGATTCGCAGCCATGATGATAACCACGTTTTCTCGCAGTCTCAGGCAGGGCAGCCTACCGATTTCCAGCTGATGGGGGCCGGGCTGCTAATGATCTGCGCATTTTTCATCGTTGGCGGGCTACTGGAGAAAGTGCTGCACATCCCGGGACCGGTATTGATGATTCTGGCCGCCGTTCTGTGCAAATACAGCAAAATTATCCCCACCGCGATGGAGCTGGGGGCGCATAGCTGCTACAAATTTGTCTCCGCCGCCCTCGTCTGGCCGCTGATGATCGGCCTTGGGATGCTGTATGTCCCGCTGGAGAGCGTGGTTTCCGTCTTCTCCATCGGCTACGTGGTGGTTTGCGGTTCCATCGTCATTGCCATGGCATTAAGCGGATTTTTCATCGCTTCCCGGCTGAATATGTATCCTGTTGAAGCGGCGATTGTCACCAGCTGCCACAGTGGGCTGGGCGGTACCGGGGATGTGGCGATCCTCTCGGCATCGAATCGCATGTCGCTGATGCCATTTGCGCAGATTGCCACCCGTATCGGCGGCGCCTCAACGGTGATTGCCGCGACATTGCTGCTGAGCTGGATTGTCTGATTGCGGATAAAAAAAACCTGCCGGCATGATGCTGGCAGGTTGGGCGTTCACCACGAGGTCGATATTACTCGACGGTCAGAATACGCGTGGTGTTGGTGCTGCCGATGGTGCTCATCACGTCACCCTGGGTCACGATAACGAGGTCACCCGAGACCAGATAGCCTTTATCACGCAGCAGATTCACCGCATCGTGCGCCGCAGCGACGCCGTCGTTGGTGCTGTCGAAGTGAACCGGCGTCACGCCGCGATACAGGGCGGTCAGGTTCAGCGTACGTTCATGGCGGGAGAGGGCGAAAATAGGCAGGCCAGAGCTAATGCGTGAAGTCATCAGCGCGGTACGACCGGACTCGGTCATGGTGATGATCGCGGTGACGCCTTTCAGGTGGTTCGCCGCATACATCGCTGACATGGCAATCGCCTCTTCAACGTTGTCGAACTGGATATCCAGACGATGTTTGGAGACGTTGAGGCTTGGGATTTTTTCGGCGCCCAGACAGACGCGCGCCATCGCGGCCACGGTTTCTGACGGATACTGACCGGCGGCGGTTTCCGCTGAGAGCATCACGGCATCGGTACCATCGAGGACGGCGTTGGCGACGTCCATGACTTCCGCGCGGGTTGGCATCGGGTTAGTAATCATCGACTCCATCATCTGAGTCGCGGTGATGACCGAACGGTTCAGCTGACGAGCCCGGCGAATCAGGGCTTTCTGAATACCCACCAGTTCCGGATCGCCGATTTCCACGCCAAGGTCGCCACGGGCAACCATCACCACGTCGGAGGCCAGAATAACGTCGTCCATCGCGTCCTGATCGCAAACCGCTTCCGCACGCTCGACTTTCGCGACGATCTTCGCATCGCAGCCGGCTTCACGCGCCAGGCGGCGGGCATAGTTCAGGTCTTCGCCACAGCGTGGGAAGGAGACGGCCAGGTAATCAACGCCGATTTTCGCCGCGGTGACGATGTCAGCCTTGTCTTTCTCAGTCAGCGCTTCGGCGGACAGGCCGCCACCCAGTTTGTTGATCCCTTTATTGTTTGACAGCGGTCCGCCGACGGTGACTTCGGTGAACACCTTCAGACCCTGAACTTCGATCACTTTCAGCTGTACGCGGCCATCGTCCAGCAGCAGGATATCGCCTGGCACGACGTCCGCCGGCAGGCCTTTATAATCAATACCGACTTTCTCTTTGTCGCCTTCGCCTTTACCCAGCTCTGCATCGAGGAGGAATTTGTCGCCGATATTAAGGAAAATTTTGCCTTCTTTGAAGGTGGATACGCGAATTTTCGGGCCTTGCAGATCGCCGAGGATGGCCACGTGACGGCCCAGTTTTGCCGCGATTTGACGGACTTTATCTGCACGAATCTGATGATCTTCCGGGGTACCGTGAGAGAAGTTCATACGTACCACGTTAGCGCCTGCGGCGATCACCTTTTCAAGGTTATTATCACGATCGGTTGCCGGGCCTAAGGTCGTTACGATTTTGGTTCTGCGAAGCCTTCTGGACATGTAATACTCCGTTGACTAAAACAACTTTGGTGTTGCGTGAACATGGAATCGGCGGTGCCGGTCAGCAATGTCGCTCTGCCGGAACGTAACCGAAGGTGTAATGGGTCACTACCTAATTATCAAGTTTTATGGGTTGTCGCTGTGTACAGGCAGCTCTTTATCAAAACGCGATTCCTTCAATGCTTCCTTGACCCTCTTCAAGTTATCTCTGAATTTCGCTCCTCGACGGAGGGTAAAGCCGGTGGCCAGCACATCTATGACCGTCAGTTGGGCAAGACGTGAAACCATGGGCATATAGATATCCGTATCTTCGGGGACATCAAGCGTAATCGACAAGGTTGCCTCTCGCGCCAGCGGGGTACCCGCCGACGTGATGGCGATGACCATGGCATCGTTTTCACGCGCCAGCTGCGCCAGTTCGACCTGGCTTTTCGTCCGGCCAGTATGTGAGATAATCACGACAACGTCATCATCATTGCAATTCATACAGCTCATGCGTTGCAGGACAATGTCGTCGGAGTAGATAACCGGAACGTTAAAACGGAAAAATTTGTTCATGGCGTCATGAGCGACGGCTGCCGAAGAACCGAGGCCAAAGAAGGCAATTTTCTTGGCCTGGGTCAGAAGGTCGACGGCGCGATTGACCGCTGACATATCGAGAGAGTGGTGGACCTGATCTAAACTGGCCATGGCTGACTCGAAAATTTTTCCCGTATAGGACTCTACGCTGTCGTCTTCATCGACATTGCGGTTAACATAGAGAGTACCGTGTGCCAGGCTTTGTGCCAGGTGAAGTTTAAAATCGGGAAAGCCGCGGGTTTCCAGGCTCCGACAAAAACGGTTAACGGTCGGTTCACTGACGCCAGCTTCCAGCGCCAGGGCCGCAATGCTTGAATGAATCGCCTGAGCAGGCGTAGCAAGAATGACTTCCGCCACTTTGCGTTCGGATTTGCTAAGGTGTTCCAGCCGGGACTGGATTTTTTCCAGCATATTCATGGGTAACGGAGCGCTCATCAGTGGAAGCGATTTCATTAATGGATGAAATCATCAGGCGTTTTAGCAAGAATATACCCCTCCGTTACGCTAAGCGGGGAGGAATGACGTTAAAAAATGTTGTTTTTTTTCATTACATGATCAGAGTCGTATTTTATTAACTTAAAACCGGTCGAAAGAACGAACAAGTTTAGCCGCTTGCCCAAATAGTCGCCGAAACTTTTCTCCACGTGCGGTTTAGCGCCGGGAATGGCGGCCTGAGGGTTTCGGGAAGTTCGTAAACACAGTACAGTGCAGTGTAAGAAAATTACAAATATAGCCTGGCATAAGCACCAGACTATCAACTGAGGAGAATGACATGGCGGTAACGCAAACGGCCCAGGCATGCGATCTGGTCATTTTCGGCGCGAAGGGTGACCTGGCGCGGCGTAAATTGTTGCCTTCCCTGTATCAGCTCGAAAAAGCTGGCCAGATCAACCCTGAGACCCGGATTATCGGGGTCGGACGTGCTGACTGGGATAAAGATGCTTACACCAGGGTCGTACGTGAAGCGCTTGAAACCTTCATGAAGGAAAAGATTGATGAAGGTTTGTGGGACACCCTGAGCGGACGTCTGGATTTTTGTAACCTCGATGTGAACGATACCAAAGCGTTTTCCCGTCTGGGCAAAATGCTGGATCAGGAAAACCGCGTCACCATCAACTACTTTGCCATGCCGCCAAGCACTTTTGGCGCCATTTGCAAAGGCCTCGGCCAGGCGAAACTGAACGCCAAACCTGCGCGCGTGGTGATGGAAAAACCGCTGGGCACCTCTCTGGATACCTCCCGCGAGATCAACGATCAGGTCGGCGAATTCTTCGAAGAATGCCAGGTTTACCGTATCGACCATTACCTCGGCAAAGAAACGGTGCTCAACCTGCTGGCGCTGCGCTTTGCGAACTCCCTGTTTGTCAATAACTGGGACTGCCGCACGATCGACCACGTTGAAATCACCGTCGCGGAAGAAGTGGGTATCGAAGGCCGCTGGGGTTACTTCGATCAGGCCGGGCAAATGCGCGACATGATCCAGAACCATCTGCTGCAGATCCTGTGCATGATCGCGATGTCGCCGCCGTCAGACCTCAGTGCCGACAGCATTCGTGACGAAAAAGTCAAAGTGCTGAAGTCGCTGCGCCGTATCGACCGCTCCAACGTACGTGAGAAAACGGTCCGCGGCCAGTACACCGCCGGCTTCGCCCAGGGTAAAAAAGTCCCGGGCTACCTCGAAGAAGAGGGGGCGAACAAATCCAGCAATACCGAGACCTTTGTGGCTATCCGCGTCGATATCGATAACTGGCGCTGGGCCGGCGTGCCGTTCTACCTGCGTACCGGTAAACGCCTGCCGACCAAATGTTCTGAAGTGGTGGTTTATTTTAAAACCCCGGAGCTGAACCTGTTTAAAGAGAACTGGCAGGAGCTGCCGCAGAACAAGCTGACGATTCGCCTGCAGCCGGATGAGGGCGTGGATATTCAGGTCCTCAACAAAGTGCCGGGTCTTGACCACAAACACAATCTGCAGATAACCAAGCTGGATCTGAGCTATTCGGAGACCTTCAACCAGACTCACCTGGCGGATGCCTATGAACGTCTGCTGCTGGAAACCATGCGTGGTATCCAGGCGCTGTTCGTGCGTCGCGATGAAGTTGAAGAGGCGTGGAAGTGGGTTGACTCCATTACTGAAGCCTGGGCTGCCGATCGCGATGCGCCGAAGCCCTATCAGGCAGGTACCTGGGGGCCGGTCGCCTCTGTGGCGATGATCACCCGCGACGGTCGTTCCTGGAACGAATTTGAATAGTTTGCGCGTTATCCGGAGGAGTTATTTTACCGGTAACATGATCTGACGCAGCAAGTCGCATAATTTTTGCTCTTTTAAGCCCCGGGAGGATTCACCCCCGGGGCTTTTTTTATTACACTGCGGATAGATATTTTGCCGCTGAGCTGCAGTGTTGGTGCCTTTCACCTTCTAAGAGGTTGCTAAAATGCTGTGGCCGGACAGATAAAAATTCAGGAGCCTTTATGAATTCGACAATGTTACGGGTAACAAATCGCATTATCGAACGGTCGCGCGATACCCGCACCGCCTACCTCGCACGGATTAACCAGGCGAAGACGGATACCGTCCATCGCGCGCAGCTGGCGTGCGGTAATCTCGCCCACGGCTTTGCTGCCTGTCAGTCGGACGATAAAGCCTCGCTGAAAAGCATGTTGCGTAACAATATCGCCATCATCACTTCTTACAACGACATGCTGTCCGCCCACCAGCCCTATGAGTATTACCCGGATATCATCCGCAAAGCGCTGCATTCGGTGAATGCGGTAGGCCAGGTCGCGGGAGGCGTACCGGCGATGTGTGACGGCGTCACCCAAGGGCAGGACGGGATGGAACTCTCCCTCCTGAGCCGCGAAGTGATTGCAATGTCGGCCGCGATCGGCCTGTCGCATAACATGTTCGACGGCGCGCTGTATCTGGGCGTATGTGACAAAATTGTCCCCGGACTGACGATGGCCGCGCTCTCCTTTGGCCACCTGCCGTCAGTATTCGTGCCGTCTGGCCCGATGGCCAGCGGCCTGCCAAATAAAGAAAAAGTACGCATCCGCCAGCTGTATGCCGAGGGTAAAGTCGATCGTATGGCGCTGCTGGAGTCTGAAGCGGCCTCCTACCACGCCCCGGGTACCTGCACATTTTACGGCACGGCGAACACCAACCAGATGGTGGTGGAATTTATGGGCATGCAGCTCCCGGGCTCGTCGTTTGTGCATCCGGATGCCGAATTGCGCCAGGCGCTGACCGCCGCCGCCGCACGCCAGGTAACGCGCATGACCGGTAACGGTAATGAATGGATGCCGCTGGGCAAAATGTTTGATGAGAAAGTGGTGGTGAACGGGATCGTTGCGTTGCTGGCAACCGGCGGTTCGACCAACCATACGATGCACCTGGTCGCAATGGCTCGCGCGGCGGGCATTATCATTAACTGGGATGATTTCTCCGATCTCTCCGATGTTGTGCCGCTGCTGGCGCGCCTTTACCCGAACGGTCCGGCGGATATTAACCACTTCCAGGCCGCGGGCGGCGTACCGGTGCTGGTTCGTGAGCTGCTGAAAGGCGGTTTGCTGCACGAAGATGTCAACACCGTAGCCGGTTTTGGTCTCTCCCGTTACACCATGGAACCGTGGCTGAATAACGGCGAGCTGGACTGGCGCGAAGGGGCGACGGCGCCATTAGACGATCAGGTTATTGCGACTTTCGACAAGCCATTCTCTCGCCATGGCGGGACGAAAGTGCTGAGCGGCAACCTCGGGCGTGCGGTGATGAAAACCTCGGCCGTACCGGTTGAGAACCAGATAATTGAAGCCCCGGCGGTGGTGTTTGAAAGCCAGCACGACGTTTTGCCTGCTTTCGAAGCCGGAATGCTGGACAAGGATTGCGTGGTGGTTGTTCGCCATCAGGGGCCAAAAGCGAACGGCATGCCAGAATTACATAAACTTATGCCGCCACTTGGTGTATTATTGGACCGCCGTTTCAAAATTGCGCTGGTTACCGATGGTCGACTCTCTGGCGCATCTGGCAAGGTCCCGTCAGCAATCCACGTTACGCCTGAAGCGTACGATGGTGGGCTGCTGGCAAAAGTACGTGATGGCGATATTATCCGCGTCAACGGGCAGACGGGCGAACTGACGCTGCTGGTGGATGACGCTGAGCTGGCTGCACGCCAGCCGCATGTTCCTGACCTCAGCGGTTCGCGCGTCGGGAGCGGCCGGGAAATGTTCGCAGCGCTGCGTGAAAAACTCTCCGGAGCCGAACAGGGCGCAACCTGCATCACTTTTTAAGACGATACAATTTGTAGATCTGGCGAGAGAGAAACTCTAATGAAAAACTGGAAAACAACTGCAGAAGCAATCCTCACCAACGGCCCGGTTGTCCCGGTGATCGTGGTGAAAAAGCTGGAACACGCTGTGCCGATGGCCAAAGCGCTGGTTGCCGGCGGCGTACGCGTACTGGAAGTCACGCTGCGTACCGCATGCGCGCTGGATGCGATCCGCGCGATTGCGCAAGAAGTGCCGGAGGCGATTGTCGGCGCAGGTACCGTAACAAACGTTGAGCAGCTGAAAGCCGTCACCGAGGCTGGCGCGCAGTTCGCTATCAGCCCGGGTCTGACCGAGTCCCTGCTGAAAGCGGCGACTGAAGAAGGGACCATCCCGCTGATCCCGGGGATTAGCACCGTCTCCGAACTGATGCTGGGCATGCAGTATGGCCTGAAAGAGTTCAAATTCTTCCCGGCGGAAGCTAACGGTGGTGTAAAAGCGCTGCAGGCGATTGGCGGTCCGTTCGCGCATATCCGTTTCTGCCCGACTGGCGGCATCTCACCGGCGAACTACCGCGACTACCTGGCACTGAACAGCGTGCTGTGCATCGGCGGTTCCTGGCTGGTTCCGGCGGATGCGCTGGAAGCGGGCGATTACGACCGTATTACCAAAATTGCTCGCGAAGCGGTTGAAGGCGCGAAGTAATTTTCACGCCCTGATAAATGGCGAAATCCAGACCCGGTAGCGTTGACGCGACCGGGTTTTTTTTATCCCTGAACCTGCACCGCTGACGCGGCGGCTTTCGCGCGAGCCACCGCCTCATCGACGCTATCGGCGACGGCCAGCGTGACGCCCAGTCGACGAGAACCGTCAATCTCCGGCTTACCGAACAGGCGTAGCTGCAGTCCCGCCCCTACCGCGCCCTGGAGATTGCTAAAGGTGACGTTCTGGCTGGTGAGCTGCGGCAGAATGACCGCGGAGGCCGCCGGGCCATACTGACGAATCGCGCCAACCGGCAGACCGAGGAAGGCGCGAACGTGCAGCGCAAATTCCGAGAGGTCCTGGGAAATCAGCGTCACCATTCCGGTGTCATGCGGGCGAGGGGAGACTTCACTGAAAATCACCTCATCACCGCAGACGAACAGCTCCACGCCAAACAGACCGTAGCCGCCAAGCGCCAGCACGACTTTGCTGGCAATCTCCTGGGCGCGGGCCAACGCCAGCTCGCTCATCTGCTGCGGCTGCCAGGATTCGCGGTAATCGCCATCCTCCTGGCGATGGCCGACCGGCGCACAGAAATGGACGCCATCGACCGCGCTGACGGTAAGCAGGGTAATTTCAAAATCGAAATTCACCACCCCCTCGACGATAACCCGACCGGCGCCCGCGCGGCCGCCTTGTTGCGCGTAGCGCCAGGCCTCGGCCAGCTGGTCAGAGTGACGAATAAAGCTCTGGCCTTTACCAGAAGAGCTCATGACCGGCTTCACAATGCAGGGAAGGCCAATCTCCGCGACGGCTTCGCGAAAGGCCGCTTCGCTGTCGGCAAAGCGGTATGCCGAGGTGGGAAGCTGCAGCTCCTCTGCGGCCAGGCGGCGAATACCTTCGCGATTCATGGTCAGTTTCGCCGCGCGAGCGGTGGGGACGACTTTCTGCCCGGCCTGCTCCAGCTCCACCAGCATATCCGTGGCGATGGCTTCAATTTCCGGCACGATAAAGTCGGGTTTTTCTTCCGCAATCAGCGCGCGCAGCGTTTCACCGTGTAGCATGTTGATGACGTGCGAACGATGCGCCACTTGCATCGCCGGCGCGTCGGGGTAGCGGTCGACCGCGATGGTCTCAATACCCAGCCGTTGGCACTCAATGGCGACTTCTTTACCCAGTTCGCCGGAACCTAACAACATCACCCGCGTCGCTGCCGGACGCAGCGCTGTGCCTAATAACGTCATGACTCTTTTCCACAGTAAAAAAACATGCGTCGCATTATAAACGAAAACGTTTGCGTCTGTCTTTACGGCTGTTGGTTGAGTCCCGGGTGAAAATTTGCTATACTGTATAAAAATACAGTATAAAGAGGCTGCACAATGGCGGTTGAAATTAAATATGTGGTGATCCGCGAAGGTGAGGAAAAGATGTCGTTTACCAGCAAAAAAGAGGCCGATGCTTACGACAAAATGCTCGATCTTGCCGAGGTCCTCAACGACTGGCTGGTCGAGTGCCCGCTGACGCTGGATGAAATCCAGCGCGATGAAATGGCAATGTGGCTGGCGGAACGTAAAGAGACATTGCACCACATCCTGAGATCAGGAAAACTCCCGGAAGCGGAAGCGGAAGCGGAAGCGGAAGCGGAAGCGGAAGACGGTACGAACGGCCAGGCTTCTCAGGACGAGAGCTCCGCGGCTGAAACCTCAGAGGCCGCAGCGGAGGGAGCGAGCGAACAACCCGCGGCAACCGCGCCTGTAAAATCGCGCAAGGTGAAGGCCGCCTGAGTCCGGCCGAATTTGCGCATCTTTAGCTGCTCATAACATTTCCTGACATCTCGTCGTTTAGGCTGATGACATCGCTTAATAAGCAACGAGGGAAATCATGGCTAACTGGCTTAATCAACTCCAGTCCCTGCTGGGCCAGCAGGGACCGTCTTCCTCATCAGGCGAGCGGTCTGATGGTAAAAGCTTCCTTCTGCCTGGGGCGCTGGGCGGCCTGGCGGGGCTGCTGGTGGCCAGTAAATCATCGCGTAAGCTGCTGGCTAAATATGGCACCAGCGCACTGCTGGTTGGCGGCGGCGCGGTGGCGGGAAGCGTGCTGTGGAACAAGTACCAGCAAAAAATGCGGGAAAATTCCCCTGCGCAATCTGTCGCTTCTCCTGTACAACCCGCCGGGGCGTCAACCTCGCCAGCCTCCGGGCTCGATGCCCGCAGTGAACGGCTCATTCTGGCGCTGGTGTTTGCCGCGAAAAGCGACGGGCACATTGATGACAGCGAGCGGGCAAACATTGATGAGCAGCTGCGCGCGGCTGGTATTGCCGTGCAGGGGCGCGTTCTTATCGATCGCGCTCTGGCCCAGCCTCTCGATCCGCAGCGTCTGGCGCAGGGCCTCACCAGCGAGCAAGAGGCGCTGGAGATCTATTACATCAGCTGTGCGGCGATCGATATCGACCATTTTATGGAGCGTAGCTATCTCAACGCTCTGGGTGAGGCTTTAGGCCTTCCGCCGGAAGTGCGTGCCGACATCGAACAGGATATCCAGGCACAAAAACAGGCGCTTTCTACCTAAATCCGCAGGTTTTGCTTGCAACGTGGGCCACTTTTGCCACCCTTATACACACGCCATCCTTCAAGCCGCTTCTTGAATGATTTTGTGTATGAAATACAGGATGCAGAAGACCAAAAGATGCCACCAAAAGCAAAACGAATTCCCCACGCCATGACCCTTCATGGCGATACCCGTATCGATAATTACTTCTGGCTGCGCGACGACGAGCGTTCGCGGCCGGAAGTACTTGATTATCTTCGCGAGGAAAATGAGTACGGACAGCAGGTCATGGCGACTCAACGTAGCCTGCAGGAGCGGGTGCTAAAAGAGATTATTGACCGTATCCCGCCGCGCGAAGTCTCCGCGCCCTACAGCAAAAATGGCTACCGTTATCGTCAGGTGTATGAGCCGGGCTGTGAATACGCTATTTATCAGCGTCAGTCGGTGCTGAAAGAGGAGTGGGATGAATGGGAAGTGCTGCTCGATAGCAACCAGCGCGCGGCGCAGAGCGAATTCTATACTCTCGGTGGGCTGGGCATTTCGCCGGATAACACGATGATGGCGCTGGCGGAGGATTATCTCTCCCGTCGGCAGTATGGCCTGCGCTTGTGCAATCTGCAAAATGGCGAATGGTATCCTGAAGTGCTGGAAAACGTTTCGCCGGAATTCGCCTGGAGCAATGATTCGCAAACGCTGTGGTATGTCCGCAAGCACCCGACTACGCTGCTGCCTTATCAGGTCTGGCGGCATACCGTGGGCGCTTCGCCGCACTCCGATGCGCTGGTCTACGAGGAGAAGGATGAAACCTTCTACGTCAGCCTCCATACGACCACCTCCCGGCAATTCGCCGTTATCTATCTTGCCAGCGCGACAACCAGTGAAGTGCGGCTGCTGAATACCGAAATGCCGGATGCGGAACCGGTGTGTTTCCTGCCGCGGCGTAAAGATCACGAGTACAGTCTCGATCATTACCAGCATGCCTTTTATCTTCGCTCTAACCGCGAGGGGAAAAACTTCGGTCTCTACCGTACCCATGAGCGCGACGAGCGGCAGTGGGAGACGCTGATTGCGCCACGCCAGGATGTGATGCTCGAGGGATTCACCCTGTTTACCGACTGGTTGGTGGTTGAGGAGCGCCAGCGCGGGTTAACCAGCCTGCGCCAGATCAACCGCAAGACCCGGGAAGTGGTGGGGATCGCCTTTGATGATCCGGCCTACGTGACCTGGCTTGCCTATAATCCGGAACCGGAAACTTCACGCTTGCGCTACGGATACTCCTCCATGACCACGCCGGATACGCTCTTTGAGCTGGATATGGACACCGGTGAGCGGCGGGTACTGAAGCAACAGGAAGTGAAAGGGTTTGAGGCCAGTCATTATCGCAGCGAACATTTGTGGATTAAGGCTCGCGATGGTGTGGAGGTTCCTGTTTCGCTGGTTTATCGGCGTGAGCATTTCCGCAAGGGGGTCAGTCCGCTGTTGGTCTATGCCTACGGGTCGTACGGCGCCAGTGAAGATGCCGATTTCAGCGCCAGCCGGTTGAGCCTGCTCGATCGGGGTTTCGTGTTTGCGATTGCCCACGTCCGCGGCGGCGGGGAATTAGGGCAGCAGTGGTACGAAGACGGCAAGTTCCTGTGTAAAAAGAATACCTTTAACGATTATCTCGATGTTTGCGATGCGCTGCTGGCGCAGGGATATGGCAATCCTCGCCTGTGCTACGGCATGGGCGGCAGCGCGGGCGGCATGTTAATGGGCGTCGCCATTAATGAGCGGCCGGAGCTGTTTCACGGCGTAGTGGCTCAGGTTCCGTTTGTCGATGTCCTGACCACAATGCTCGACGAGTCGATTCCGCTGACGACCGGGGAATTTGAAGAGTGGGGAAATCCGCAGGACGAAGAGTACTACCGCTATATGAAGAGCTACAGTCCTTACGATGGCGTCACGGCGCAGGTCTATCCCCATCTGCTGGTGACTACCGGTCTGCACGATTCCCAGGTGCAATACTGGGAACCGGCAAAATGGGTGGCGAAGCTGCGCGAGCTGAAAACGGACGATAACCTGCTACTGCTGTGCACCGATATGGATTCAGGGCACGGCGGTAAGTCGGGACGCTTTAAAAGCTATGAAGGGGTTGCGCTGGAGTATGCCTTTCTGATTGGCCTGGCGCAGGGGACGTTACCCGGCCAGGCAAACGTTTAGCGTCGCTACTCCCCGAGATAGTGCTTGAGCGTCAAGCGCAGCTCGGGGCTCATCCGATCCAGGTTATTGAACAGCCAGCGTAAATAGCCCGGGTCGTTTTCTGCGATTTCGGCCACTGCCTTGCCGCGATATTTACCGAAGGTAAAGGTGGTCAACAGCGCCGGACGACCGGTAATGGTCGCCATCTCCTCAGGCCGCCAGCCGGAAACGTGCATAATATCGAGAAGCAGTGCGGCGGTGATATAGCAGTCGTACAGCGCGCGGTGCTGATGCAGCCCCGCAGGCGTTGCGACACTGAGCTTACGCGATTTATACAGTCCCATATTGCTGTATTTAATGCCTGGCCACAGGCGACGGGCCAGCTTCATGGTGCAGATCCACTCCCCGTGCATTTCCGGTAACACCCGGCGGTCGAAACTGGCGTTGTGGGCGACATACCACCGGCTGCCGATGTAATGCGGCAGAACTTCTTCAATCCACGGCTTGTCGGCGACCATCTCTTCGGTGATACGGTGAATCGCCATGGCCTGGGGGCTGATAGGTCGATCGGGACGAACCAGATGACTCATGGGATTGGTTATCTGACCATCGACAATATCAACAGAGGCGATTTCCACAATGCCCCCCTGCAGTCCGCAGGTTTCCGTATCGATTACGCGTAGCATGGCTCACTCCGGCCGAAAAAAACCAGCGTAATTGAATGCGCAGCGCTTGCCAACCGGGACGCCCTTAAGGGACGAGAATTATTTCGCTTTGGGTTCATAGGGCAGTCGCGACAGTGAAACAGACGCCAGTCGATGGGCGATCAGGCGTTCACGGAACCAGTCACGCAGGTGTGACGGTTGCTCCCGCTCCACTAAATCGGCGACAACGGGCATATTGTAACGCTCTTTAAAGGCGACACCGGCCGCGGCAAGGTCGACGTTCACTTTGTCCATCTCGTCCTGCGAAATTTTGGCCAGATTTTTTTCCATATGGTTTCTCCTTCATGATGCCGAAAAGCGATCGGGCGCGACGTCGGACCGGGACGCATCGCTCGACTACGCCATTATACAGGGTTATTCTCTGTGCTACATACATAACGAAAAGGAATGACGATTATGCGTACCATCGCCGGGCGCGCGCTGCGTGCCTCTGCTTTTTTCGCCGGCTTTCTGGTCAGCACCGCGGCCTTAGCCCATGCGCATCTTCAACAGCAAACGCCTGCCGCAGATTCGACGGTCACCGCCTCTCCCGAATCACTGACCCTGAGCTTTTCTGAAGGTATCGAAACGGCCTTTAGCGCAGTGACCCTCACCGGCCCGCAGCAGAAAGCCGTTGCGACCGGCAAGCTGGCGCGCAGCGACAGCAATAAAGCTCAGCTGATTGTTCCGCTGACGCAGCCGCTGTCTGCGGGGGAGTATACCGTTGACTGGCACGTGGTCTCCGTTGATGGCCACAAAACCAAAGGGCAATACCACTTTAGCGTGAAATAACGCATGCTCTCGGGAATCTATATCGGTCTGCGCTTCGTCCACTTTCTCTCGCTGATGGTGGCATTTGGCTGCGTGCTGTATGGCGCGTGGTGGGCGCCGCTGACGCTACGGCGTTTGCTAATGCAGCGTTTCTTCCCGCTTCTGCGTCATCTGCTGCTGCTTAGCGCGGTTTCTGCGCTGTTGATGCTGATGGTACAGGGCGGTCTGATGGGGAATGGCTGGGCGGACCTCTGGCAGCCTGCTATCTGGCAAGCCGTCGCCGGCACCCGCTTTGGCAGCGTCTGGGTCTGGCAGATTCTGCTGGCGTGGATTGCGCTGGCGATCGCGTGGCTCAAACCGCGTCGTCCGGCGCGTCTGCTGCTGGTGCTGCTGTGCGCGCAGATCTTGCTGATGGCGGGCGTTGGCCATGCGGCAATGAGCGAGGGTGTGCGGGGCGTGGTGCAGCGGACTAACCACGCTGTACATCTGTTCTGTGTCGCCGGCTGGTTTGGCGGGCTGCTGCCGTTCATCTACTGTCTGCGCCTGGCGCGCGGGCGCTGGCGTCAGGCCGCTATCGGCACCATGATGCGCTTTTCTCGCTACGGACATCTGGCGGTCGCGGGCGCGATCGCCAGCGGCGTGCTGAATGCACTGCTGATCCAGGGCGGATTATTCCGTGATTCGCTGTGGGGAGAGATGCTATTGATCAAATGTGCCCTGGTCGCTGGGATGGTAGCAATTGCGTTGGTGAACAGGTATGTTCTGGTGCCACGTATGTCGGTGAGCGGAACGCGAGCGGAGCAGCTCATTTTGCGCACCACGCAGGTTGAAATGGCGCTCGGAGCATTGGCGCTGCTGGCCGTCAGCCTGTTTGCAACCTGGGAACCTTACTGAATTAACTGGCTAAATCATGAAAAAAACTCTTCTGACTATGTTGTTACTGGCAAGCTCTGGCGTCGCGCTGGCAGCACCGCAGATTATCACCGTTAGCCGCTTCGAAGTGGGTAAAGATAATTGGGCGTTCAATCGCGAAGAGGTGATGTTGACCTGTCGCCCGGGGAATGCGCTGTTTGCCATTAACCCCAGCACGCTGGTGCAGTATCCGTTGAATGATGTTGCTGAGCAGCAGGTGAAAGCGGGTAAAACCAGCGCTCAGCCGATCTCAGTGATCCAGGTCGACGATCCGCAGCATCCGGGACAAAAAATGAGCCTCGCGCCATTTATTGAGCGCGCGCAGAAGCTTTGTTGATACCCGAACCTATCTTACTGTATTAACATATAAAAAACCGCCGGCATTCCTCTCAGGAAGCGGCGGTTTTTTATTGGCGCTGGCCATTTTGTCAGGAATTATTCGACCACTTTTGTTGCGGACTGGAAAACCTGACGCGGTAAACTATTCTTATAAGGCAAGGCGACTTAGCCTGCATTAATGCCAACTTTTAGCGCACGGCTCTCTCCCAAGAGCCATTTCCCTGGACCGAATACAGGAATCGTGTTCGGTCTCTTTTTATCTGAAGCTTATCAACTCGTTACAAAATAAGACCGCAATCGATCCCTCATTTCCCGCTACGGTCTTTTTCCCTTATACCACAACAAAAAACGCCTTAACATTCTCTTTACAGAAAATCTGAGCTGGAGACATCCGGGTCTGCGGGTCAACGTCAGGGCGATGGCGTGCCGCCCGTCCGGAGTCGGGGTCGTCATCGCAGCGGGATATCCATACCCTGAAGATACGCGGGCATATTATTTTATTGCGATCTATTTGGCTGCTCGTTGACAGGAAATGAAAGGCCGTCAGGAAGAGGAGGGGAGGAATAAAAACAACGTATTATTCAGGCGCGACGATTGACGGATACAGCTGGGATTCAAGGTAGCAGACCAGATTCCAGATCTCCCCGCTGAAAATAAACCAAAGCGCGCCGAGGAGAATTATTATCACGATAACCAGAAGGGCAATTTCACTTTTACTCATAACTTCAATGGCTACCCGAAAGGAAACGATGAAGTGATGATAGTAACGAAACCACAGGATAAGATGCAAACGCCGTGATTTAAAAACGGCGTTTGTTTGCTATGGACAGGCGTTCCCTCAGGGTTGGGAAGTCAGCCGTGCGACCTGCGCGGCCAGGTCGTCCAGCAGCTGGAAGCGGCGACGGTATTCCGCCCGCTTTTTACTGGCGATGTCCTCCAGCGACTTCCTTTCCATCTGTTGCGGCAAGCGCCAGCGCCAGGCGCCATCGGCTACGCCATCAATGGACTGCCAGAACTCATCATAGCTGGCGTGGAAATGGCGTCCCTTGCTGAGACGATAGCGCAGCGCGCGGAAAACGTGACCGTTATCGCTTACGCCATAAATGGCCTGAATGTGGCTTCTTGCGGCCAGCGCCCAGATAAACTCGAGCAGCAGGCGTTTAGGAAACAGACCATAGCAGGCGCGGGTGGCGAGCTTGATGACTTCATGCGGCACATTACGTCGCGGCCCCTGCAGCCCGCCGATAACCAGCTGCCATTGCTCCTGCTGGCGCACAACGCTGAATGTGGCGCTGGCCAGCAGCGTCTGGTTACCATCGCGCAGCCACAATGTGGTTTCGCCTTCGCGCTCGGCTTTACCTGCGGAGGAGGCCGAGAGAGTGAAGCGGGTTTCATCTTTACCCTGCAATTCCAGCAGGGGCGTCTCTTTGGCGGCGGTCATGGCGGCAGCCAGCTGCGCGCCTGACAATGAGTCGATGAACTGATAGTGGCTGATAATCGCCTGGGCGCGCTGGCTGGCGTTTAACCCACGGGTCAGATACTGGCGGTGTACTTTACCCGGCAGGGTGACCTGCGCGGCAAGTAACTGATTAAAGTCAGGACGCACGGAAAGATTATCCAGCATTGCGCGAGTGGGCGTATAAAATAAGGCCGTACGCAATAAAAATTTCAGCCGGTAATTACGCTTTTGCCAAATCGGAGCGGGAATAAGTCTGCCCATCACCAGATCGGCAATAAGATTTGTGCGGGGCTGTTGTGCGAAGGCTGAGTGCAGGCTATTGTCCGTCACGATAAAATACCTCGTTGTTATTTAGCCTCTATTTTAAGGGCTCGCTAAGGCGAGATTAATATCCTGGCGGACTATATTTCTGTTTCGTTTATATTTGATTGAGGTGTGTATCTTCGGGGTGGCCGCGGGAGAATTAACTATAATTGTATCAGGGGGACAAAATATGTATCAGCGCATTGAGGGGGCGGCCTGGCGCAATATCTGGCTGGTTGGCGATCTGCATGGCTGCTTTGCCGTATTGATGAACCAGCTCCGGCATATAAAATTCGACCCTTACCAGGATCTTCTCATCTCGGTGGGCGATTTGATCGATCGCGGGCCGCAAAGTGCGAAATGTCTCGCGCTTCTCGACTGCCGCTGGTTCCGTGCGGTGCGAGGTAACCATGAACAGATGGCGTTGGATGCGCAAGAGAGCGGGGCGTTGACGCTATGGGTCATGAACGGAGGCCACTGGTATCAGGAGAGCGCGCGCGGCGAGCGGCAGCAGATTGACGAACTCCTGAGTCGCTGTCGTCAGCTGCCGCTGATTGTCGAACTCAGCGCCGGATCGCTGCGCCATATTGTGGCCCACGCCGACTACCCGGCGGCGACCTATCGTTGGCAGCAGCCGGTAGATGGGCAACAGGTGCTGTGGAGCAGACAGCGCCTGATGGACCATCTGGCCGGTCGGCATGGCGTAATAGGTGGAGCGGACCACTTTTGGTTTGGCCATACGCCGTTGAAGCAACGTTATGATAGCGATAATCAACATTACATTGATACGGGGGCGGTATTCGGCGGTGAACTGACCCTGGTACAGCTGCAGTAAGCGGCTTAAAAATCGCTGTATTCGCTGGCGGGCTGCCAGAAACCATCAATAAAATCCTCAACCGGAAAACAGCCGCCCTGGCGTATCCGCTGATCGTCCATCGCGACAAGGCACCGTCGTTCGTTATCGTAGACGTCGACGACAATATCTTCGCAACCACCGTCCAGGTAACAAATAAACAAAACTAAGGCGAACATCCTGGCCTCATGTTTGGGTTTGTTAATCAGTATAGGGTAGCTCATAAACGGGGGGAATAAATAACCCGTCTCAGGCGACGGGTTCTTTTTGAATCAGGCAACGCGCATGATCCAGGCATCGGATTGTTGATCGTAGTGCTTACGGTAGAGGACGGAATGTTGGCCATCAAGAATGGCAGGGACGCTGGTTTCCGCATCCCAGCCATCCAGCTGCATGCATAAGTCCGGATCGGATTTGCAAGGAATGCTTAACGTTCGCTCTCCCTGCTGTTCACCGTGCAGCTCGGCGTCGTCTATCTCAAACGCGCCGATTCGAATGCTGGTTTTACTCATAAATTCACCCCGTTGGTCTGCTGAATTGTGGTACGACCAGTTAGGCCGTCATTTTTCAGCGTAGACAACGGGGGACAAACCGCCAGTAAAAAAATGCGCTTTTTTTGCGCGCGATCACGCCTTGCCGGCAAAAAGTTTACCGTCGCGTACCAGCTCACGCGGGTAGCTGTTTTTCAAACGGGAGCCGACTTTTTTCGCCAGCCCCAGCGTTGCTCCCTGGAACGTGACGATGACTTCATCCTGCCGCGGCGGCGTTTCAGGATAGACGTCGCGGCCACGATACCACTCTTGCGCTTCATCCTGCGTCAGTTCAAACGGGGCATCCGGTGCGGCGAGGGCAATGACCGCTTCATGCTGCCAGCGAAAGCCTTTGTTATGGGTTTCCGCCAGGCGAATGCCAATCCGCGAAAAACGGACCTGGCCGATAAATGATTCCAGCGCTTGCGGAAACAGCCAAATCTCTTTATCACGCTGCCAGAGCGTATGATTGTCATCCCAGTGCAGCCCGACGGCGGCAGCGGCGGCGGTAATCGCTGCGGCTTCGCGGCTTTTAAGCGGTGCAAAAGGAAATTTACCGACTTTGTAACCCGGCGCCGGTAGCGCTTCGATCGCCGCGGTTTTCTTGAGGCGGGCAACAAAAAAGCCCTCGCAGTCAAAAATCTGCGGAAAGACGTGGAGAAATCCTTCTGCGGTTAAGGCCTCCGTAGCCTGTGGGAACAGCGCGCCAAGCGGTAATACCTCGACCGCCTGCGGATAGCGGGCTAACAGCCACTGCACGACCTCCTGGTTCTCTTCCCGGTTCAGGGTGCAGGTTGAGTACACCAGCGTGCCGCCAGGGCGCAGCGCGTGAAATGCGCTGTCGATGAGCTCCCGTTGGGTTTCGGCGATCTGCTGGTTACTCTCTGGCGACCAGTTTTTCAACGCATCGGGATCTTTGCGCACCACCCCCTCGCCGGAGCAGGGAGCATCCAGCAGGATAGCGTCAAAGCGTTCCGGCAGCGCGGCGCCAAACACCCGGCCATCGAAGTGGGTCAAGGCAACATTGCTGATGCCGCAGCGGCTGATATTGGCATGCAGGACTTTAACCCGGCTGGCGGAAAACTCATTGGCGAGGATCCCGCCCGCATTTCCCATGCGCGCGGCGATCTGCGTGGTTTTGGAACCAGGTGCAGCGGCGACATCCATGACCCGCTGTGGCATGTCGCCATCGGCAAACAGCGCCGTAACCGGCAGCATAGAACTGGCTTCCTGGATATAAAACAGGCCGCTGAGATGTTCGGCGGTGCTGCCCAGCGGCAGGGCGTCCTCATCATCGCGTTCGATCCAAAAGCCCTCTTCGCACCAGGGGATCGGCGTCAGCTGCCAGCCATAGGGCGCCACCCGCTGCAGAAAGCCGGCGACGGAAATTTTCAGCGTATTCACGCGCAGGCTGCGGCGTAACGGGCGCTGGCAGGCAGCGATAAACGCATCGAAAGAGAGATGCGTGGGCATCGCGTCACGCATTTGAGCGAGGAATTGGTCAGGAAAATAGACTGCGTTTTGAGCCACTGGTGCGCACCACAAGAAAAAAGGGTGCGCAGTTTATCATAAACGCTCCGGCGGGGGACACCGGAACGTTTTGCTTACTGTGGCAGGGCCGTGCCCCATTCACGCCACTCTTTCGGTTCGCTTTCCAGCAGCAGGAAGTGTTTACCATCCTGTGCCTTCGGCGCCAGCGGCGTGCCTGGCGGCGTGGCAAAGGAGATGCCGCCGCGAATGAACTGGTTAAAGGTCCCGGTTTTCACCACGCCGCCAATCAGGCCAAAGTCGAGGTTATAGCCGGAAGAGAGCCAGAAGACCGAATTGTTACGCACCAGATACTGATAGCGTTTGCTGATACGCAGTTTGACCATTACGCGATCCGACATTGAACCCAGAGTCAGCCCGGTGACCGTACCGACTTCCAGTCCGCGGAACAGTACCGGCGTTCCGATATCCAGCGAACCGGCTTCCGGCACTTCGACAACGATGCTCAGACCGTCAATGTAGCGGGAGTCGCTAATCGTCGTTTCCTGAATTTCGAAATCACGGCGTGCCGTGCCGCGACCCGGTTCAACGTTGATATAGGGCTGGAAAATGGTATCCAGGTGTTCGACACCCGCGGCCGAAATCTGCGGGGTGATCACCGAGAAGCGGGTCCCGCTGCGGGCGAAGGTGTCGACGTACTCTGGGTAGAGCACGGCTTTCGCCTGGACTTCGTTTTTCGCGGTAATCAGATTCAGGGACTGGATCTGGCCGATATTAATGCCCAGGTAGCGAATCGGCATCCCTTCGGAAATTTTACCGGCATCAAAGGCATGCAGCGTAATCTGGCCACCGACTGCCCGCGCAGCGGTTTCAGAAGCATAGAGAATGCGTTTGTTGCCAATTCGCGCGCCGGCGCTGCTGCCGCTGAGATCGTCAAAGCTGACAGCGCCCCTCAAGGCCCGTGACAGCGGTGACGCCTGCACGGTCAGACCATTGCCATCGAGCTGGACCTTGGCGCCTCCCTCGGCCCAGAAGACGCTATTGTTGGTCAACAGATAGCGATATTCCGGCTTAATATGCAGATCGATATCAAATGCGTTGCGCCGGGGTTTAACCGAAATGATCTCGCCGACGGCAAACTTACGGTACAGCACCACCGAACCTTCCTGAACATCCGGCAGGGTCTCTGCCGTCAGGCTCAGAGTGGTGGTGGGCACTTCGCTGAGGCTGTTTTCTTCCGCCTTCTCCATATTGGCATACAGCGGATAGCTGGCCTGTATTGTTCCTTTCTCGCCAGGGATAATGCGAATACCGCCTTCGACCCACTCGCTGGCGCTGGCGCCAAGCACTTTGATGCCATCAAAACCCACTTTCACGTCAAGGCGGCTGTTAACGACAAATTTGCTGTCGCCGCGCACCAGGTCACGATATTCAGGGGTAATGGCCACCTGGAACGTGACGCCTTTCGCGGTCAGCTTGCGCTCCAGAACCTGACCCACTTTCACGCCGTGCAGCACCAGCGGCTGCCCGGCATCAATACCGTAACTCTCCGCTGCCGTGAGCGTAACCGTAGCCACATCCGGTTCATCGAGCAGGGATTTGTCAGCCGGAAGCACCACAAAGTGATTCCGCGTCTCCCCCTCTCCGGGCACCAGTTCGAACGTATTCCCGGTCAGCAGGGCGCTGAGGCTGGGGTTATCCAGCGAGATTTTCGGCTTTTTCATCTGAATAAGCGTCTTATCTCTGAGCAGGGTGACAACGCTTGGGTCCACCGTCATCTCACCGGTCACTTTACTGCCGGGATTGAGATTGAGTTTGGTCAGCTGCCCGACTTCCAGCCCCTGGTACATGAGCGGGGTGGAGCCGGCTTTCAGGCCTTCGCCGTCAGGCAGTTCCAGCGTGACCAGGACCCCGCGCTGGCTGTGGGCCAAATCTTCATACAGCCCGTATTCATCGTTTTGCTGAGCCGGTTGGGAATCCGCAGGGGAGTCAAAGGCAATCGCGCCGTTAACCAGCGCGGAGAGGCTTTCCAGCTGGACCTTCGCGCCGCCGAGGCCGACATCGGCCTTAACCCCTGAGACATTCCAGAAGCGGCTGCCTTTTTTCACCAGGTTCGTAAAGCGGCGCTCGATCAGCACATCGATAGTGACGCCCTGATTGTTATCATTGAGCGCAAAATCGTAAACCCGGCCCACCGGAATTTTGCGGAAGTAGACCAGCGATCCGCTGGTGAGCGAACCGAGGTCCGGCGCCTGCAGATGAATCATCAGCTCGCCGTTGTTGATATGGTATTTCGGCTGGGTATCGAGGGCGACGAAATGGTCCTGCGGTTCGCCTTTGCCCGGCATCATACCGATATAGTTACCGCCAACCAGCGCATCAAGACCGGATACGCCGGCCAGCGAGGCTTTCGGAGTCACCAGCCAGAATTGGGTATCTTTGCGCAGAGCGTCTTTCATGTCGCCTTTGACGCTGGCGGATACCTCGATTTTACTCAGGTCTTTGCTCAGCGAGATATTCTCGACGGTGCCCACCTCGACCCCTTGATAGCGGATAGGCGTGCGCCCCGGGACAATCCCGTTGGCCGACTGGAAGTCGATGGTGATGGTCGTCCCGCGATCGTTATAGCTGGTCCAGATCAGCCAGCTGGCGATCAACAGGGCTATTACCGGCAGCAGCCAGAATGGCGAGATGCGACGTTTGGTTTTGATTCTGGCTTCAGTCGGTGAAGCGGGCGTTTCCTGACTCATGTGCGTCCCAAAGTAAGCGGCTGTCCAGCCATTCAACAGCAAGGATAGTTAATATTACCGCGGCGCCGAAATATACCGCAGCAGGCCCCATCGTGAAAGCGAGGAGTTGGTCGCGATTAATCAGTGACATGGTTAATGAGATAACAAAAAGATCCAACATTGACCAACGGCCGATCCAGGTAATCAGCCGCAGCAGGATGATGCGGGTACGCAACCCCTGTTCGCACTTGAATTGTATGCTCACTAACAGCGTAAACAACACAATAACTTTGGTAAATGGCACCAGAATACTGGCGATAAACACGACGCCGGCAATCGCCACATTGCTATTGGCCAACGACATAATCCCCGAAAGAATCGTATCATCCTGACGTGCGCCGTTGACGTAAATAATTGAGATCGGCAGCAGGTTAGCGGGAAGCAGGAACACCACCGAAGCAATCAGCCCGGCCCAGCTTCGCTGCAGGCTCTGCGGTCGTCGATGGTGGAGCGGCGTATGGCAGCGTCGGCAGCGCCCGCGAGCGTCGCGAAAGCCGGTGTAATGGCAGCCGGTGCAAACCTGTAGCGCCGGGTCGGCCCGAAACGCAGGCCGCTGGGGATAAAATCGCTCCCACAACTCTTCCACGTTCATATGAATGATCGTCAGAATGCTGAGCAGGGTGAGGGAGATAAAGGCCACAAGCCCGACGCCCGGCTGCAGGAAGGCGTAATCCTGTACCTTGATGGAGGCCACGCCGATACCGACCAGATAGATATCCAGCATCACCCACTCTTTCAGTTTTTCCAGCATCAGCAGCACCGGGCGTAAATTCATGCCCAGAACGTTCCCCAGCCAGAGATAGGCGATAGATATGACCAGCAGCGCCGGTGCGCCAATCGCACAAAACAGCACCATCGCGGCAGTGAGCGGATCGCCCTGGCCGGTCATTTGCCAGATCCCCTGGATCACGTTCGCATCGATACGTACGCCGAGCAGATGCAGACGCAGTAAGGGTTCGGTCCACGCAAAGGGCATCAGGAGCATCATGGTGATGGCCATACTACCCAGCCGCGAAAGAGACCAGTCGCGGCCATCACGCACTTTCGCATTGCAGCGCGGGCACCAGGCGCTTTGATAACGCTTAAGCACCGGCAAACGAAAAAGAACGTCACACTGCGGGCAGCGGTGATAATGTGCCTGGGGTAGCGGACGGCTGACCGCATGCACGACCATCTTTTTTGCCGGTGTTATCGGTTGTGTTTTTAGTGGCATTTATTACGTACAGGAATGAATGTATCTCACTATCTTAACCCAGGATTGAATTCATCTTGAGCCTGAACGCATTTAATGCTTATTTTATTAGGCAATGCGTGTTTCGCAGTAAGACAACTAAGTGACCAGATAATGAACAAAACAGAATTTTACGCGGATTTGAACCGTGATTTTCAGGCTTTAATGGCAGGTGAAACCAGTTTTTTGGCGATGATCGCTAATACCAGCGCGCTGCTGTTTGAGCGCCTGACCGAGGTTAACTGGGCAGGTTTCTATTTGCTCGAAGGGGAGACGCTGGTTTTAGGACCATTCCAGGGCAAACTGGCCTGCGTACGGATTCCGGTTGGGCGAGGCGTTTGCGGTGCGGCCGTTGCGCAAAATCGCGTTCAGCGGGTGGAAGATGTCCATGCCTTCGATGGACATATCGCATGTGATGCCGCCAGCAATTCGGAAATCGTCTTTCCGCTGCAGGTGAACAATCAGATTATTGGCGTTCTGGATATCGACAGCACCGCCTTTTCCCGCTTCACCGCTGAGGATGAGCAGGGGCTGGCTGAACTGGTCGCACATCTGGAAAAACTCATTTCTGCGACTGACTACCAAAAAATATTCGCCCACGTCGCAGGATAATCAACGGATAACGTAGCATTTAGCGATGGCGTCATTATAATGACGCCTGTTCATGCCTGCGGCTTGTTGGCTACGTCCGTTGTAATCAGGAAATTTCATGGAAAATCAACCTAAGTTGAATAGCAGTAAAGAAGTTATCGCGTTTCTGGCCGAACGTTTCCCTCAGTGCTTCAGCGCTGAAGGTGAAGCTCGCCCCCTGAAAGTCGGTATTTTTCAGGATCTCGTGGAGCGTGTTGGGGGAGAGATGAATCTCAGCAAAACCCAACTTCGTGCCGCTTTACGTCTTTATACTTCGAGCTGGCGCTATCTGTACGGCGTTAAGCCAGGCGCAGTCCGCGTTGACCTTGACGGCAACCCGTGCGGCGAACTGGAAGAGCAGCATGTTGCTCACGCTCGTCAGCAGCTCGAAGAAGCAAAAGCTCGCGTTCAGGCGCAGCGCGCAAGCCAGCAGGCTAAAAAGCGCGAAGCCGCCGCCGCTGCGGGTCAGCAGGAAGACGGTGCTCGTCGTGAGCGTAAGCCACGTCCTCAGGTTCGTCGCAAAGAAGGCACCGAACAGCGTAAGCCGCGTCCAGCCGTTGCAAAAGCACCGCGTGAAGAGCGTCATACCCCTGTATCAGATCTGACCGCGTTAAGCGTTGGCCAGGCTCTGAAGGTGAAAGCAGGCAACAACGCAATGGACGCCACCGTTCTGGAAATCACCAAAGATGGCGTTCGTGTACAGCTGACTTCTGGTATGTCAATGATTGTACGCGCAGAACACCTGGTGTTCTGAAACGGAGGCCGGGCCAGGCATGAACACATTCTTTAAGCTCACCGCGCTTGCGGGCCTGCTAGCAATAGCAGGCCATGCGTTCGCCGTGGACGATATCACTCGAGTCGATCAAATTCCCGTGCTGAAAGAAGAGCCGCAGCACGCGACGGTGAGTGAGCGCGTTACCTCGCGCTTTACCCGTTCTCACTATCGGCAATTTGATCTCGACAACGCCTTCTCGGCAAAAATTTACGACCGCTATCTGAATCTGCTGGACTACAGCCACAACGTGCTGTTGGCCAGTGATATTGCTCAGTTCTCGGCGAAGAAGAATCAAATCGGCGATGAGCTGCGCACCGGAAAGCTGGACGTTTTTTACGACCTGTATAACCTGGCGCAGAAGCGTCGTTTTGAGCGCTATCAGTATGCATTGAAGGTGCTGGAACGTCCGATGGACTTTACCGGCAACGACAATTTCAACCTTGACCGCAGCAAAGCCCCCTGGCCGAAAGACGAAGCCGAGCTCAACGCGCTGTGGGATGCCAAGGTTAAGTTTGACCAGCTGAGCCTCAAGCTCACTGGCAAAGATGACAAAGAAATTCGCGATACCTTAACGCGTCGCTACAAATTCGCCATTCGTCGTCTGGCGCAGACCAACAGCGAAGATGTGTTCTCGATGGTGATGACCGCTTTCGCTCGCGAGATTGACCCGCACACCAACTATCTTTCTCCGCGCAATACCGAACAGTTCAATACGGAAATGAGCCTGTCATTAGAGGGCATCGGCGCGGTACTGCAGATGGATGACGACTATACGGTCATCAATTCGCTGGTAGCCGGTGGTCCGGCGGCGAAGAGCAAATCGATCGCCGTCGGCGATCGTATCGTCGGCGTCGGCCAGTCGGGTAAAGGCATGGTTGACGTCATCGGCTGGCGTCTGGATGACGTTGTCGCGCTGATTAAAGGGCCGAAGGGCAGCAAGGTGCGTCTCGAAGTTCTGCCTGCCGGTAAGGGGGCCAAAACCCGCATCGTCACGCTGACCCGAGAGCGCATTCGTCTCGAAGACCGCGCGGTGAAGATGTCGGTGAAAACCGTCGGCAAAGAGAAAGTCGGCGTGCTGGATATCCCGGGCTTCTACGTTGGCCTGACGGATGACGTTAAGGTGCAGCTGCAGAAGCTGGAGAAACAGAACGTCAGCAGCATTGTTATCGACCTGCGCAGCAATGGCGGTGGGGCGCTGACCGAAGCCGTTTCGCTATCTGGCCTGTTTATTCCGTCTGGCCCGGTGGTTCAGGTCCGTGACAACAATGGCAAAGTGCGTGAAGACAGCGATACCGATGGCGTGGTGTACTATAAAGGCCCGCTGGTGGTATTGGTCGATCGTTTCAGTGCTTCGGCCTCTGAAATCTTCGCTGCCGCTATGCAGGACTACGGTCGCGGCTTAATTGTTGGCGAGCCGACCTTTGGTAAAGGCACCGTTCAGCAGTATCGCTCGCTGAACCGGATTTACGATCAGATGCTGCGCCCTGACTGGCCGGCGCTGGGCTCCGTACAGTACACCATTCAGAAGTTCTACCGCATTAACGGCGGCAGTACCCAACGTAAAGGTGTCACGCCGGATATCATGATGCCGACCGGGAACGAAGATCGCGAAACCGGCGAGCAGTATGAAGATAACGCGCTGCCGTGGGATAGCGTCAATGCGGCGACCTACGTGAAATCCGGTGATTTGAAGCCGTTCGATCCGCAGCTGCTGAAGCTGCATAATGAGCGGATTGCCAAAGATCCTGAGTTCCAGTACATCATGAAGGACATCGCTCGCTATAACGCAATGAAAGATAAGCGTTATATCGTTTCTCTCAACTACGCCCAGCGTGAGAAAGAGAACGAAGAAGACGACGCGACGCGCCTGGCGCGGATTAACGACCGTCTGAAGCGCGAAGGTAAACCGCCGCTGAAGAAACTGGACGATCTGCCGAAGGACTACCAGGAGCCGGATCCGTATCTTGATGAGACGGTCCACATTGCGGTAGACCTTGCGCATCTTGAGAAAGAGATGCCCGCGGTAGAACCGCCGGTCAGCAAATAAGCACCCAACGGGCACAATGATTGTGCCCGTTTTTCTTTCCGTCATCCTCCAGGCCGTCCTCTCTTATACATACAAAATGTCAACAACTTACGCGGATGTCAGTTCGTCGTGACAAAATGTAAAGTTGTGTTTTTCTCGTGACTTAGCGGGGCCTGATCGTTGAAAATTAGCGTTCTACCCATACGATATGGGTAATCGCATAGTGCGTTTTGTTAAATCGAGGTTAAAAGAAAATTATGATGCGAATCGCGCTTTTCCTGTTGACCAACCTGGCAGTGATGGTGGTCTTCGGGCTGGTGTTAAGCCTGACGGGAATTCAGTCAAGCAGCATGACCGGGTTACTGATCATGGCGCTGCTTTTTGGTTTTGGTGGATCGATCGTTTCGCTGATGATGTCGAAATGGATGGCGCTGAAATCCGTGGGTGGGGAAGTGATTGAGCAGCCGCGCAATGAAACGGAACGCTGGCTGATGAACACCGTCGCGCAGCAGGCGCAGCAGGCGGGTATTGGCATGCCGCAGGTCGCCATCTACCACGCGCCGGATATCAACGCGTTTGCCACCGGCGCCCGCCGCGATGCTTCTCTGGTCGCCGTAAGCACCGGGCTGCTGCAAAACATGAGCCGTGATGAAGCTGAAGCGGTCATCGCCCACGAAATCAGCCACATCGCCAACGGTGACATGGTCACGATGACGCTGATTCAGGGGGTGGTGAACACCTTCGTTATCTTTATCTCGCGTGTTATCGCGCAGATTGCCGCCGGCTTCCTGGGTGGAAACCGGGATGATAGTGAAAGCAGCAACGGTAACCCGCTGATTTACTTTGCCGTAGCGACCGTGCTGGAACTGGTGTTCGGTATCCTGGCCAGCATCATTACCATGTGGTTCTCGCGCTACCGCGAATTCCACGCCGATGCCGGGTCTGCCAGACTGGTTGGTCGTGAGAAAATGATTGCCGCGCTGCAGCGCCTGAAAACCAGCTACGAACCACAGGAAGCCAGCAGCATGATGGCGTTCTGCATTAACGGTAAGGCGAAGTCAATGAGCGAACTGTTCATGACTCACCCGCCGCTGGATAAGCGTATTGAAGCGCTGCGCAGTGGCGAATACCTGAAGTAACATTGTTGCAGAGTAGGTAAAAAAAATCCGCGGCCCTCGGGCAGCGGATTTTTTTATGGCTGAAGCCTGAGGAGGGCGGCTATTGCCCAGGCCGGGGCTGGGTTACGCGAAGCCCGCTGACGGTTGCGGCAATCACCGCCAGTCCACCGGCCAACAGCAGTGCGCTGTGGGTGCCGCTGTTGCCCTGCAGGTTAAGCAGCAGGGCAACCAGCGCCGCACCGGTACTTTGACCGAGCAGACGCGCGGTCCCGAGCATTCCGCTGGCGCCGCCGCTGCGATGGGCCGGTGCGGAAGAGACAATGGTATGGTTGTTTGGCGACTGGAACAGGCCAAAACCGGCGCCGCACAGCGCCATGCGCCAGATAATATCCAGATCGGAAGGCGTGGAGGGCAACAGCGCAAGGCCAAACAGGCCGCAGGCCATCACCAGCAGGCCGATTGCCCCCAGTAATCCCGCGTGCACTTTCTCAATCATATAACCTGCCAGCGGCGCCATCACCATGGTAGCCAGAGGCCATGGCGTCAGCAGCAAGCCGGTTTCTACTTCGCTGCGGCCCATCATCGACTGCAGGAAGAAGGGCAGGGAAACCAGCGCCAGCATTTGCGCGCAGAACGAACAAATGGAGGTACAGATAGACAGGGAAAACAGCGGGATGCGCAGCAGGTCAATCGGCAGCAGCGGGACCGGCATCTGCAGCTGGCGGCGCACAAAAAAGAAACCGATAACCAGCATCGCGGCCACTTCCGCAAGTACGAATCGTCCCGACTGACCCTGGGCAAAACCGCCGAGAGCGGTGATCAACAGGCCAAACGTCAGCGCATTCATTATGGCGCTGGGAAGATCGAAGCGGGTGATTTTGCTCCGGCCAACGTTTGCTGGCAGGTAACGCATGGCGAGGATAAGCGAAACAATCCCGAGCGGAATATTAATAAAAAAGAGCCATTGCCAGGAGGCAACCGAGAGAATAGCGGCTGCAATGGTGGGGCCGGCGGCCGATGAAACCGCCACCACGAAGGAGTTAATCCCCATTCCGCGCCCGAGAAAACGCTGCGGGAAAATAAGTCGGATCAACGCTGTGTTGACGCTCATCAGGGCGGCGCCGCCAAGGCCCTGCGCGACGCGGGCAAGCGTCAGCATCTGCAGACTATGGGAGAGCGCGCAGGCGAGCGAGGTCAGAGTAAATAGTGCAAGGCCGATTTTATAGATACGCCGATAGCCAAACATATCGCCGAGAAAAGAGAGCGGCAGAAGGGCAATCACGATAGCTATCTGGTAGGCGTTGACAATCCAGATTGACGCCGCCGGCGAGGCGTTTAAATCGGTGGCGATAGTCGGCAGAGCCACGTTGGCAATTGCGCCGTCGAGCACCGCCATGGCCAACCCTAAAACGATGGTCAGAATTGCGCCGTAGCGCTGCGGCAAAGGCAGGCCATCGGCAATGTTTTTATCCATGGTGAATGTATGTCTTTATGGTAATTATTCTCTGAGTAATGATTTTAGCATTGATTATTCGGCTGTATGTCGCAGATTTGTAACGAATGAGCAGAAGAACGATTGCGGGGGCCGCGATGCGAATTTATAATAAAAACCGGTTCTGATTTTTATAAAACAGTTACGATGAGGTGATAAATGGCAGTTGCAGATTTGGATAAGCAGCCAGATTCTGTCTCTTCGGTATTGAAGGTTTTTGGCATTCTGCAGGCGCTTGGTGAAGAGCGTGAAATTGGCATTACCGAACTGTCCCAGCGCGTCATGATGTCAAAAAGCACCGTTTATCGCTTTTTGCAAACCATGAAATCGCTGGGCTATGTGGCGCAGGAAGGCGAATCTGAGAAATACTCCCTGACGCTCAAGCTGTTCGAACTGGGCGCGCGTGCGCTACAGAATGTCGACCTGGTCCGCAGTGCCGACATCCAGATGCGTGAACTTTCGCGGCTGACGAAAGAGACGATCCACCTGGGCGCGCTGGATGAAGACAGCATCGTCTATATCCACAAAATCGACTCCATGTACAACCTGCGGATGTACTCGCGTATCGGTCGCCGCAACCCGTTGTACAGTACCGCTATCGGTAAAGTGCTGCTGGCGTGGCGCGATCGCGCTGAAGTTGAGCAGATTCTTGAAGGCGTCGAATATAAACGCAGCACCGAGCGGACCATCACCAGTACGCAAGCGCTGCTTGACGTCCTGGATCAGGTGCGTCAGCAGGGGTACGGTGAAGATAATGAAGAGCAGGAAGAGGGGCTGCGCTGCATCGGCGTACCGGTTTTCGACCGCTTTGGCGTGGTGATTGCCGGCCTGAGTATCTCTTTCCCGACGCTGCGTTTCTCAGAAGAGCGTCTGAGCGAATATGTGGCGATGTTGCACACGGCGGCGCGTAAGATTTCTGAACAGATGGGCTATAACGACTATCCATTCTGATCCGAATGGCGCTGTGGTCAGTTAAACGACAGCGGGAATGCGCTTCCCGCTGTCGCTTTTACGCATCAACCTTTGTCGATAACGGTTTCGCTTTTGCGTAAAATCGGGCAGTCGGTAACACCGATAATACCGCTATCAGAATGAACGTATTGTGCGGTACTGGTGCCGCGAGCGGTCAGATATTTACACTGAAGCCCCAGTCCCGCAGCATTCTGATTGCTGCCAATAAGAATGCCATAGCCGCTCAATAATATACCAATCCATACGATAGCCAGTACTACAATGGAACGAATGATTAATCGCATTGTTGCCTCATGGTTTGCATTATCCCTGCGCGTATTTTGACAGCTACACGTATTGAAACAAGTCTATGATTCCTAAACTTGTCTTTCGTATTACAGTTAGCCACGGTTTAAGATGCTCATGTTATCCTGGAAACATCTGATACTGATGCGGAGAATGGAGTGAAAAAAGTACGCTGGGTTTTGCTGATAGTCATCATAGCGGGCTGTTTGTTGCTGTGGACTCAGATGCTTAACGTAATGTGCGATCAAGATGTACAGTTTTTCAGCGGCATCTGCACAATCAATAAGTTTATCCCCTGGTAAGACATTTTTATGACGACCGATTTCCTTCTGCTGCGCGAGTGGTAGAATGGACGCCTTCTCTTTGAGGTGGTGAAATGAGTGAGTTACTGAATCCTGGGATCTTAAATCTGGCATCGTTGGCACTGTCCGTTGTGCTGCTGCTTGTCGGTTTGTTGTTATGGTTTTTTGTTAATCGCGCAAGTTCGCGCACCAATCAGCAGATTGAACTGCTGCAGGCGTTACTGGACCAGCAAAAGCGGCAAAATGCGCTGCTGCGCCGTCTCTGTGAAGCCAATGAGCCTGAGAAACAAGAGGTTACTAAGACTTCGGCGGGAGAGAAAGACGATGACGACTTTATCCGTCTCGTCGCCGAACGGTAGCTGACTGACAGGTGTGCACCGGGTCGGTGTGCACCTGGATCTAAGGAGTCGTTATAACTTTTTCTTATCCTTTCCGATCGTTTTGTTACACTTCCTCGCCCCCTGAGTGTGTTCCTGCTCCCAATTCTGGCTATTGACGTCATTGATTTTTTAGTTAATCAAATAAAATAATAACAATCTGTTTTAATTGTCTGATGAAAAAATATCGTCATTAATGCTTCACGTTTAAATTGTATTATAAATAATATTTATAACGGAAGCGGATGACGATTTTATATCTTTACCTCCGCAGAATTTAAGCGAAATTTCAACTATAGATATGACTTTTTATACGCATCATTATGCACCGGCCCTGACCCTGTGTGCTGAAAATGTGGTGTTAGAATAGCCGGGTACCTGGACGAACCGAAGTTGTTGAGCTATGGTAAAAAAGTTGCAACCATCGGGTTTGCTATAATTGCGAATCCTGCGGTAGCAGCGAGGGCAACCCTGGGCGGCAAAGACGCATAAATGTGCAGGTGATCAAATGATTACCTTATAATTTGTGCGGAGGATCGAGACACGTTTAAAAATGGCTTGCCATTATTTACGTTGTATGTGATAACACCTTTCGGGTTAAACGAGGTACAGTTCTGTTTATGTGTGGCATTTTCAGTAAAGAAGTCCTGAGTAAACACGTTGTCGTTGAATACCGCTTCTCTGCCGAACCTTATATTAGTGCCTCATGCAGTAATGTGTCAGTTTTATCTATGTAAGCGCCTGTGGGCGAAGAAAACAGTCTAAGGAATTTTGCAAATGGCAAAGATTAAAGGTCAAGTTAAGTGGTTCAACGAGTCTAAAGGTTTTGGTTTCATTACTCCGGCTGATGGCAGCAAAGATGTGTTCGTACACTTCTCCGCTATCCAGGGTAATGGCTTCAAAACTCTGGCTGAAGGCCAGAACGTTGAGTTCGAAATTCAGGACGGCCAGAAAGGTCCGGCAGCAGTTAACGTTACTGCTATCTGATTCAAGACCACTCATCTTGTAAGAAAAGCCTCGCCTCTGCGGGGCTTTTTAGTCTTTATTGCAAAACATTTCCATTTTTCCCCCTCCGTCGCGCTTTGTTGCAAAACAACATCCTTATTCGCATAGTTTCGCATCCTGTTGTGCCGATTTTCTGTTAAATCAGAGGGTTGCAATATAAGGCTGGAGCTATGGTGCTAAAGTACAAAAATAAGTCAGTTGCTCATTTCACCCCTCTTCGTTTTGGGCTGTTGTGCGTGGCGATTCTCGGGTGTCTCGGAATACTGCTGGGGCGGGTGGCCTGGCTGCAAATAATTTCTCCAGATAACCTTGTAAAACAAGAAGATATGCGTTCGTTGCGCGAAGAACCCATCGACGTGCAGCGTGGAACCATCAGCGACCGCGAGAATCGCCCGCTGGCGGTCAGCGTGCCGGTGAGCGCCATCTGGGCTGACCCGCAAACCATTATGCAAAAGGGTGGCGTCGGCTATGGCCCACGCTGGCAGGCGATGGCGGAGGCGCTGCACCTTAATCTGAGCGATCTGGCCAAACGCGTTGAGAGCCATCCGCATATGCGCTTCATCTATCTGGCCCGTCAGGTTAACCCGGAACAGGCCGAATGGATCGACAAACTGCACCTGCCAGGGATCAACCTGCGTGATGAGTCGCGCCGATTCTATCCCGCGGGGCACGTGGCGGCTAACCTGCTGGGGTTTACTAATATCGATAACCAGGGCATTGAGGGGATTGAGAAAAGCTTTAATGCTCAGCTTACCGGAAAGCCGGGGCGCCGGCTGGTGCGTAAAGATCGTCATGGACACGTGATCGAAAATATCACCGAGATGCCGGCGGTACCTGCGCATAATATTCAGCTGAGTATCGACGAACGTCTGCAGACGGTCACCGAAGATGCGCTGGATAACGCCGTGAACTGGAATAAGGCGGAATCCGGGGCGGCGGTACTGATTAAGATAGATACCGGCGAGATACTGGCGATGGCCAGCTATCCGGACTTCAATCCCAATAACCGTGATAACGCCAGGCTGGATGATTTTCGCAACCGCGCCATCAGTGACACCTTTGAGCCGGGCTCGACGGTAAAACCGCTGGTGGTGATGACGGCGCTACAGCAGGGGATTGTGCAACCGGACAGCGTAGTGGATACCCATCCCTTTGTGCTTGATGGTCACCGCATTCGCGACGTTGGCTATTATCCCGAACTGTCATTAACCGGCATTTTGCAAAAATCCAGCGATACCGGCGTTTCGCATCTGTCGCTGGCCATGCCAGTCCAACACCTGATCGATACTTATAAAGCGTTCGGCTTTGGCGACCCGACCGGACTGGGGCTGACCGGCGAAAGCGCCGGGCTGATGCCTCAACGGCGCTATTGGGGCCAGCTGGACCGCGCGACCTTTGCCTTCGGATATGGTCTGATGGTGACTCCGCTGCAGCTGGCACATGTTTATGCCACTATCGGCGGCTTCGGTATTGAACGACCGCTCTCGATTACCCGTATCGACCCGCCGGTCATCGGCACGCGGGTCATGCCAGAACCGATAGTGCATGAAGTGGAGCATATGATGGAGAGCGTGGCGTTGCCGGGCGGCGGGGGAACCAAAGCGGCGGTACGCGATTATCGCATTGCGGTGAAAACCGGGACCGCGAAAAAAATCGGTCCTGACGGTAAATATATCGATAAATATGTGGCGTATACCGCAGGCGTGGCGCCCGCCAGTCGTCCGCAGTTTGCGCTGGTGGTGGTGATTAACGATCCCAGCAATGGCGCCTATTATGGCGGGGCGGTTTCCGCACCGGTCTTTAGCCAGATCATGGGAGATGTGCTGCGGCTGGAAAATGTGATGCCGGACGGTATGCCGCAAGGTTCGGAAAATCTGATTGTGATGCATAGCGGGGATGCCGCGCCGCCGGCGTTGTAACAGTGGTCTGAAAGGGCGAATAGCGCTACACTTTCGCCCTTTCAGCGACACCGGAGTTGTCATGTCATACAGTTGCCCACTTTGCCACGCGCCGCTTTCCCGCCGCGATAATAGCTATATCTGCCCGCAGCGGCACCAGTTCGACCTGGCGAAAGAGGGGTATGTCAATTTACTGCCGGTGCAGTTTAAGCGGTCTCGCGATCCGGGCGATAGCGCGGAGATGATGCAGGCGCGGCGGGCGTTTCTCGACGCGGGCCACTATCAACCTCTGCGTGATGCCATCAGTGACTTTCTGTCCGTCGCCGCCCCTGAGCGCCTGCTTGATATCGGCTGCGGGGAAGGGTACTACACCCATGCGTTTGCCGCTATCGCCGCTCATTGTTGGGGGCTGGACGTCTCAAAGTCGGCCATTCGCGCGGCGGCCAGACGCTATCCGCAGGTCAATTTTTGCGTCGCATCGAGCCAGCGTCTGCCGTTCGACGACGCCAGCCTGGATGCGGTGGTCCGGATCTATGCCCCTTGTAATGCGCAGGAGCTGGCGCGGGTGGTCAGACCCGGCGGCTGGGTGATTACCGCCACGCCGGGGCCGCGGCATTTGCTGGAGCTGAAAGGGTTGATTTACGACGAGGTGCGTCTGCATGAGCAACATCATGAACAGATGGCTGGCTTTACATTAAGCCAGCAGCAGCAGCTGGCCTATCCGATGCAGCTGACCGGGGCCGAGGCTGAAGCGCTGCTGCAGATGACCCCATTCGCGTGGCGGGCGAAGCCGCCGGTGCGTGAAACGCTGCGCGCGCAGGCGACTTTCCGCTGCCAGACCGATTTTATGATTCACTGCTGGCAGCGTGAGGCCTGAGAACTAGCCGGCGAAATGGCTCCAGAGAATCTGGGCGCCGATACCAATCAGGACAATACCACCAAGAATTTCGGCTCGCTTGCCCAGCAGCGGGCCGATAAACCGACCGACCATTATTCCCAGCGTCGACATCACCAGCGTTGCGCAGCCGATAGCCAGCGCGGTGGCGATAATATTTACTTGCAGGAATGCCAGGCCAACCCCGACGGCCATCGCATCGAGACTGGTGGCGAAGGCGGTGGTGACCAGCAGCCAGAAACCGTGGCGGCGAGGCGCTTCACATGCCTCATCTTCGGTTGTGCGAAAACCTTCGATGACCATCCGTCCGCCGAGAAAGACCAGCAGCACGAACGCGATCCAGTGATTCCACTCCAGTACGAACTGGCTGGCGAGCATCCCCATCCCCCAGCCGACAAGCGGGGTGAGCGTTTCGATGGCGCCGAAAATTAACCCGGTGCGCAGCGCTTCGGAGAACTTAGGTTTGTGTAAGGTAGCGCCTTTACCGATAGAGGCTGCGAAGGCGTCCATGGACATGCCAAAGGCAAGAAGAATCGTAGCGGAGATGTTCATCATTGCGTCCTGACCGGGGAAAATCCATATGACACATCACAGCCCCCAGTAGATATACGCAGCCCGCGACTCAGGTATGCGTACAGCGGTGATGTGTCTATGGTCTCGCCTGATTGAACACCTTCTTCAACCCGTACGTGCCACGTTTTGCAACGAGTATGTTGACACGCACATTTCCTGGCTGGCAGGAAACCGGCTACTCCCCAACGACGGGCGCAACCTTAACATATTTTTAGAATATAAAACAATAACAGGATTTATTTATTTCAATAACCAAATGATAACGATTTTCATTTGAATTTATGCGTAAATAATTCGTTAATAAATATAAGTGAAGTGCGCAGACGGAATATAGCCATGGCTATATATCCATCTGCCAGAAATTGCTGAAATATAGCGTTGGCTATATTTATAACTTACTGAGTGGAAACGAGAAGTTTGTAAATCTTTTCCAGATCGTCGATGTTTCGTACACGAATAAGCAGGCGCCGTTGCTCTAATTGCATCACCAGTACGCCATCTTCCGATAAATTCATCGCTTTAATTCGCTTATATTCAATCCAGATATTGGCGAAGAAAAAGCCAGTCGGTTTGAAGATGATTTTCGGCGTCCGGATCCAGAACAGAAACAAACCCATTAACGCCAGCGCAGATAATAACCAGGTGGTGATTAGCGCGCCGTGGCTGATGATATTGTTATAAATCAGAATGGCGGTCAGGCCGACGAAGATGATCCCGTCAACGCGGCTGCGGCGGAGCAGGGGGATGGCCAGGAGTAACGGGCCGTTGCGACGGGGCATAATAAACTGGTCATAAATGGCAAACGCCAGCAGAACAACAATAAACAGAATCAGCACCAGATCCGTGATTGTCATCTATCCTCCAGTGAAAAAAAAAGCCGGGGGCAAGCCCCCGGCGGACAACAGGATTATTACAGGCCCAGCAGGCCGATAGCGTAGCCGACGATACCGATGACGAAGAAGCCGACGATAATCCACAGGGCGTTAACTTTCTTACGCAGCAGCCACATACAGGCGAAGGTCAGCAGCAGAGGCACCAGGCCCGGCATCAGCTGGTCAAGGATAGTCTGTACGGTCGTGACGTGAACCTGACCATCTGAACCGGTGATTTTTGACACCACCAGCGGAATGTTCACATGCGTCCACTTGTTAACCAACGCCCCCATGACAAACAGGCCGAGAATTGACGCCCCCTCGGTCAGTTTCTGCAGGAAGCCGCCGCCCATATCCTTAACGATATCGACACCTTTGCTGTAACCGTATGCCACCCCGTAGTAACGGGTCAGCAGACGGACGGCGTTGAACAGAATAAAGAACAACAGCGGGCCTAACAGGCTGCCGCTCATCGCGATACCGGCACCCAATGCCGCAAATACCGGACGCACGGTACCCCAGAAGATCGGGTCGCCGACGCCAGCCAGCGGACCCATCAGACCGACTTTGATACCGTTGATGGCACCATCATCGATCTCGGCGCCGTTTGCACGCTGCTCTTCCATCGCCAGCGTTACGCCCAGAACAGGCGCTGCGACGTACGGGTGAGTGTTAAAGAACTCCAGGTGACGCTTAATTGCCTGCTTACGCGCATCGTTGTTCTCCGGGTACAGGCGACGAATAGCCGGTACCATAGAGAAGCAGAAGCCCAGCGCCTGCATACGTTCGAAGTTCCATGACCCCTGGAACAGGTTAGAACGAATGAACACGCCACGAATGTCACTCGGAGTGAGTTTTTTCTCGGTGGTATTTTTAGTCATATCAACCATTTCGCTCACCTGTTAGTCCAGTTCGTTATCGAGATCGTTATTACCAGCAGCCTGCGCTGGCGCACCCGCTACGCGGTTGTATTTCGGGCTCAGCTGGATGTAGAGGATAGCCATTACCGCGCCAATCACCCCCAGCGCAACCAGGTTGAAGTTAGTGAATGCGGCGGTGACGAAGCCAAGGTAGAAGAACGGCATCAGGTAGCCTGCGCGCATCATATTGATGACCATCGCATAACCAACGACCACGATCATGCCACCGGCGATGTTCAGACCGCTGGTGACCACTTCAGGAATCGCATTCAGCATGCCCTGAACTTCGCTGGTTCCGACGGAGATAGCCACGATGACCGCCGGGATAGCGATACGCATAGCCTGCAGGAACAACGAAGAAACGTGGAGCCACGAAATCGCCGTCAGGTTGCCATTTTCCGCCGCTTTATCCGCCGCGTGCTGGAAGGCTACGGTAATGGTACGAACGATGATGGTCAGAACCTGGCCTGCTGCTGCCAGCGGGATAGCCAGAGCGATACCGGCGCCGATACCCTGATGACCGGCAATAACCAGAACGGTAGAAATGATGGATGCCAGCGCGGCATCCGGCGCAACCGCCGCACCGATGTTCATCCAGCCCAGGGCGATCATTTCCAGGGTACCACCGATGATGATACCGGTTTTCATATCGCCGAGAACGGCACCGATCAACGTACACGCGACCAGAGGACGGTGGAACTGAAATTCATCAAGTACCGACTCCATACCCGCAATACACGCGACGATGAACACCAGCACAATCTGAAGAAGGGTAATCTCCATTGTACTTCTCCTGTTGATTAAGTCTTAAGTTGAAAATTGGGGCGCGACCCGCAAGGTTATTTCGCCACCTTGCCAATCAGGTCCATCATTTTCAGTTTCTGGTCGGTGGAAACTTTACGGACTTCCAGCTCGATACCGCGGGCATTTAGCTTTTTAAATGCTTCAATATCTTTTTCATCGACCGAAACGGCGTTGTTCACCTGCGTTTTACCCTGACGGAAAGCCATACCACCGATATTGACAGTGGTGATTTTCACGCCGCCTTCAACGACACGTTCGACGTCGGTAGGGTTGGTAAACAGCAACATGACGCGATCGCCTGCGTATTTCGGGTTGTTGTAGACGCGAATCATCTTCGCAACGTCGACAACGTGGGCGGTCACACCCGGAGGAGCAACCTGAGTCAGTAACGTTTTGCGCACGGTATCCGCCGCGACTTCATCACTCACGACAATAATACGGGTAACGTTGGTTTCTTTTGTCCAGCGGGTGGCCACCTGACCATGAATAAGACGGTCATCAATACGCGCCAGGCCGATGACCATATAGTCGTTCGGACCCATTGGTTTTACCGGGGCTGCCGCTTTGGCTGCTGCCTTCACCGGAGCCGGAGCGACTTTTTCCACCGCTTTCGCTTTCAGCGCCTTCACGCCTTCACGACCGGTTTCTACCGCCAGAGCCACCAGCTCGTCGAACGACGGATCGTCGTCGCGCGCCATCAGCGTTTCGACCAGCATCGGAATGTTGACGCCAGCAATCACTTCGTAATGTTCTTTATCGACGACAATGCGGCTGGCGGCATTAAATGGACTACCTCCCCACGTATCGACGAGAAATAACACGCCTTTAGTTGTGTCCAGCTTTGCCAGCTGTGCGTTGTATTTCTCAATTAGCGTTTCGGCATTTTCACCCGGAACGAAATCGATCCAGCCAACGTTTTCCTGCTCGCCCAACAGCATTTCTGCGGTTTTCAGCAGTTGTTCTGCAGCCCAACCATGTGTGCCTATTACAATAGCAATCGTCACTTGCTACCTCCTTTATTATCGTGAATGCATCATCTGTGGTGATACATCCTGAATCACTCTTGCGAACAAAATCGATTCAGTGAGGGTGTAAGATCTAAAATAATTACTACCGCGAATTATTTTAGATAGTGAAAAAATAATTAATGTGATGAAGATCCGTTAATCACGCATCTGCGACTAATAATTTCGCAGCGCAAAAAATAGGCTTACCTATTGCAAAGACTGGTAAAATTTTTTCCAATCTTCCTCCATTTTTTGCTATGTTTAGCTTCCGTTTAATTACTCAGGAGTATAGGGCATAGCCCGCTGTATGGACCCTCATCGACGTCTTTTCACCTTCTGGCGTTTTTCTGCCGCCGCTACCTGCTACGCTTTTTTACCCGCAACGATTGTCTCTGCCGTGCGTGACATCGCGATGACTCCGTCTGTCGTGAACTGGAGCAACTCATGGAATTCTTAATGGATCCCTCTATCTGGATCGGTTTATTGACGCTGGTCGTCCTTGAAATCGTGCTCGGTATCGACAACCTGGTCTTTATCGCTATCCTCGCGGATAAACTGCCGCCGAAACAGCGTGACAAAGCGCGGCTGATCGGTCTGACGCTGGCGCTGTTTATGCGTCTGGGCCTGCTGTCAGTTATTTCGTGGATGGTGACCTTAACCAAACCGCTGTTCAGCATTGCGGATTTCTCTTTTTCCGGGCGCGATCTCATCATGCTGCTCGGGGGGATATTCCTGCTGTTTAAAGCGACCACGGAACTGCATGAACGGCTGGAAAACCGCCAGCACGATGCCGGACATGGTAAAGGTTATGCCAGTTTCTGGGTGGTGGTGTTGCAAATCGTCGTGCTGGATGCGGTCTTCTCGCTGGATGCAGTCATTACCGCCGTCGGCATGGTGAACCATCTGCCGGTGATGATGGCCGCGGTGGTCATTGCGATGATGGTGATGCTGCTGGCCTCGAAGCCGTTGACCCGCTTCGTGAACCAGCATCCGACGGTGGTGGTGCTCTGTCTGAGCTTCCTGCTGATGATCGGTCTGAGCCTGGTGGCTGAAGGCTTCGGTTTCCATATTCCGAAAGGGTACCTGTACGCCGCTATCGGCTTCTCGATCACCATTGAGTTCTTCAACCAGGTGGCACGACGTAACTTTATTCGTCACCAGTCGACGCTGCCGTTACGCGCACGTACGGCTGACGCTATCCTGCGCATGATGGGCGGGCGTAAACAGCACGCCGTGAGCCATGATGGCGAGAGCCCGGCGCCGGTTCCGGTGCCGGAAGGAGCGTTTGCGGAAGAAGAACGCTATATGATTAACGGCGTCCTGACCCTGGCGCAGCGTTCATTGCGCAGTATCATGACTCCGCGCGGTGAAATCAGTTGGGTGAATGCGGAGCAAAGCGAAGAAGAAATTCGTCGTCAGTTGCTCTCTTCACCGCACAGTCTGTTCCCGGTATGCCGGGGCGAGCTGGATGAAATCATTGGTATCGTGCGAGCCAAAGAGATGCTGGTGGCGCTGGAGGCCGGTGAGAACGTCGCGGCATTAGCCTCGGCTTCGCCGGCGATTGTGGTTCCGGAAACGCTGGATCCTATCAATCTGCTGGGGGTGCTGCGTCGTGCTCGCGGTAGCTTCGTCATCGTGACCAACGAGTTTGGCGTGGTACAGGGGCTGGTGACGCCGCTGGATGTCCTGGAAGCCATCGCCGGGGAATTCCCTGATGCCGATGAGACGCCGGAAATCGTGGCTGATGGCGACGGTTGGCTGATCAAAGGATCAACCGACCTGCATGCTTTACAGCAGGCGGTAGGGCTCGATGACATCGTCGATGAAGATGAGGATATTGCGACGGTAGCTGGACTGGTCATTGCCGTTAACGGCCATATACCGCGTACCGGCGATGTTGTTGAACGGGCGCCGCTGCAGTTTACCGTTCTCGAAGCGAACGACTATCGTGTTGATCTGGTGCGCGTAGTCAAAACGGTACATGACAGCCAGGAAGAAGAATAATCCTCCTGGGTCGTCAGACTGGCCGGTCGGTCTCCGCTGGAGGCTGGCCGGTTTTATTATCCGCCATCGCCTCGACCTGACGTCGGGCGGCCAGCCACTGTGGAAAGTCTTCCACCGGCATTGGCCTGGCGTAGTGAAATCCCTGCAGGATATCAACGCCGTGGCGCCGCAAGTATTCGTCCTGCCGCTGAGTCTCCACGCCTTCTGCCACGGTCACAATATTCAGCCGGTGCGCCAGCGCAATAATGATATCCGTTACCGTGGCATTGACGCTGTCGATGCCGATAGCGCTGGTAAAGGATTTATCAATCTTCAGCACGTCAGGCCGTAGCTTTTCCAGCCAGGAGAGCGAGCTGTTGCCAGTGCCAAAGTCATCGATTGCCAGGTACACCCCCCTGAAATGCAGATGTTCCGCCATGTGGTGATCGCCGTCCTGCAGCACGTCCCGCTCGGTGAGTTCCACCACCAGCTGCTGCACCGGGTAGGCGCTGAACCAGAGTTTATGCAGATCGCGCAGCAGTTCACCCTCGGCAAAGTGGCGAGCGGCGACATTAATCGAAATGTGAAAATGTTTATCGTGGGGGAATAGCGAAAGCTGGCGTGCGGTTTCTGCAATGACATAGCGGGTGAGGGGAACGATCAGGTTGTAGCCTTCGGCGATAGGAATGAACACCTCCGGCGATATGTTTCCCCGGCGCGGATTGTTCCAGCGCAGTAAAATCTCGACGCCGGTACATTTTCCCGAATGCAGATCCTTCAACGGTTGGCACCACAGCTTGAACTCGCGGGCGGCGATGCCGAGGCTGATTTCCCGGGAAAAACTCATCCTGCCCGCGGTAGCCAGCCAGGCGATTCCGGTCATCAGTAAACTGAGGATCAACGCCAGCGGCAGTTCGCCCGGCAGTTCGTTGAGAGCGATAGCGGAAGCGCCGGGACCGCTGACGTTAATGGCAAACGGGAACAGGGTCGAATGTTGACGGTATATCACCGACTCGCCGGGAAGCACCGAGTGATCAACTACTCCGCTCCCGCTGATAAAGTTCCGGGTGCCGACGCTCAGTCCAATACCGGTAATCAACGATGATTTTGCGTTGAGAATTAACTCTCCCAGCAGCTCAATATTGATGATGATCATCACGCCATCGGCGCTATTGAAAGCGGAGGGGTACCATTGAATTAAGACTGGAGAGCCGACCAGCAGCGTGTTATCGGTTGAAAAAACCAGCAGCTCCCGCTGGCCTGGCAGGTCGGGTTGCAGCTGATGAATAGGGACGTTGCGATCGCCAAAGATGCTGGAGCAGTAGAGAATGTTCGATTTAACCAGGACGATTGAACGCACGGTTTGCAGCGAGGCCGCCAGTTTGCGCAGCGGCAGACGCACATCCTCACAGGGCTTCCCCACCAGCTGAAGCAACGAAAGGTGCTGTTCCGACAACGGGCGTAAAATTTTATCCATCGCCACCACCATTTTATTGGTGGTCATCTGGACGCGCTGCTGATTTAAACTACGCTGCGAAATAAATCGGATCGCCAGCGTGGTCGTCAACGTCAGGAGCGCAACAATCAAACAAATGATAATCCGCTTACGACGGTATGCCGAAATGACCTTTTGTGCATTTTGCATGCGCGACACCCTGTCGACTCTCTGTGTGGAGTAGAATAACAACCGCCATTGAGCAAGTGTAGTGGGTGTAAATAAATAACAGCGGAAAATGCGCCCACATGGGCGCATTTGATGGGGAGAGTTTAGTCACACTGAACTTTGATAGCCAGACCACCGCGAGAGGTTTCGCGATACTTGGCGTTCATGTCTTTACCGGTCTCATACATAGTCTCAATGACTTTATCGAGCGAGACGCGCGGTTCGCTGGTGCGGCGCATGGCCATACGCGCAGCGTTGATCGCCTTCACGGATGCAATGGCGTTACGTTCGATGCACGGAACCTGCACCTGGCCGGCAACCGGGTCGCAGGTGAGGCCCAGGTTATGCTCCATCCCGATTTCTGCCGCGACGCAAACCTGTTCCGGGCTGGCGCCAAGAAGTTCGGCAAGACCGGCCGCCGCCATGGAACAGGCCACGCCAACCTCACCCTGACAGCCGACTTCCGCGCCAGAAATGGAGGCGTTCATCTTATACAGTGTACCCACGGCGCCGGACGCCATAAAGTAGCGAATATAAATATCCGGGCTGACCGATTCGATAAAGTGATCGTAGTAGGCAAGTACCGCCGGTACGATTCCGCAGGCGCCGTTTGTCGGGGCCGTCACCACGCGTCCGCCGGCTGCGTTCTCTTCGTTCACGGCCAGGGCGAACATATTCACCCAGTCAACGACGTTCATCGGGTCGTTTGACAGCTTATCGCTGGCTACCAGCAGACGACGCAGCGCAGAGGCGCGACGAGGAACTCGCAGCGGGCCAGGCAGCACGCCTTCGGTATTCATCCCGCGATCGATACAGGCGCGCATGGTCTGCCAGACGTGAGCAAAATAGTCTTCAATCTCTTTTTTGCTGTGCAGCGCCAGCTCGTTTTGCATCACCATGCCGGAGAGCGACAGCCCGGTCTCCTTGCAATAGGCCAGCATCTCCTGCGCCGATTTGTACGGGTAAGGCACGCTCAGTTCGTTCGCGCTCTCTTTACCGAAGTGCTCTTCATCGACGATAAAACCGCCGCCAATAGAGTAGTACGTTTTGCTGTAGATCTCTTTGTCGCCCGCCCAGGCATGAATCGTCATGCCGTTCTCGTGCAGCGGCAGATTGTCGCTACGGAAACGCATGCCGTCATCCGCCGGGAAATCAACTTCATGCTGCCCTTGCGCCAACAGCAGGCGTCCGCGGGTTTCAACGTCGCGGATAAATGCCGGTATCGCGTCAATATCGACCGTATCGGGCTGATTGCCCGCCAGTCCCATAATGATGGCGATATCCGTATGGTGGCCTTTGCCGGTTAATGAAAGTGAGCCGTAGACATCGACTGCCACACGGGTCACTTCATTAAGCAATCCCTTTTCGACCAGGTCATCGACGAACTGTTTACCGGCCTTCATCGGGCCTACAGTATGGGAAGATGAGGGACCAATCCCCACCTTGAACATGTCGAATATACTAATCACGCTAATACTCCTGACAGGGTTACCGCAGCGGCGGTAACGATGTGATAACTGCGCATAGTGTAAGAGGGAACCGCACCATCAGCTTAACTATTCACATGAATTAAACTAATGGGTAACGGTGAATTTACTAATGGTGAGAGCGCATTCTCATTTTGAGTATATACCCGAAACAGACGCCCGACGACGGCGATAGTGAGGGCGGTGAAGCGAGGGGCGCGGCCGGAATTTCAGCCGCGTCAGGCATGATGAAGAAAACTAAGGTTTAGTCCCGATTTGCAGCGCCAGCTCACGAATAATACCGGCGGTCATTCCCCAGACAAAATAGTGCTGATACCACGACAGCCAGACGCGATGCGAGTTACCGCGGCGGTGAATGTCCAGCGGGTGATAGCGTCCCAAACGCAGCGCTTCAGCGAGCGGCATCTCGAACACCGCTGCGACCTCATCCTGGCTGGCGTGATAGTGGAGATTTGGCGGAATGATGCCGACCACCGGCGTGACCTGGAAGCCGGTCACGCTGTCTACCGGCGGCAGCACGCCGATAATCTCGACCGACTCGGGGGGAATGGCGACCTCTTCCTGGGCTTCGCGCAACGCGGCGGCAATCAGCGTGGCATCGGTGGCGTCCACTGCGCCGCCGGGGAAGGCAACCTGACCGGCGTGTTTACGTAGCCGCGGCGAGCGTTGGGTTAACAGCAATCCCGGCTGCGGACGACGAACGATAGGCACCAGCACCGCCGCCTGGCGCTGATTCAGCGCATTGCGCGAGGGCTGCGGGCGCAGTAATTGAAAACGCGAAAGAAAGTCGTCCAGCTCAAGGGCGCCATCCGCCATGTTCTAGCTCTCCAGTTGTTGCAAAATACGATTAACTTTATCAAACGTTTCCTGATATTCGGCCGCTTCTTCGCTGTCCGCCACGATGCCGCCGCCGGCGGAACAGTACAGCTGACCTTGCCAGGCCGTCAGCGTACGAATAGTAATACTGGTATCCATATTGCCACACAGGCTCAGATAGCCGATACTGCCGCACCACGCATTGCGGCGCTGCGGTTCGAGCTCATCGATGATCTGCATCGCCCGCACTTTGGGCGCGCCGGTAATCGACCCGCCGGGGAAGGCCGCCCGCAGCAGGTCGCTGGCATGCAGATGGGCCGGCAGCCGGGCGGTAATGGTGCTTACCAGATGGTGCACCGCCGGGAACGGCTCAACCACAAACAGCTCCGGAACCCGTACGCTACCGGCTTCGGCAACCCGACCGATGTCATTACGCATCAGATCGACAATCATCAAATTCTCCGCCCGATCTTTAGGCGAGCGGGCCAGCTTCTCCGCCTGACGGGCGTCCTGCTGCGGATCGGCCAGACGCGGCAGCGTACCTTTAATCGGGCGGGTCTGAATCTCGCCCTGGCGAAGCTGGATGAAGCGTTCCGGCGAAAGGCTGAGTACGGCGCCATCCTGCAGACGAATAAAGGCGCTGAACGGCGCGCGATTGCCGCGGTTCAGCCGGCAAAATGCCTGCCACTCATCGCCGCAGTAGCTGGCCTGAAAGCGCTGAGCCAGATTGACCTGGTAGCAGTCGCCGCTGTGCAGCCAGGCCTGAACCTGACGAAATTTTTCGCCGTACTGTTCGCGGCTCATATTGGAGCGCCAGGCGGACGTCAGCGCAAACGGGGTCGTTGGCGCGGCAGACTGCGCCTCCAGCCAATGCAGGCGGGCGTGCGGATCGCCATAGCTGAGCAACGATACTTCGCGGCGCTGGTGATCGACAATCAGCGCCCAGTCATAAATACCGACGGCCATATCCGGCAGCGCGATATCGGCGACGGCGTGCGCGGGCAGAGATTCAAAACGGCGTCCCAAATCGTAGCCGAATAGCCCCAACGCGCCGCCGAGGAACGGCAGATGGGGATGCGCTGGCGGCCTTAATCCGCACCGATCCAGCTGCGTCTGTAGCAGCGTCAGGGGATCGGCCGTTGAGCTGCTCTGCGTCTGACCGTCATCCACCACGGTTGTTTCGCCGCGGGTCAGCAGCGTCGTGAGCGGGTCGGCGACGATAATATCAAAACGGTTATGCGGATGGTCAGCAAAACCAGAATGCAGCAGCATTGCCCACGGGGTCGTGCTTAAAGGAGTAAAGTAACGCTCGGCAGCATCCGGGTGCCATGGCAGGGTAATAATAGCGGGGGACAACATCTTCCTCGATCCTAATCGTCACCGTCCTCTGGAAAATCAGGCGGGCGGCATGAAATAATTACGCCACACAATGTAGCAGGAGTGAGTCATGTTTGCAGGTTTACCTTCGCTGAGCCACGAGCAGCAGCAAAAAGCGGTAGAACGTATTCAGGAGCTGATGGCTAACGGGATGAGTAGCGGTGAAGCCATTGCGCTGGTGGCGAGTGAACTGCGCGCCACGCATACCGGCGACCGGATCGTAGCGCGCTTTGAAGATGAAGACGAGTAAATTACTCCGTGTACTGAGGTGAGAGGCCGCTTTCCGCGAGCGGAAGGATTGCATCAGGCCGTTTCCCGGGCTCGTCGTACAGCGTCACGTGCGTCACGCGTTCGCCGCGCCAGAAGGTAATTTGCGTACCGACTGGCGTATGATGCACGGTCACTTCCGTCAGCGGCGCGCGGTTTGCCAGATCCCACAGACACACAAAACGCGCCTGCGGCAGGTGATTGCGTATCACCAGATAGCTGAGATTGCGAATTGCCGGGTTATCGGGTGCCAGCCCTTGCCAGAGTTCACCATCACCGGACAGCCAGAGCGCAACGGTATCGCCACCGCGTGCAAAGTGGCGCGGTTGACAGCCGTTCAGCGGCGTCATGGTTGTTTCGGTCATTCGCCGCAGTGGCCCGCTGAGCGAAAAGGGCTGGGCCGTGCCGCTCTGATCCAGCGCCTGTGCCGCCAGATGCAGCGTCCAGTCGAGCTGCTGGCGATGCGGGTTCTCCACGGAGGATAGATCGATCAGTACATCTTCAAGCCACAGCAGGCGACGGCGGAAGCGCACGTCTCGCCAGGCCGCAGCGTCCCACTCGACGCGGCTATGGCTGTTGAGCTTCGGCGGGGGGTTGCCCCAGTCAACCTCGCTATCCAGCCACAGAGAGTCGTCATCCATATGCCAGCCTAACACCTGCGGATTGGCCGGAGGCTGGTTGCTCTGATTTACGCAAAGCGTATTGTGCGTGGCGCTGTTTTTGTAATAGTCGTAGTGCATTTTCGCGCCGTAGCCGGTGGTGCCCATATCCGTTAGTAGCCAGCCGTTACGATGCCAGAGCATCAGTCCCAGCCGGTCGTAATGGTCGTGTTCGCCCCCCCAGGGACTGTGTTTGATCAATAGCGCCTGCTGCGGCCGCCGCCATAACGTCAGACCCGCGCCCGGCGCAAACAGCGACTGCTGCGGGATGAGCGACAGGGGGGATTCCGGCAGAGACTGTTCGCGCCATAGCAGGGTTTCACGCGCATCGGGCGCCGTTTCGGTAAACTGCAGGACCGCGGCGTACTGCGGGTCACGCCAGATAAACCAGGCAAACTCGTACAGATCCCGGTGATGGAGCTTCTCCTGCCCGGCGAGGCAGTCATTAAGCCGAGGGAAAGTGCCGTCCGGCAGCAGCAGCGACAGCGGGAACTTCAGCATCGCCTGATACCAGGGGCCGTCCAGCAGGCTCCAGCGGGTGCCGCGCGCCAGTTTCTCGAAGGCGAAAAAGCCCTGCAGCGCGTAATAGTGATAGTGAACGGAGCCTTCGAACCACAGCCCTTCCGCCAGCAGGCCGTGTTCCAACTGCCAGCGCAGGCCGTACGGCTGGTTAACGGCAAACTCCAGCAGCGTGTCATCTTCGAGGACGAAACCCAGTATGCCAAGCGCCGCGCTGATTTTGACTTCATGGTTGTGAATCTGTGGACTACGATGATCGCGCAAAAACGTTGCCGCACAGCGCAGCAGGTTTTCACTGATGTGTCGCTGTTCGCCGGGCGTCAGGCTGTCGCGAATAAAGTCATAACCCAGCGCCATCTCCAGAATGCAGTTGGCTTCGCACAGCGTCTGGGCGTTCATCTTTCCCGGTCCGTTGTTGGGAATATCGCCGTGAATCTCATAGCCGGGATAGACATCCGCGTAACCCATAAGCAGCGTGCGAACTCTATCGCGATACGCCGTTTCGCCGGTCAACTGCCATATCAGTCCGAGCTGCTGGCATGCGCTGGCGTTACGGCCGTTCATCTCGCGCCACCAGGCGCCGTCCCACGGTTCGCCGCAAAATATTTCGCCATCAACCGGGCAGGCATGCTGGTGGGGGGTACCCGCCCGCCACGTCAAGCGTACGCCGTGGTGTGGACAAAAGTAGTAGAGATTCCAGCTGGCGATCCCTGACTGCGGAATGAGAACCGCTGCCTGAAGTACCGGCTGTGCATCCTTCACGAGCCGTTCAAGCAGTGCGTTATCAGCGGCTGCACGTCCGACAATGTTGGGCCAGAGCCCGGAAAATTGTTTCATTAGCGGTTATCCCTGACCTCTGATGATGCGGAAAGCGGGGCGATGAGCGTAGTGATATCGTCGGGATATTTCGCTCGCAGCCACTGCGCTTTGTCACTGAACAGCGCATCTTCCGGCCAGGCGTGCGCGGCGGTGGCGATATTGCGCAGCGCTTTCTTGTCGTCCATTTTATCGATGTCTTTCCAGGGCCACGGGGTATCGCTGTCAATAAAGCTGGCGATGTACTGATAGCCTTTGCGCAGGCTATGGCCATCAAGGGTGAAATTCCAGATGTCGACGCCCGCTTTCTCGCCCAGTCGTCCGAGGCGGTTATAGGCTTCGAGGTTGAAATTGCTGTAGTGCCACGGACGCGTGCGCTCCAGTTCGGCCATCTGGCGGCCTTCGATATCAAATTGACCCGCAATACGCCGCAGCTGGGTGATGTACAGGCGCTTTTTCGCCTCGTCGATTTTCCCGCTGAACAGGGCGAAGGCGGCGGCCTGCATATCGAAATAGCTGCCGTGATTGTTATGCCAGTTCTCTTCTTCAAAGCCGTTCTGGCTGGTGGTCATCCACTGGTAATAGTCGCCAAACCACTGCTTTAATGCGCTAACGTCGTTTTCACTCAGGGCAGCTGAGGATTGCAGCAGGGCGATTGCGTCAACGACGTCAACCAGCGCCCGGCTATCAATAATGCCGATACCGCGTCCGGTATTAATACCGGGAATGGCTTGCGCATGCTGCAGGTTGGGGGTCATACGCGTCTTTGGATCGAGGAACCAGGTCCTCAACTGGGCCGCTGCCTTTTGCGCATAGCGATCGTCGTGGGAGAAGTACCACGCCAGCGCCAGCGTTGAAACGTCGTTACTCATCTTCACCAGCCGGTTTTTATCGGTGGCATCGCTATTGGCATCCGGGTTGGTTTGCCCATCTTTACGAATATAAGGCAGTCCGTCTTTGGTATCAGGGTTCGGCCACCAGTAGGGAGGGAAACTGTAGTAGTCGTGCTTGTTGCCGCTGGCGGCGACCAGCGTTTTATCCATCACCGAGAACAGCGGATGCTTGAGCGCCAGATCGGCTTTTTTTAGCAGAGCCGCTTGCGCCTGCACAAATAGCGGATCTTTCGCGGCAATCTGCTGGCGGCTGAAGGCTAAATCCTTTCCGTCTAGCGTGTACGGCTCAGCGGCATATGAGGAGGCGCTAAGGCCGGAACAAAACAGCGCAATGCATAACAAACCTCGGCGAGGTATTGAGTTCATCGTGATAACCCTTCTACAAATATGAGAAAAGATAACAGCAGAATTATACCTGACGCGTATTTAAATGACGCATGAAACAGGCAGTGTAATTAAAAACAATATATTTGAATGTTCGCTGGCGAGCAGTGTAAAAGACAAAGTGATTTTTTTTGTGATATCCATCAAGTTTATTGTTATGGATAAATAATGACGTTTTTAATGCTGGGTACATCACGGAATTTGGCTTTTTTCTATATTTTTTGAATGTTTTAACAAATTTAATAAATTATTAAGGCATTGATTTTTATTGTTATTTGTTTTTTGTCACTTTTCTTGTCACTTTTTGGTGTGATCTGCCTCAATTTTCTTGTTTTTGAAACGCAATTTCTTTTTTTGCATGGTTGTATTGGGAAATACATTTCTATCTAATGAATGGAAATATTTCTTGCGTCAGCTGTATTAACGCCTGAGCGATATTCAAACTCCTTTTCATGTATTAATTGAGAATTTAATTACCTTTGTGCTCTACAATAAAGGATATGCCATCATGTCTGCCAATAAATTACGCTCCTTATTACTTCTCACCGCGCTCGGGCTCGGCGTCAGCCAAAGCTATGCCGCGACTACCCTCAACGTCTGGATCCGCGCCAGCAATGACTCGAAGAATATCTACAAACAAGAGGCGGAAAAGTTTGAAGAAAAAACCGGTATCAAAATTGAGTATTTCAACGCCACCACAGACTTTGAACAGCGGCTGGCGCGCGCCACTGCCGGCAACGCCTTACCCGATCTGATTTTTAACGATGCGGCCTCGCTGGGGCAGTTTATCCAGTTGGGTATTGCCGAAGAAATTGACCCGCAAGCGATAGCGGGCGGCGACCAGCTATTCCAGACGGCATGGAAGAGTACTCGCTATATCGACGGTAAATACTATGGCGTACCGACCTCCGCGCAAACTTTCGCCCTGTTTGTGCGCAAAGACTGGCGGGAAAAACTGGGGCTGCCGCAGCCCAGGAGCTGGGATGATATTCGGGCCCTGGCAAAAGCCTTCACCACCCAGGATCCCGATGGCAACGGCAAAAATGATACCTACGGATTTATCGTTCCCGCCTCGACGACGCGCGGCTACGCCAGCTGGTTTATGAGCAGCTTTATCTGGCAGGCGGGCGGCGATTTCGTTAAAGAAGAGAGCGGAAAATTCAGCGCCTCGCTTAATACGCCGGAAGTGGCTGAAGCGATGACCTTTATGCGCACCATGATGTGCGAAAAAGTCACCCAGCCGGGCGCAATTAACGCCACCACCGCCGACGTTATCCCATCCTTCCGCTCCGGGCAGAGCGGTATGTTCTTCAGCGGTCCGTACCATATTGCGCTGTTCGATAAAGACCCGGGTAAAGACAACTTTGAAGTGGTTCCGGTAGTGGGGCCGAAAGGCGAAGCCACTCTCGCTGAAGGTACCACGGTCTTTATGATGAAGAGCAGTCAACAAAAAGAGGCGGCGCGCCAGTTCATTGAATTCATGATCTCCCCGGAAGGCCAGGAGATCGGCATGGGTAAAGGCAGTCAGCATATTCCGGTGGTGCGTCTGCCGGTTAACAAGAACGTCGACGTTAAGGACGTTTATCAGGATGCGCGCTGGGAAACCTTCGCCCGCCTCTATAACGAGCAGGGACGCTACGTGCCGCAAATCCCCAACTGGACGCCGGTGCGTCAGGCGGCAGCCGAAGGCTTTAACCGCATTTTTGCCGACTGCAACAGCGATATCGCCGCCGGGCTGAAGACTCTCGACGGCAAGGTTAACGCTGAGCTGAAAAAACAAAATGTGCTGGCTAACTGAGGACCTACGTTATGACCCTGCATGAGACGAAATCCTCGCCGATAAAGCAGGCCGCTTCGCCTTACTCGACCGGATGGCTGAGTGCAAAGCGTAAGCGGGCGCTGATCCCGTGGCTGTTTTTAGCGCCTGCGCTAATTATTTTCAGCTGGTTTAAGTTTATCCCGATGGTTCAGGGTCTGGTGATGAGCTTTTACAAGGTCAACTTTAATCAGCCGAACGAGTGGGTAGGGCTCGATAACTTCACCCGCGCTTTTTCCGACGTAGAACTGCACGCGGCGGTGGTAAACACCCTGCTGTACGTCGTGGTAACGATGTTTGCCGCGGCTATCCTGGCCTTCTTTCTCGCCATGCTGCTGGAAGGCCCGGCGCGCCATCTGCGTTTTATTCGCACCGCCATCTTTTTACCCGCGGTCACCAGCGCGGCAATCGTCGCCGAAATGTGGCGTATTTTATTCAACCCAACGCCCAACGGCGTGGTTAACCACATCCTGAGCTGGTTTGGCGTCGCCGACCAGGGCTTTCTTGCCAGTTCCGACCAGGCGCTGGGGGTCATTATGCTGCTGCACATCTGGAAGGCGGTGCCTTACAACATGGTGATTTTTATTGCCGGTCTGGCGGGGATCAGCCGCGATTTATACGATGCGGCGAACGTCGACGGCGCCAGCTGGTGGAACCGTCTGCGCTACGTCACTCTGCCCGGCATGATTCCGGCGCTTTCGGTGGTGCTGATGCTCTCCTTTATTCGTGGTTTCCGCGTGTTTGCCGAGGTGTATGCCACCACCGGCGGGGGGCCGTCTAACGCCACGGAAATGGTCATGACCCACATCTATAAATTGGGCTTTGAACAGTTTGACTATGGCTACGCTTCGGCGGTGTCGTTCCTGCTGTTCACCTTCACGGTTTTCTTAACCATTTGTCATCTGACGCTGAAAAAACGTATCGCCCGTTACTAAGGAGCCGCGATGTTAAGTAAACGTTGGGATACAGCAGGACGCTGGTGCATCTACGCGCTGCTGCTGATTGTCTTTGTCGGTCCGTTCTGGGGCATCGTCGCCACGGCATTCAGCGGTGCGCCGGTGAAACCGGGCGAGCTGCTGGCCTGGCCGAATCAGTTCTCGTTTGAAAATTTCATCTTTGCGTGGATGGATATTGGCGTCTGGCAGTATCTGCTGAACTCCATTCTGGTGGTGTTCTTTGGCACCGTTCTGCAGGTGTCGGTCAGCGCGCTGGCGGCGTATGCGCTGGCGCGTAAGAAGTTTCGCGGCGTGGCGCTGGTGAGCCTGGTGATTTTGTCCACCATGATGCTGCCGGAAGAGGTCATCGCGATTCCGCTGTACATGATTATTAACTGGCGGCTGCCGTTTATCGATGCCTCGCTCTACAACAGCTACCTCGGGATGATTTTGCCGGTCGTCGGCTGGGCATTTTCCATCTTTGTCCTGACCGAATTTATGTCGGCGATTCCTAAAGAGCTGGAGGAGGCGGCGCGTATTGATGGCGCTAACGAGTGGCAGATTTTCTTCCACGTCATTCTGCCGCTGGTGAAACCGGCGCTCGGCACGGTGGTGACCTTCGGCTTTATTATGATTTGGGACCAGTACCTGCTGCCGCTGATTGTGGTCAACCAGGACAGCCTGAATACCATTCCGGTGATCCTCGGCACGCTGCGTACCGATGAGAGCATCACGCCGAACATTTTTATCGCCATAACGCTGCTGGCGATGCTGCCCAGCATCATCGTCTACCTGGGTCTGCAAAAACATTTCAATCGCGGGATTATGTCCGGCGCGGTCAAAGGATAAGGAGTTACCGATGGGATCTGTTGTACTGAATAGCGTACGTAAATCGTATGGTGATGCGCAGGTGATTAAAGACGTGTCGTTGACTATCCCGGACGGCGAGTTCTGCGTCCTTGTGGGGCCCAGCGGCTGCGGCAAGTCTACGCTATTGCGCATGATCGCAGGCCTGGAGGAGATCTCCGGCGGGGAAGTGCACATCAACGAGCGTAACGTCACGGAAGTGGAGCCGAAGCTGCGCGACATTGCAATGGTGTTTCAGAGCTATGCGCTCTACCCGCAGATGACGGTGCGTGAAAATATGGGCTTTGCCCTGAAGATGGCTAAACTGCCGAAAGCGGATATCCAACAGAAGGTCAATGAAGCGGCGGCGCTATTGGGGCTGGAGCCGTTGCTGGAGCGCCTGCCAAAAGATCTCTCCGGCGGTCAGCGCCAGCGCGTGGCGATGGGGCGGGCGATCGTACGTAAGCCGCAGGTCTTCTTATTCGATGAACCGCTATCCAACCTGGACGCCAAGCTGCGTACCCAAGTGCGCGGCGAGATCCGCGAATTGCATCGTCGACTGAAAACGACCTCGGTATACGTCACCCACGATCAGATTGAAGCCATGACCATGGGACAGATGATAGTCGTCCTGCGCGATGGGCGAATTGAACAGGCGGGTACCCCGCTGGAGCTGTACGACCAGCCGGCGAATCTGTTCGTTGCCGGATTTATCGGTTCGCCGGAGATTAACCAGCTTCCCGGCGAGGTCGTGCTGAACGGCAACGCGACCAGCCTGCGTCTTAAAGATACCTCACTGCTGGCTTTGCCCGCGGGGTTACGAGTGACCGACGGTCAGCAGGTGGTGTATGCCATTCGCCCTGAGCAGGTCAACGTGGTCCATGAAGCGCGCGACGATGCGCTGGCGGCGAAGGTCACGGCGGTGGAGAACACCGGTTCGGATATGCAGCTTTTCTGCGATACCGGCGGCGGGGCGTTTACATCGGTGTTCAAACAGCGTCTGGCGGTAAAAGAGGGGGATAAGATCTGGCTACAGCCGAAGCTCTCGGGCGTGCACCTGTTCGATGCGCAAAGCGGTCAACGCATCGCGTGCCGGGAGGGCGTTTAAGGTGGCGATGAAGCTGTACACCCTTGATGAAACCTGCCTGGAAAACGCCCGTGCTGGCTTAAAACAGCCGTTCTCGCCATTGCAGCTGGCGCTGAGCAAGCTGGTGTCGGAGGCCGACATCCTGCGCCGCGAAGCGCCGGAAAGCGTGGTACACAAAAAACTGCGGCCGGCGAGCGGTGACGCGCACGATTACTACAGTCTGGGTACCTACTGGTGGCCAAACCCACGGCGTCCCAACGGGCTACCCTACATTCGTCGCGACGGGCATATCAACCCGCAGTGTGAAAATAACGATACCGACACTTCGCGCATTATCCGTATGTGCGAACGGTGTCTGACCCTGGGGCTGGCGTGGTACTTCACCGGTCAGCGCCAGTACGCACAGGCGGCGGCCGCGCAGATCCGCTGCTGGTTCCTCGATGCTGACACGCGAATGAATCCGCATCTCAACTATGGCCAGGCGATCCCGGGGATTGTTTCCGGCCGTGGTACCGGGTTGATTGACACCCGCTTAATGTGGATGGTGGTTGATACCATCGGCTTGATGAGTTCGGCGAACGTGCTGGATACCGACGATATTATCGGCCTGCACCAGTGGTTCCGCGATTTTAACCACTGGATGTACTACAGCGAAATTGGCCACTCAGAGTACGTCTGGCACAACAACCACGGTACCTGGTACGACGCCCAGCGGACGGTGAACGCGCTTTTCTATGGCGATAAAGGGCTGGCGGCGCGGATCATCGAGCAGGGGATCACCCAGCGGATGGCGGCGCAGATTGACCAGGATGGCAAACAGACCATGGAGCTCGAACGTACCATCCCTTTCCACTACTCGCTGTTTAACCTGGAGGCGCATCTGCTGCTCAACCGCTACGCCGAACACGTTGAGTTTGACCGCTGGAACGCCATCCGCGATGGGCGAGGAGTGAAGCAGGGGATTGATTACCTGGTGCCGTTTATCCGGGAACCGGATCTGTGGCCATACAGCGACCTGCAGGGGATTGTGTGGGATAGCGCGCTGCGGGTGCTGCTGCAGTCTGTGCGAGGGTATGCAAAACAAGCTGCCAGCTATCGTGAAGCGCTGAAATGCGTGCCGCAGGAGACGCTGCAGCTGAAGGAACAGCTAATGTGGTGCGCGGGTTGAGAGAAACGAACCGGCAGGCCGGATGGCGGATGGCTATCCGGCTTGCTGAGTTGCCGCTTACACCGCGGCGATAATTTTAATTTCGACTTTGTATTCAGGCTTCATTAACGCGGCCTGAACGGTGCAGCGTACCGGGGCGTGACCGGCAACTACCCAGGCGTCCCAGGCTTTATTCATGGCGGCAAAATCGCTTTTGTCCGCCAGGAAAATGGTGGCATCAAGAATACGCGACTTGTTGCTGCCCTGTTTTTCCAGCACGGCGTCAATCTGCGCCAGGGTGTTCGCGGTTTGCTCAAAGGCATCCGCATCAAGGTTGGCCGGTACGCCGGTATAGTAGAGGGTCTGGTTGTGGATGACGACATCAGACCAGCGGGCTTCCGCATCGATACGCGTAATTGTCATTTTAATTTCCTTCGGTTTTATTCCATCAGACAGCGGCAAGACTGCCATAATGTTCTGCTCACGTCACTACCCGGGCTGGTGAAACGACGCCCTCCCTGACATAATCACTGTCCAAATAACCAGGGGGCAATGTGATCGACGATTTTGCAGCAGACGGCCAGCTGGCCAGCGCCATTCCGGGATTTAAACCGCGCGAACCGCAGCGCCAGATGGCGGTGGCGGTGACCCACGCCATAAAAGAGGCGCGGCCGCTGGTGGTTGAAGCCGGGACCGGTACCGGGAAGACATATGCCTATCTGGCGCCGGCGCTGCGGGCCAACAAAAAGGTGATCATCTCCACCGGTTCGAAAGCGCTGCAGGATCAGCTCTACAGTCGCGACCTGCCAACGGTGGCAAAAGCGCTGAACTTCACCGGCAGGCTGGCGCTGTTGAAAGGGCGGTCAAATTATCTGTGCCTTGAGCGTCTCGAGCAGCAGACTCTGGCCGGCGGCGATCTGCCGGTGCAAACCCTGAGCGACGTCATTTTGCTGCGATCGTGGTCTAATCAAACCATTGATGGTGATATCAGCACCTGCGTCAGCGTCGCCGAAGACTCTCAGGCCTGGCCGCTGGTGACCAGCACCAACGATAACTGCCTCGGCAGCGACTGCCCGCTGTACAAAGATTGCTTCGTCGTCAAAGCGCGTAAAAAGGCGATGGATGCCGATGTGGTGGTGGTTAACCACCATCTTTTTCTTGCCGATATGGTGGTGAAGGAGAGCGGTTTCGCCGAGCTCATCCCCGAAGCGGAGGTGATGATCTTCGATGAAGCCCATCAGCTCCCGGATATCGCCAGCCAGTATTTTGGCCAGTCGCTCTCCAGCCGTCAGCTGCTGGATCTGGCGAAAGATATCACCATCGCCTACCGCACCGAGCTGAAAGATACTCAGCAGCTGCAAAAGTGCGCCGACCGGCTGGCCCAGAGCGCGCAGGATTTTCGTCTGCAGCTCGGCGAGCCCGGCTATCGCGGCAATTTGCGCGACCTGCTGGCGGACAGCAACATTCAGCGGGCGCTGCTGCTGCTCGATGATGCGCTGGAGCTGTGCTATGACGTCGCCAAACTGTCTCTGGGTCGTTCGGCGCTGCTGGATGCCGCCTTTGAACGCGCGACGATCTATCGTGCGCGGCTCAAGCGACTGAAAGAGATCAACCAGCCGGGTTTCAGCTACTGGTATGAATGCACTTCCCGCCACTTTACCCTGGCGCTGACGCCGTTGACCGTGGCTGAAAAATTTAAAGAGGTGATGGCGCAGAAACCGGGGAGCTGGATTTTTACCTCCGCGACGCTGTCGGTTAACGACGATCTTCGTCATTTCACCGCGCGGCTTGGCATCGAAGAGGCGGAATCGCTGCTGCTGCCCAGCCCGTTTGATTACGCGCATCAGACGCTGCTCTGCGTGCCGCGCAACCTGCCACTGCCGAATCAGCCCGGTGCCGCGCGACATCTGGCCGCGATGCTCAAGCCGCTGATTGAAGCTAACGACGGCCGCTGCTTTATGCTGTGCACCTCGCACGCGATGATGCGCGATCTGGCGGAGCAGTTCCGCGCCACCATGACGCTACCGGTTTTGTTACAGGGTGAAACCAGTAAAGGGCAGCTGTTGCAGCAGTTTGTCAGCGCCGGCAACGCTTTGCTGGTGGCGACCAGCAGCTTTTGGGAAGGGGTGGATGTGCGCGGCGATGCGCTATCGCTGGTGATTATCGATAAGCTGCCGTTTACCTCACCGGACGATCCGCTGCTGAAAGCGCGAATGGAAGACTGTCGCCTGCGCGGCGGCGTTCCGTTTGACGAAGTCCAGCTGCCGGATGCGGTCATTACGCTGAAACAAGGGGTTGGACGTCTGATCCGTGATATCGACGATCGCGGGGTGCTGGTGATTTGCGACAACCGGCTGGTGATGCGCCCCTATGGCGCCGTCTTCCTCGCCAGTCTGCCGCCAGCGCCGCGAACCCGCGATATCCGCCGGGCGGTGCGTTTCCTCGCCGTGCCGCCGGCGAGGTAATCTGTCGCAAAATGTGGTAAGCTGCGCGCCATTTTGTCAATCTGCTAGAGCGAGAGCGCGACAACTCATGCGAATTTTGGCTATCGATACCGCCACGGAGGCCTGCTCCGCGGCGCTGTGGAATGATGGCACCCTTTGTGCTCATTTCGAAATTTGTCCCCGTGAACATACCCAACGTATTCTGCCGCTGGTGCAGGATGTCCTGAATGAAAGCCATGTCTCACTGACTGAGCTCGATGCCCTGGCCTTTGGCCGCGGGCCAGGCAGTTTTACCGGCGTACGTATTGGCATCGGCATTGCTCAGGGGCTGGCGCTGGGAGCGGAACTGCCGATGATTGGCGTATCGACCCTGGCTACCATGGCGCAGGGCGCATGGCGTAAAACCGGGGCCACCCGCGTTCTGGCGGCCATCGACGCCCGAATGGGCGAAGTGTACTGGGCTGAGTATCAGCGCGATGAGCAGGGCGTCTGGCACGGCGAAGAGAGCGAAGCGGTGCTGAAGCCTGACGCCGTTCGCGAACGTCTGCAACAGCTGGACGGTAGCTGGGCAACGGTAGGGACCGGCTGGCAAGCCTGGCCCGATCTGGCGAAGGAGACTTCGCTGGTCTTAACCGACGGTGATATGACGCTACCGGCGGCGGAAGATATGCTGCCGCTGGCCTGTTACCTGCTTGCCGCCGGGAAAACCGTTGCCGTAGACAAAGCCGAACCGGTTTATTTGCGTAACGACGTGGCGTGGAAGAAACTTCCTGGCCGTGGATGAATCTCAGTAGATATAAGACTGAGAGAAGGAGTCGCATCATGGCGGGTCAAAACAAAGCAGTACGTTGGTTATTAGCGGGCGCCGTTGCCGTCGCGTTAAGTGGATGCGTGTCGGTGCCGGACGTGATTAAAGGTTCCAGCCCGACGCCACAGCAAGATTTAGTCCGGGTCATGGCCGCGCCACAGCTCTACGTGGGTCAGGAAGCCCGTTTTGGCGGTAAAGTCGTCAACGTGCAGAATCAACAGGGTAAAACCCGTCTGGAAATCGCCACGGTTCCGCTGGACAGCGGTGCCCGGCCTGAGCTGAACGAAGCATCACGCGGGCGCATCTTCGCCGATGTGAACGGCTTCCTCGACCCGGTTGATTTCCGCGGCCAGCTGGTGACCGTCGTTGGCCCGATTACCGGCGTTGTTGACGGAAAAGTCGGCAGCACACCGTACAAATTTATGCTGATGAATGCGACCGGCTATAAGCGCTGGAACGTGGTGCAGCAGGTGGTTATGCCGCCGCAGCCCATCGACCCGTGGATGATCGGTCCGCGTCCGTGGGCTTACGGTTATGGCGGCTGGGGCTGGTACAACCCGGGCCCTGCGGAAGTCAGAAATGTTGTAACTGAATGATTTTGTAGTTTTTGTAAGCTAAAAGAAACAGCGGCTTGTCCGCTGTTTCTTTATTTTTGGACCAATAAGAAAAATAAATAGTGACGCGCTTCGCAACCTGTAAAACGCCTAATTAATAAACTGGTACGCTGAGTTAATATAATGTTAACAGAATGTTTGTTGATCAGGGGCTGTGATGACGACGAATAACTATTTCAGAGGTGATGCAGTGAAAAAGGTTTGGCTAAACCGCTATCCCGCCGATGTTCCGGCGGAGATAAATCCTGACCGCTACCAATCCCTGGTTGAATTATTTGAACATGCCGCCACGCGCTACGCCGACCAACCGGCGTTTATCAACATGGGCGAGGTGATGACCTACCGTAAGCTGGAGGAGCGCAGCCGGGCGTTCGCCGCTTATCTCCAGCAGGGGCTGGGACTGCAAAAGGGCGATCGCGTCGCGCTGATGATGCCTAACCTGTTGCAATACCCCATCGCGCTCTTCGGTATTCTGCGCGCGGGGATGATTGTGGTGAACGTCAATCCGCTGTATACGCCGCGCGAGCTTGAGCATCAGCTGAATGACAGCGGAGCGGCGGCGATTGTGATCGTCTCCAACTTTGCCCATACCCTGGAGAAAGTGGTCGATAAAACGCAGGTGAAGCATGTGATCCTGACCCGGATGGGCGATCAGCTCTCAGCCGCGAAAGGCACCCTGGTGAATTTCGTGGTGAAGTACATCAAGCGTCTGGTGCCGAAGTATCACCTCCCCGATGCGATCTCTTTCCGCAGCGCGCTGCATGCCGGTTATCGTATGCAGTACGTTAAACCTGACATTGTCTGTGCAGATCTGGCTTTCCTGCAGTACACCGGTGGCACCACCGGCGTGGCGAAAGGGGCAATGCTCACCCACCGCAATATGCTGGCGAACCTCGAGCAGGTGAATGCGACCTATGGGCCGCTGCTGCATCGTGGGAAAGAGTTTGTCGTGACGGCGCTGCCGCTGTACCACATTTTTGCGCTGACCATGAACTGCCTGCTGTTCATTGAGCTCGGCGGCCAGAACCTGCTGATTACCAACCCGCGCGATATTCCGGGGCTGGTAAAAGAGCTGGCAAAATACCCGTTCACCGCGATGACCGGGGTCAATACGCTGTTCAACGCCTTGCTCAACAACAAAGAGTTTCAGCAGCTCGATTTCTCTTCTCTGCATCTTTCCGCCGGCGGCGGAATGCCGGTGCAGCAGGTGGTGGCCGAGCGCTGGGTTAAGCTCACCGGCCAGTATCTGCTCGAGGGCTATGGCCTGACGGAGTGCGCGCCGCTGGTCAGCGTTAACCCCCATGATATTGACTACCACAGCGGCAGCATCGGGCTGCCGGTACCGTCGACCGAAGCGAAGCTGGTGGACGATGACGATAATGAAGTGCCGCCGGGTCAACCGGGGGAACTGTGCGTGAAAGGCCCGCAGGTGATGCTGGGCTACTGGCAGCGTCCCGATGCGACCGCGGAGATCATCAAAAACGGCTGGCTGCATACCGGCGATATTGCGGTGATGGACGATGAAGGCTTTTTGCGCATCGTCGATCGCAAAAAAGATATGATTCTGGTCTCCGGGTTTAACGTCTATCCGAACGAAATCGAAGATGTGGTGATGCAGCATTCGGGCGTTCAGGAGGTGGCTGCCGTCGGCGTACCGTCGGGCAGCAGCGGTGAAGCGGTAAAGATTTTCGTCGTGAAGAAAGACGCGGCGCTGACCGAAGAGGCGCTGATCACCTTCTGCCGCCGCCATCTGACCGGATATAAAGTACCGAAACTGGTTGAATTCCGTGATGAACTGCCGAAATCCAATGTTGGAAAAATTTTACGGCGAGAACTGCGTGACGAAGCCCGCGCTAAAGTAGACAATAAAGCCTAAGGTATACGAGAGTCGCCAGACGCCGGCTAAGCCGGCGTTTTTTATGGGCGCAAGTTAAGAGAGCATGATTTGAACTATCAGATGATCACCACCGACGATGGTCTTCGCGCCATCTGTGAAGCGGCAAACGCGGCACCCGCGATTGCGCTGGATACAGAATTTGTCCGCACCCGCACCTACTATCCGCAGCTGGGCCTGCTCCAGCTGTTTGACGGTGAACAGGTTTCGCTGATTGACCCGCTGGAGATAACCGACTGGGCGCCGATGCGTGAGCTGCTGCTGAACAAAGACGTCACCAAGTACCTGCACGCTGGCAGTGAAGATCTGGAAGTGTTCCTCAACACCTTTAACCTGATGCCGGAGCCGTTGATTGATACCCAGATTCTGGCCGCTTTTTGCGGGCGCCCGATGTCCTGGGGATTTGCGTCAATGGTGGAAGAGTATACCGGCATTGCGCTGGATAAGAGCGAGTCACGCACTGACTGGCTGGCTCGTCCGCTGACCCAGCGTCAGTGCGACTATGCGGCGGCGGATGTCTGGTATCTTCTGCCGATCGCCAGCAAGCTGATGGCGGAAACCGAGGCCGCTGGCTGGCTGGATGCCGCGCTGGACGAATGCCGTCTGATGCAGCAACGCCGTCAGGAAGTGCAGGACCCGGCGCAGGCGTGGCGTGATATCGGCAACGCCTGGCAGCTGCGCACCCGTCAACTGGGCTGCCTGCAGCTGCTGGCGGAGTGGCGTTTACGTAAAGCGCGCGATCGCGATATGGCGGTCAATTTTGTGGTTCGTGAAGAGCATCTGTGGAACGTGGCGCGCTATATGCCGGGGAGCCTCGGGGAACTTGATAGTCTCGGCCTGTCCGGCAGCGAAATTCGTTTTCACGGCAAAACGCTGATAAGTCTGGTGGCGAAAGCCCAGGAGCTGCCTGAAGAGGCGCTGCCGGAGCCGCTGCAAAACCTGATTGATATGCCGGGCTACCGCAAAGTCTTTAAAGAGATTAAAGCGCTGGTGCAGGAAGTGAGTACCGAGAAGGGGCTGAGCGCAGAGCTGCTGGCATCAAGACGACAGATTAACCAGCTGCTGAACTGGCACTGGCAGTTGAAAAGCGGAAACGGACGACCTGAGCTGATTTCCGGCTGGCGAAGCGACCTGATGGCCGATCGTCTGCAGGCGTTGTTAAGCGAATACCCGCGCTAAGCCGCAGCAAAAAGCCCGGACAGACTCTCCGGGCCACTATGCCAACCAACCCGATAGCGCAAGGCTGTCGGGTTTATTTGGCTCAGGGTTTCGACTCTTCCGTTTCTGGCAAAGTCACGTTCAACTCCAGAATCGAAATATCGCCATCCCGTTGTTCCAGCTGAACGCTGACCATTTCCGGGTCGATCTGTACATACTTACAAATCACCTCCAGAATATCTTTGCGTAACTGCGGCAGATAATGCGGTTCAGCGTCGCCGCGACGACGCTCCGCGACGATGATTTGCAGGCGCTCTTTCGCAATGTTGGCCGTGTTCTTTTTCCGCGAGAGAAAAAAGTCGAGTAATGCCATAATTTATCCTCCGAACAGGCGTTTGAGGAAACCTTTCTTCTCTTCTTCAATGAAGCGGAAAGGACGTTCTTCTCCGAGCAGACGTTCAACCGTATCGGCATAGGCCTTACCTGCGTCTGACGCGTCATCCAGGATAACCGGCTCACCCTGGTTTGACGCCCGCAGCACGGACTGATCTTCCGGGATCACGCCTACCAGATTGATACGCAAGATTTCCAGAACGTCTTCCATGCTCAGCATGTCGCCTTTGTTTACACGACCTGGGTTATAGCGCGTGAGCAGCAGGTGTTCTTTGATCGGCTCATCGCCATTTTCCGCGCGGCGGGATTTGGAGGCGAGGATACCGAGGATACGGTCGGAGTCACGAACGGAGGAGACTTCCGGGTTGGTGGTGATGATGGCTTCATCGGCAAAATAGAGCGCCATCAGCGCACCGGTTTCAATGCCTGCAGGAGAGTCGCAGACCACAAAATCGAAGTTCATCTTTTTCAGTTCTTCGAGAACTTTATCTACACCTTCGCGGGTCAGCGCATCTTTATCACGCGTCTGGGAGGCGGGGAGGATATAGAGATTGTCGGTGCGTTTATCTTTGATTAACGCCTGATTCAGCGTGGCATCGCCCTGAATCACGTTGACGAAGTCATAAACTACCCGACGCTCGCAGCCCATAATCAGGTCGAGGTTACGCAGACCGATATCAAAGTCGATAACGACAGTTTTCTTTCCCTTCTGGGCCAAACCGGTAGCGATGGCCGCGCTGGAGGTGGTCTTGCCAACGCCCCCTTTACCCGAAGTCACAACAATAATGCGTGCCATAGAAATTCCTTGTTAAAAAGGGACTAACTCAACGGTTGAATAGTCAAAGCGGTATCACCCAGACGCAGGCGGGCCGCTTTGCCATAAAATTCGGCCGGGATATTATCACTCAGCCAGTATTCCCCTGCGATGGAAACCAGTTCCGCCGTGAGGTGTGAACAAAATATTTGCGCTTCTCTGTCGCCGCCTGCGCCCGCGAGTGCGCGTCCCCGCATCATGCCATAAACATGGATGTTACCATCGGCAATAAGTTCCGCACCGGCACTCACATGATTTGTAACAATCAGATCACAGTTTGGTGCATAAATGCGCTGACCGGAACGTACCGGCAGATCAATTAAACGCGTTTTTGTGATCGGATTAACAACTGGCGGCGGCGCGACCGGCTCTGGCGTCGCCTGGCGGGGGATTTTCTCTTTCCCTTCCGTCAGTAAAGGAATCCCGGCGCGGTCGATTTCCGTTTTGAGCCGCGGGATTTTGCAACCACTCACGCCCATAATCCGTAAACCGGTGCTGACAATGGCTTCGTGCATAGGGCGCCAGTCAACGTCGTTTTCGACATTGCTGAGGTTCACAACGACCGGAGCGTGACGTAAAAAAGCGGGAGCCTGGGCGATCTTGTCTTCTAACGCCTGACGAATAACCTCGGGATTTGCGTCGTGCAAATGAACGACAGATAAGGTGAAGCTACTGCCCTTAAGTTCGATTGGCGTATTTGACATCCTGGCCTTACTCAATTTGCTGTTTATCACCTGCCGAAGTGCGGTGATATTCCGAAGACTAAAAGGCATGTTATAGTCACTCATATATTGAGGCAAGTGACCACGGGTCTAATTCCGAGTAAAACTATGTTTTGTGTGATCTATCGAAGTACTAAACGTGAGCAAACCTATTTATATGTCGAAAAAAGGGACGATTTCTCACGCGTTCCTGTCGAACTGATGGCAAGCTTCGGCACGCCGCAGATGACCATGCTGTTACCGCTCGACGGACGGAAAAAGCTTGCCGGTGCCGATCTGGAAAAAGTCAAACAGTCACTGATTGATCAGGGCTATTATCTCCAACTTCCTCCTCCGACTGAGAATCTACTTAAGAAACACCTGGCGGAACAGGGGAATAAATCTGATTAACCCACCGAGGGGAAATAATGTACCAACATCATAACTGGCAGGGAGCATTACTGGATTATCCGGTAAGTAAAGTCGTTTGCGTGGGCAGCAATTATGCAAACCACATTAAGGAAATGGGCAGTGCAATGCCGGAAGAACCGGTGCTGTTTATTAAACCTGAGACGGCGCTATGCGATATCCGCCAGCCGTTGGTGCTCCCCGAGGGATTGGGTTCGGTGCATCACGAAGTTGAACTGGCGGTGCTGATTGGCAGCACGCTGCGCCAGGCGACGGAAGAGCACGTCCTGAAAGCGATTGCGGGCTACGGCGTAGCGCTGGATCTTACCCTGCGCGATCTGCAGGGTAAGATGAAAAAGGCCGGCCAGCCGTGGGAAAAAGCCAAGGGCTTTGATAATTCTTGCCCGGTTTCCGGTTTTATTCCGGCGGCGGAATTTCATAGCGACCCGCAAAATACGCCGCTGAGCCTGAAAGTGAACGGCGACGTTCGTCAGCAGGGAACAACGGCCGATATGATCCATAAAATCGTCCCGCTGATTGCCTATATGTCGCGTTTCTTTACGCTCAAAGCCGGCGATATCATCCTGACCGGCACGCCAGAAGGCGTCGGGCCGCTGAGCAGCGGCGATGAGCTGGAAGTCGGCTTTAATGGTCTGACGCTCTCCACCCGCGTACTGTAACGTCCTTTTGCCGCCTTTGCGGGCGGCAAAACTTGCATCAGCGTGCCAGACTGGTTATAAGGTGCACCCTGAATGGCAATGACGGATATCCCCTATGAGCGAACAACTTTTCTGGCAGCAAAAAACACTTGATGAAATGACCGACGCGGAGTGGGAATCACTGTGCGACGGCTGCGGACAGTGCTGCCTGCATAAGCTGATGGATGAGGATACGGATGAGATCTATTTCACCAACGTCGCCTGTCGTCAGTTAAATATTAAAACCTGCCAGTGCCGGAACTATGAACGACGTTTCGAGTATGAGCCGGACTGCATCAAGCTGACCCGCGATAATCTGCCTACGTTCGAATGGCTACCACCGACCTGCGCCTATCGCCTGCTGGCAGAAGGGAAGCCTCTGCCAAACTGGCACCCGCTGCTGAGCGGCTCGAAAGCGGCAATGCATGGCGAACGCATCTCCGTACGCCATATTGCGGTTAAAGAAGAGACGGTGCGCGACTGGCAGGACCATATTTTGAATAAGCCCGACTGGGCGCAGTGAAGCGTTGATGCTTGCTATCGTTTGCTAAAACCCGCCGCGAGGCGGGTTTTGTGTTTCACGGTATCTGAGCGGCTGGGTCAGGCTTTCTTAGCGTGAAACAGCCCGTTTTCGCCATGGCTCTCTTCTTCAACCCAGAAATTGATATTGAACTGCGCGTCATCGCTCATCTCGATGCGATGCCAGTACTGCGGCGGACTGGTGGCAAACTGGCCGGCGTTAATCACCACTTTGACTTCCGGCTCGCTTGCCTGTTCGTCAGCAAAGCCATAATAGGTGACGGTTCCTTCCATTACGCACAGCTGACCGAAAACGCCGGCGGCGGTATTGTGGTGGCTGAGCAGGGCGGCGGGGACGTTCTGTTTGGTGAAAAAGGGGGTGGAGCGTTTAACTTTCCAGTGAGCAGGAATACGCAGGTGAGACATCGTCAGCTCCTTAGTGGACAGATCAAAAGATGTATTTAATATGCATCTTTTGATCTGTCGTCGTCAATCGACAGGCAAAAAAAAACGCTCCTGAAGGAGCGTTTTTTTACCACTAACTTAGCGGCCGAAGAGATCGCGCTTTTTCGGTTTGAAAGGCTGAGCAATCAGCACCAGCAGCGCCACGATCAGATAGGCGGCGAAGATCCCTACCAGCCACTGTGGCATCTCCAGCGTCAGAAATTCCCACTGACGAACGGAGCAGTCGCCGCTGGCGACGAACATCTGCGGGATCCATTTATCCAGCGGGAGCCACGTTGGAAAACGCGCGGCGAAATCACAGGTCTGAAACGGGGAAGGGTGCAGCTGAATCATAGTGTGTTCCCACGCCAGCTGCAGACCGCGCAGCGCGCTGTACAGCCAGATGACCAGCGCCACATAGCGTAACGGCGTTTTTGGCGCGATGGCCCCGACAATACCGGCGCCCATAATGCCTAATAATGCACAACGTTCATAAATACACATCACACAGGGTTGCAGCAACATCACGTGCTGGAACCACAGCGCAACTAATTCAAGGATAAAAGCGGTTAACGCCATCAGGAGCCAGGCTCCGCGTCCCCTTGAGCACTGGTTTAAATATCGCAACATAGTCATTTCCCTGGAACATGCCAAATCATGGCAGTGTAAACGAAAACCGTACCGACGCCAGCAGCTTGTTGGAAAATATTACATAAAAGAAGTGCGGTTATCCGCCTGACGGAGGCGGATAACCGGAGCTTAATTTAAGGAAGTGACGGCGTGATGAGCCAGTGGTTATCGAGCATCCACTGGGTGACAGGCATCAATGCGAATTCAACGCACAGCAGCCCCACCAGGGTCATGACGATGGTGTAGGGCAGCGCCATCCACACCATACGGCCATAGGAAAGGCGAATCAGCGGCGCCAGCGCGGAGGTCAGCAGGAAAAGAAACGCCGCCTGGCCGTTAGGGGTGGCGACGGAAGGCAGGTTGGTGCCGGTATTGATCGCCACCGCCAGCAGTTCAAACTGCGGCAGGCTGATAACGCCGTTCTGCAGCGCCGTTCGGGCTTCGTTGATATACACCGTGCCAACGAAGACGTTGTCGGAAATCGACGACAGTAACCCGTTAAACAGATAGAACAACGACAGCTGGGCGTGCGGTGATGCCTGGAGGACAAACTGAATCACCGGCGTAAACAGGTGCTGGTCGATGATCACCGCAACCACGGCGAAAAATACGGTCAGCAGGGCGGTGAACGGCAGCGCCTCGGTAAAGGCTTTGCCGATGGCATGCTCGTCGGTGACGCCGGAGAAAGTCGTCGCCAGAATAATCACCGATAAACCGATCAGCCCCACTTCAGCAAGGTGCATCGCCAGCGCGGTCACCAGCCAGATACCGATAATCCCCTGCGCAATCAGCCGCAGGCGATCCTGACGGCTGCGCTGCTGACGGCTGCGATCGTCGAACTCCTGTAACACCTTACGTACGACTGGCGGCAACGGCTCACCGTAGCCGAACCGTTTGGTTTTCTCCAGCAGCAGGCAGGTCAGCAGGCCGCAGATCATCACCGGCAGCGTCACCGGAGCCATCCGCAAAAAGAACTCGCCGAAGTGCCAGCCCGCCGCCTTGGCAATGATCAGGTTTTGCGGCTCGCCCACCATGGTCATTACGCCGCCGAGCGCCGTCCCGACGCCCGCATGCATCATCAGGCTGCGCAGAAAGCCGCGGAACTGTTCCAGCACGTCACGATAATGCTGGTCGATGTGGCTATCGTCGAGGATATCGTTATCATCCGGGCGCGCGGAGGCGACGCGGTGATAGATGCCGTAGAAGCCAACGGCGACGCTGATCACTACCGCCACAACGGTCAACGCATCGAGGAAGGCGGAGAGGAAGGCCGCTGCGAGACAAAAAGAGAGCGACAGCAGCATCTTACTGCGAATCCCCAGCAGCAGGCGGGTAAAGATAAACAGCAGCAGCTGCTTCATAAAATAGATCCCCGCCACCATGAACATCAGCAGCAGGAGCACTTCCAGATTGCTGGCAATCTCTTCGCGGACATGTTCCGGGCTGGTCATGCCGATCATCACCGCCTCAATCGCCAGCAGGCCTCCCGGCAGGAGCGGGTAACACTTGAGCGCCATGGCGAGGGTAAAGATAAATTCCACCACCAGCATCCAGCCGGCAATAAACGGATTGAGGTGAAAAACCAGAGGGTTAACGATCAAAACAATGATGAGAGCGAGTTTATACCAGTCAGGGGACTGGCCAAGAAAATTGCGCCACAGAGCGCGGCCATAAGACATTTCCACGACAGACTTCCTTCCCGTCAAATTAATGACATAATTTTACGCGTAACTATTTACAAGATTACCAGTTGAGCAAAACGGGAAGCAACTTACTTCGCCTCGCGTTCGCGCGATGGCAGGGGGTAACGAAAAGTTGAAAATGAAACGGCGATCCCCTTTTAATTACTTTCTGACGCTATCTGCTCTATAGCGGCTCTGGTATGATGAGTGGAATTTGCAACGCTGTGTAATGGAAATCTAATTATGGTCATTAAGGCGCAAAGCCCTGCGGGTTTCGCGGAAGAGTACATCATCGAGAGTATCTGGAATAATCGTTTTCCCCCAGGCACCATCCTCCCCGCCGAACGTGAACTTTCTGAACTCATTGGTGTGACCCGCACCACCTTACGCGAAGTGTTGCAACGTCTGGCCCGTGATGGTTGGTTGACGATTCAGCACGGCAAGCCGACGAAGGTGAATAATTTCTGGGAAACGTCCGGGCTGAATATTCTCGAAACTCTGGCGCGTCTTGATCATGACAGCGTTCCGCAGCTGATCGATAACCTGCTGTCGGTACGTACCAACATCTCTACCATCTTCATCCGCACCGCGTTCCGTCAGCATCCTGACAATGCGCTGGAAGTGCTTGCCAGCGCGCGGGAAGTCGAAGATCACGCCGACGCGTTTGCCGAGCTGGATTACAACATCTTCCGCGGCCTGGCGTTCGCCTCTGGTAACCCGATTTACGGCCTGATCCTCAACGGAATGAAAGGGCTGTACACCCGCATCGGTCGTCACTATTTTGCCAATCCGGAAGCGCGCAGCCTGGCGCTGGGCTTCTATCATCAGCTGGCGAAAGTGTGCGAAGAGGGGCTGCACGAGAAAGTTTACGAGATTGTCCGTCGTTACGGCCACGACAGCGGCGAGATCTGGCACCGGATGCAGAAAACCATGTCGGGTGATTTAGTCATCGGCATGCGTTAAGGGACACCGACGTTATAAAAAATGCCCGGCAAGCTGTCGGGCATTTTTTCATCGTTTTACAGCGCGTTCTGGCGCGGCGGGCTACGCTCCAGCAGTTCGATACTGCCATCGGCATTTTGTTGTTCCAGCAGGATATCAAACCCCCACAGACGATGGACGTGCTTGAGCACTTCGCGACGCCCTTTATCCAGCGGGACGCGGTTGTGCGGCACATAGCGCAGCGTTAGTGAGCGGTCGCCGCGCAGATCGACGCTCCATACCTGAATATTCGGCTCGAGGTTGCTGAGGTTGTACTGGGCGGACAGCTTCGAGCGGATCTCCCGATACCCCTCCTCGTTATGGATAGCGGAGATCTCCAGGTAGTTATTATGATCGTCATCCAGCACCGTAAAGAAGCGGAAGTCGCGCATGACCTTCGGTGACAGGAACTGGCTGATAAAACTCTCGTCTTTGAAATCACGCATCGCGAAATGCAGCGTTTCCAGCCAGTCAGAGCCGGCGATATCCGGGAACCAGTAGCGGTCTTCTTCGGTCGGCGACTGGCAAATACGCTTAATGTCCTGGAACATGGCGAAGCCCAGAGCGTACGGGTTAATCCCGTTATACCACTGGCTGTTATAGGGCGGCTGGAATACCACGTTGGTGTGGCTGTGTAGAAACTCCAGCATAAAGCGCTCCGTCACTTTCCCTTCGTCATAAAGGTGATTGAGGATCGTGTAATGCCAGAAGGTGGCCCACCCTTCGTTCATCACCTGGGTCTGCTTCTGCGGATAAAAATACTGGCTGACCTTGCGCACGATACGCAGGATTTCGCGTTGCCACGGCTCCAGCAGCGGCGCGTTCTTCTCCATAAAGTACAGCAGGTTCTCCTGCGGCTCTGAAGGGTAGCGGCGGGCCGACTCAATGGTCTTCTCTTCTTCCCGCTTCGGCAGAGTGCGCCATAGCATATTCACCTGGCTTTGCAGATACTCTTCCCGGCTTTTCTGCCGCGCTTTTTCCTCCTGCAACGAGATTTTTTGCGGGCGTTTGTAGCGATCGACGCCGTAGTTCATCAGGGCATGACAGGAGTCGAGGAGCTTCTCCACCTCATCAACGCCGTAGCGCTCTTCGCAGTCGGTAATGTATTTGCGGGCGAAAATCAGATAATCAATGATCGAGCTGGCGTCGGTCCAGCTGCGGAACAGATAGTTGTTTTTGAAAAAAGAGTTGTGACCGTAGCAGGCATGGGCCATCACCAGCGCCTGCATGGTTATCGTGTTCTCCTCCATCAGGTAGGCGATGCAGGGATTGGAGTTAATCACAATCTCATAGGCCAGCCCCTGCTGACCGTGCTTATACGCCTGCTCGGTTTCGATAAATTTTTTACCGAACGACCAGTGCGGGTAGTTGATGGGCATGCCGACGCTGGAATAGGCATCCATCATCTGCTCGGAAGTAATGACTTCGATCTGGTGCGGATAGGTGTCGAGACGGTATAGCTTCGCTACCCGGTCAACCTCGGCAAGGTAGGTTTCCAGCAGTTCAAAAGTCCAGTCGGGTCCATCGCTTAAACGAGTAGTGTCCCTGTTCATGGAATCAATCGTAGCCATTAGCGCGCCCTCGTTGTAGGTGGCTCTCTCTGTACGGAAAGCCTCTCATCAAGCATAGAACAGGGGATGACAAACTGCGCCTCCCGACAATTTCTTTTCTTCGCGATTTCGCAATCTTAAAGGCCTTATTTGCCCAAACAAGCAGAATATTATTCTGAGTAAAAATGAAGCGCAGCAGGAGATAGTAAATCTATAGGGTCAGTGCTGGTGCGGTTTGCTGTGAGTTAAGTCACCATAAATAAAGCGTATGTTGAATAATATTTTCAACTGAGTTATCAATTTGTAATCAGATGATTGTTCTTTAACTATTACGGAGTCGCTATGCGAGTCGTCATACTGGGAAGTGGGGTAGTTGGGGTTGCGAGTGCATGGTATCTAAGCCAGGCGGGTCATGAAGTGACGGTTATCGACCGTCAACCCGGGGCGGCGGAAGAGACCAGCGCCGCTAACGCCGGGCAGATTTCCCCGGGCTATGCTGCGCCGTGGGCGGCGCCAGGCGTGCCGCTGAAGGCCATCAAATGGATGTTCCAGCGCCACGCGCCGCTGGCTATCGGGCTTGACGGGACTCAGTTCCAGCTAAAGTGGATGTGGCAAATGCTGCGCAACTGCGATACCCGCCATTATATGGAGAACAAAGGGCGGATGGTGCGTCTGGCGGAATACAGCCGCGACTGCCTGAAAGCGCTGCGTGAGAGCACCGGGATCCAGTATGAGGGCCGCCAGGGCGGCACATTGCAGCTGTTCCGTACGGAAAAACAGTATGAAAACGCCACCCGCGACATCGCCGTGCTGGAAGATGCCGGCGTTCCGTACCAGCTTCTGGAAGCGAAACGTTTGCTGGAAGTGGAGCCCGCGCTGGCCGAAGTCAGCCATAAGCTGACCGGCGGCCTGCGTCTACCCAATGATGAAACCGGCGATTGCCAGCTGTTTACCACGCGCCTGGCGGCGATGGCGGAGCAGGCGGGCGTCACCTTCCGCTTTAATACGCCGGTGGACGCGCTGCTGTATGAAGGCGAACAGATTGCCGGCGTGAAATGCGGCGCTGAAATAATCAAAGGCGATGCCTATGTGATGGCCTTTGGTTCTTACTCTACCGCGATGTTGAAAGGGCTGGTGGACATTCCGGTCTATCCGCTGAAGGGCTATTCGCTGACCATTCCGATTGCCGAGGAGGACGGCGCGCCGGTTTCGACTATTCTTGATGAAACCTACAAAATCGCCATTACCCGCTTTGACCAGCGTATCCGCGTGGGCGGGATGGCGGAAATCGTCGGCTTTAATAAAGAGCTGCTGAAGCCGCGCCGGGAAACGCTGGAGATGGTGGTCCGCGATCTGTTCCCGCGCGGCGGCCACGTTGAGCAGGCCACCTTCTGGACCGGGCTGCGCCCGATGACGCCGGACGGTACGCCGGTGGTAGGCCGTACAGCATATAAGAATTTGTGGCTGAACACCGGGCACGGCACGCTGGGCTGGACCATGGCCTGCGGTTCCGGACAGTTGCTCAGTGATTTGATTTCAGGCCGTACACCGGCCATTCCGTACGATGATCTGGCCGTCGCGCGCTATAGCCCCGGCTTTACTCCGGCACGCGCTCAGCATCTGCACGGCGTTCATAACTAAGGAGTCTTCATGTCTCGTCCTGTATTGGCCAGCATTGATTTGTCGGCCTTGCGGCAGAATTTGCAGATTGTCCGGCGTGCGGCCCCCGCCTCGCGCCTGTGGGCGGTGGTGAAAGCCAACGCCTATGGTCACGGCCTGTCGCGCGTCTGGAGCGCGCTGAGCGGCGCTGATGGCTTCGCGATGCTCAACCTTGAAGAGGCGATCCTGCTCCGCGAGCACGGCTGGAAAGGGCCGATTCTGATGCTGGAGGGTTTCTTCCACGCCGATGAGCTGGCGCTGTTCGATAAGTACCGCCTGACCACCAGCGTGCACAGTAACTGGCAGATTAAGGCGCTTCAGCAGGCCAAACTCCACGCGCCGCTGGATATCTACGTCAAGGTTAACAGCGGGATGAATCGCCTCGGTTTTATGCCGGATCGCATTCATACCGTCTGGCAGCAGCTGCGGGCGCTGAACAACGTCAGCGAAATGACGCTGATGTCGCATTTTGCCGATGCGGAAAATCCGCAGGGCATTATTGAGCCGATGCGCCGTATCGAGCAGGCGGCGGAAGGGCTGGATTGCCGGCGTTCGCTGGCTAACTCAGCGGCGACGCTGTGGCATCCAGAAGCCCATTTCGACTGGGTGAGGCCGGGGATTGTGCTGTATGGCGCCTCGCCTTCCGGCCAATGGCAGGATATCGCCAATAGCGGCCTCAAGCCGGTGATGACGCTGAGCAGCGAAATCATCGCCGTGCAGAACCTGAAGGCGGGAGAGGCGGTGGGCTACGGCAGCCTGTATCGGGCATCCGGCGAACAGCGCATTGGGATTGTGGCCTGCGGTTACGCCGACGGCTATCCGCGCGTGGCGCCGGACGGTACGCCGGTGCTGGTTGACGGCGTTCGGACCCGCACGGTGGGCCGGGTGTCGATGGATATGCTGGCGGTCGATTTAACGCCTTGCCCACAGGCTGGGATCGGTGCGCCGGTAGAGCTGTGGGGCAAAGAGATCAAAATTGACGATGTCGCCAGCGTCTGCGGCACCGTCGGCTATGAGCTGATGTGCGCGCTGGCGCCCCGCGTTCCGGTGGTGACCGGGTAACTTGCCTGGACGGCGCTATTCGCCGGTCTGATGAGCCAGAATTGCAGTCAGTGACTGGAATTCTGGTTTTCCGCTTGCGGTAGTCGGAAAAACCGGCCCGGTGGTAAACCGGGGAAACCCCCGCGTCAGCCGTATGTCGGCGGCGCCCGCCCGCTGCGCATCCTCGCCCTGTACGCCTCGTTCCGACCGCCGAAGGTCTGCCAGCAATACAGCGTGCCTGCCTGGCTTCTTGATTCGATTCCGTTGCCTGCTACGATCTGCTTAACGCAGGCTGCCATCGCCAGAGGCGTGGATGGCCCGAACGGGCGGATAACATGACGGACATCAAACCGAGAGATGCCTGTTCCACGGGATTGAGCCCTCAAACGTCCGGACGCATGGCAGACCGAGTTGGCGATATCCATCCCGACACTCCCGCTTGTGGCGCGGTAATTGACTACCGTCTTCAGCGCAGGCAGTAAAAATCAGCAACCGACTACTTCTGGAAACAACGTCCAGCACCTGACTACAATGCCCCAGCGAGCCAACGGTCGTCATGTACAGAACCCAACACGGACAGCGAGATGCCAATGATGAGATTTACCCGCCCCCTGATTAAAGCTGGCTTAAAAGTGGCCTCGCTGGGGAAAAAAATAGCCATTGGCCTGCTTATCGTTATTACCGTTTTTATTGCCGGGCGTATTTACGAAACGCAGCGTGGGCCAGCACTACATCCGTGGCATACCTGGTCTGCTGATGAAATGTCGACAGCGGAGATTGACCGCTCGACCTTCGCGGGCTATCTGGCGCGAGAAGACGCGATTTTTCACGAGATGAAAATTCAGCTGACCAATACGCTTCCTGACGATCAAAAAACGCCGCTTAATCGGTTTTATGCCCAAAGCCAGGTCTACCCGCAACAGTTTCAGCCTGACTGGAATCGCTCCTTTGTGCTGCTGCCGGAGGGGACGCCGCGCGGCGCCGCGGTGTTACTTCATGGCTTGACGGACTCGCCGTACAGCGTGCGCTATCTGGCAAAGGCCTACCAGCAGCAGGGGTTCGTTGCCGTTGTGCCGAGGCTGCCGGGGCATGGTACTGCGCCGGGTTCGCTGACCGCCGTTGACTGGCAACAGTGGATGGCGACAACGCGACTGGCGGTACGCGAAGCGACCCGACTGGCCGGGGCGAACGTCCCGCTGCATGTTATCGGCTATTCCAACGGCGGCGCGCTGGCGCTGAAATATGCGCTCGACGCGCTGGATGATAAGGCCTTGTCTCAGCCGCAGCAGATAGTCCTGCTGTCGCCGATGATTGGGGTGACCGCTTTTGCCCGCTTTGCCGGGCTGACGGGGTTACCGGCGGTGTTTCCTGCTTTTGCGCGGGCGGCATGGCTGAACGTGGTCCCTGAGTTTAATCCTTATAAATACAATTCCTTTCCGGTGAAGGCGGCCCGACAGTCGTGGCTGTTAACCCAGGCGCTGCAGGAGAAAATTGTCCAGGATTCCCGCAGCCAGCGGCTCGCGGCCCTTGCTCCGGTGCTGACTTTTCAGTCGGTGATGGACTCCACCGTCAGCACCAGGGCCGTGGTGGATTCGCTGTATCGCTATTTGCCGGAAAACGGCAGTGAACTGGTGATTTTTGATATCAACCAGGCGGCGAATTTGCGCGCGCTGTTTCGACCCGCGGTCTACTCTGCGCTCAGCACGCTATTACCGCCAGCGCCGCGGCGCTATCGCACAACCGTGATTACCAATGCCTCGCCCACCACGTATGATACCGTCGCTCGTACCACGCCAGCAGGCGCGCAAGAGGAGCAGGTGACGCGGCTGAACATGGCGTGGCCGCAGGATATGTATTCGCTCTCGCATGTCGCGGTGCCATTCCCGATGACCGACTCTCTGTACGGTCGCGAGCCGACGGAGAAGAACCTTTACGGCATTAGTATCGGCACCATTTCGCTACGCGGAGAGACCTCAACCCTCAGCGTAGGGCTGGATACGCTGATGCGCGTCACCTCCAACCCGTTTTTCCCATTTATGATGGAGCGTATTCAGCAACATATTCGCGGCGCTGTCCCGCCTTCTCCCTGAATCGGGATTATAATGCGAGGACATCCTTTGATTTCCCGACCGGCGCATACGCCAGATTCAATGAGCGTCGTGAGAATGTCCTGATTCAGAAATGGTAGGGTTTATCGCTCTGGGGGAGCGCCTTGCCGGCTACTATAGCCCTGTCATCAGGGACGCCTGTGACCAGCAAACTAGCGGCGGTGATATTGGCAAAGCGCGTTTATTATTCCCGGACTGAATCGTTACCGGTGATTTTTTAAGGAAAAACCTATGCAACATTGTCGGCTGATAGTGTGGGCAACCCTGATTATTTTCGCCACGGCGGTACAGGCTGAAGACCATGTTTACGGCGAACAGCGTATCAGCGGCTGGTGGAACTGGCTCAAAAACGATGTTTCGCAAACCTGGAATCAGCCGCAAAATTATGACCTCTATCTGCCGTTTCTTAGCTGGCACAACCGCTTAACCTACGATAAAGAGAAAACGGATAACTACAATGAGATGCCCTGGGGCGGCGGCTTCGGCGTCTCTCGCTATCACGATGATGGCGACTGGAGTTCGCTGTATGCCATGATGTTTAAGGATTCGCATAACAAATGGCAGCCGATCGTCGGCTACGGCTGGGAGAAGGGCTGGTATCTGGATAGCCGCCAGGATTTCCGCCTTGGTCTTGGCGTGACCGCCGGGATCACCGCCCGTGATGATTTTGCTAATTATGTCCCCTTACCGATTATTCTCCCCTTATTTTCCGCAAGCTATCAGCGGCTTAGCGTACAGTTCACCTATATTCCCGGCACCTACAATAACGGCAATGTCCTGTTTGCCTGGCTCCGCTATGGTTTTTAAACCCGGGTCAGCTGGGCGCCGGTGATTTAAAGGGTGATCACTTTTTTAGTGATGGAGTGGGATAACGCCAGCATGGAAATCAATACCGAGACGATAAACGTCAGGGCAATCAGCATTAATTTTGTGGTCAGCGAACCGATTGGGATAAGGGTGCTCAGGAGATGAAAAATTGAGTAATGGAGAATATAAACCCCGGTCATCGTTTTGCTGATTGCCGCCAGAATACTCTCTTTAAACTCGCTGTTTTTGCGAAAACGCACGCCGTTGGCCGCAATGACCAGCGCGACCACCAGAATATAAATTTGCGAACCGGTGAGAATGAAAGCATTTCTGTCGGCCTTGAACAGGGCGAAAAAGAAATGGCGCTCGTAAAACCAGGTGAAAAGATAAATAAAGGGGATAGCAAACATCGCGGCTTTGACGACGTTATCGCGATTAAGCCAGCGCACGACCAGCGGGTCGCTAAACAGCTGACCGGTTAAATAAAACAACAGCCAGGTCCACAGGCGATACTGCGGCGCCAGGGTCAGCGCATGCACGTTGGGATAGAGGGCCGCCAGCAGGTCGTAACCATAGGAGAAAAGCAGTAATACAAACACCACGCCGAAGAAGAGCCTTCTTCGCTGGCTTAGCCACTCGATCAGCGGGTGGAAGGTATAAATCACAATAAAGGCGAAGACAAACCACGGCTGGATAAGATAGCCGCGCTGATAGGGCTCCCAGAGGTAGTAAATCGTCATCCAGAAAAGAAAGACGATCACCACGCTTTTAATTTTCCCCATCTGCCAGCTCGCGCTATGCCGGGACTGAGCATCGAGATAGCCGGCCACCACAAAAAACAGCGGCGTGGCGATGGTTGAGATAAACGTCAGAAAGCCGAGGATCCAGTGATAATCGTAATCATACCGATCCCAGGTGTTATAGATGGTAAAGAAGGTGACCGCCGTCATGCATCCCAGCGTTTTAATAATATTTAACCCGGTGGTGTTCATTGTGGTTACCGCATATCCTTAGGGTGGAAACAGGCGTAAATAACCGGAAGAACCAGTAGCGTCAGAAGGGTCGCAAAACCCAGCCCGAACATGATAACCACCGCCATACTCTGGAAGAAGACGTCCAGCAGCAGCGGCGCCAGCCCGAGCACGGTGGTGAAGGCCGTGAGCAGTATCGGCCGTAAGCGCGAGGTTGCCGCATAGATAATCGCCTCGTGCTGCGGTTTTTCCTGTTTTTGTTGTTCAATCTCTTCAACCAGCACGATACCGTTACGGATAAGCATTCCGCTCAGGCTCAGTAGACCGATAAGCGCCATAAAACCAAAAGGGATGCCGGTAATTAAAAATCCCGGCGTCACGCCGATCAGCGCCAGCGGTACGGTCAGCCAGATGGCAATGGCATTCTTCAGCGAGCTGAACATCAACACGGTGATGACGAACATCACCAGATAGCCCAATGGCAGGGTGGTGAACAGCCCCTGCTGCGCTTCGCTGGAGTTCTCGGCATCGCCTCCCCACTCAATGCTGTAGCCGTGCGGCAGGCTGAGCGCGTCAATCTGCGGCTGGACCCGCGCCAGAATATCGCCTGAGGTTTGATTGCTCAGCGGGTCGGGGTCGGTCATCACCGTGAGCACGCGGCTGCGGTCGCGGCGCAGAATTAACGGGTCTTCCCATTCGAGGTTAAAGCCGCTGACGACGTTGCTTAGCGGAATGTACTGCTGACGGCTTTGACTCCACACCAGCACGTTTTGCAGATGGTTAGCATCCTGACGTTCGGCGGCCGGCGGGCGCACCACTACCGGCAGCAGATCGGCGCCTTCGCGATACAGCCCGGCGCGGCTACCGCTGAAATTCATCTGCAGCGCACTGTCGATATCTTGCTTATCCACCCCCAACTCGCGCCCCAGGGTAGGGGAATACTGCGGGCGGATCGTTTTACTGCGGTTTTGCCAGTCGTTACGCACGCTGCCGACGGCCGGATCTGCCGTGAGGATCGTGCTTACCTGGCTGGCTATCAGCCGCAATCTGTCGGGATCGGGGCCTTTAATCCGCACCTCGATTGCGCTGTCGCCGGACGGACCAAACATCACCCGCTTGCTGCTGGCGTTCACCTGCGGATAGTGACGCGCAATATAGGCATCCACGTGACGAGTGAGGGCGTCAATGCTGCGCCGGTCGTCCATGCGAACCATAATCTGCGCATAGTTGCTGTACTGCCGCTGGCCGCTATAGGTGAGGATAAAGCGCATGCTGCCCTGACCGACGGTGGCCACGGTGGTGACGACGCCGGGCTGGCCGTTAATCGCGGTTTCGATATCGCTGGCCATTTTTTCCGTGGCGGCAATGTCGGTGCCGTAGGGCAGCCACAGATCCACAAAGAAGATCGGCGTATTGGATGACGGGAAAAAGTTCTGCCGCACCGAGCCAAATCCCCAGACTGCGCCAGCCAGCAGCGCAGCCATCACCACGAGGGTGACGGTTTTTTGCCGCAACAGGGCGTTGAGGATCCGCTGGTAGCTGCGGTAGAAGCGCCCGCGGTAAGGATCGGTCTCAGCGGCCGGCGCCGGGGATGCCGCGCCTTTAAACAGCCACCATTTGATCAGCACCGGGGTAATGGTGAGCGCCGAGAACCAGCTGAGCATCAGGGAGATTAACAGTACCTGGAACAGCGATTTACAATATTCCCCCGTCGAGTCCTGCGACAGGCCGATAGGTGCGAAGGCGAGGATCGCAATCACCGTTGCTCCCAGCAAGGGCAGGGCGGAACGGCGGATAACGTAGTTGATGGCGGTCAGCAGCGTTGACCCCTGCTGGCGGGCAATCAGCACCCCTTCGACAATCACGATAGCATTATCGACCAGCATACTGAGGGCGATAATGAGCGCCCCCAGCGAAATCCGCTGTAGCTCAATACCCCACAGGTACATAATCAGCAGCGTGCCCAGCACGTTGAGGGCCAGCGAGAACGCAATAATAATACCGCTGCGCACGCCCATAAAGATCAGCAGCACGCCGACAACAATGGCCAGCGCCATTAAGAAATTAGTGATAAAGCCGTTAACCGAGTGGCCAACTTCAGCCGCCTGATCGTAGAACAGATCGAGGTGAATCCCGGCGGGTTTTTCCGCCGACATTTGCGCCAGTTTAGCCTCCAGCGCGTGGCCAACATCGATGACGTTGACGCCGGGAATAAACGAGACGCCCATCGTCACCGCCTGGCGGCCGTTGGCGTGGTAGATGCTGGACGGGGATTCGCTCAACCCGCGCGAGATCGTCGCAATATCCCGCAGCCGGGTCGCCGCTCCCGTGCCATGCGGGTTGATCGGCAGGTCGCCCAGTTCGTCGATATTGTCAAATTCCCCGGTGGGATGCAGGCGAATGGACTCGCTGCCGGATTTTATCTCCCCGGCGCTGGAAACGACGTTCAGGCGACTGAGAAGAGCGGAAAGTTGATTAAGGGTAATGCCGCGGGCCGCCATTTTAGGCAGCGAGATATCAATGTTAATTTGCTGGGGGATCGCGCCGCCGATGGCGACCTTGCCGACGCCGGGCACCAGCACCAGCTCCCGGCGCAGCTGCTCGGCATAGCGGACCAGCTCCGGATTGCTAAAACTGTCGCCGGAAATGGCAAAGAAGAAGCCAAACACGTCGCCGAAATCATCGTTGACGAAGGGGGAAACCACGCCCGGCGGGAAGAGGCGGGCCGCATCGCCCACCCTGCGCCGCAGCTCATCCCAGATTTGCGGCAGCTCATCGGAGTGGTAATTCGAGGCGATGTTCACCGTAATCTGCGAGAGTCCGTTGGACGAAATAGAGCTGACGTTATCCAGATAGGGCAACTGTTGCAGGGCATTTTCCAGCGGAAGGGTGACCTCTTCTTCGACCTGTTGCGCCGATGCGCCAGGATAGTGGGTAATGACCACCGCCGTTTTAATGGTAAAGGCCGGATCTTCCAGACGGCCGATATTGAGCAGGGCAAAAATACCGCCAATGCCCAGCAGCAGAATAGTTAACCAGACGCGAACGGGATTATTAATAAACTGGCGAGAGATATCCATTACAGGCCTCGTTCACGCGTCCAGATTCGAACCGGCTGTTGGGCATGCAGTTCGCTTACGCCAGCCGCCACAACGCGCTCGCCGGCGCTGAGCCCGTCGGTAATGACCACACCCTGGGTGGTTACCTGCCCGACACTCACTTTGCGATCTTCAAGATGCAGCTGTTCTCCATCGCCTTTAATTACCCACACGTGCGGCTCATTGCGCGGATGATTATCGGGATTGAACACCGCCTCAACCGGCACCACCAGCGCCTCATGACCCGCGTTGGCGGGCAGATTTGCCAGATTCACCGTCACGGTTCCGCTGACGCCGCCCACCGCAGGGAAATCAGCCGGACGCGGCATGGTCAAAATCACCTGCCACGTCAGGGTATGATTGTCGCTGCTGCCGGAATGCTCTTTGTACTGGGCGGTGAACTGGCGCTCCGGCAGGGCGTTGATTTTCACTATCGGGCGGTACTGGGCGTTGCGAATATCAAAGGCGCTAAACAGGTTTTCCGGAATACTGAAGACCACATCAAGGAGATCGCTACGCGTCAGGGTCACAATGGTCTGGCCGGCGGCGACCACCTGGTGATTGCGGACCGGCACGCTGGCCGCTACCCCGCTAAACGGCGCGTTTAGCGTCATCTGGTCGAGCTCTTCGCGGGCAATTTTCAGCGCGGCATTTGCCGAGTCGCGGCTGGCGCGCTGGATGTCCATTTCAGCTTTCGAAATAGCCTGGCGGCCGGCCAGGGTCTGGAAGCGATCGAACTGCCGCTGCGCGAGCGTGGCGGCAGTTTGTCGTTCATTGAAGCGCTGTTGGGCTTCCCGCGCGTTCAGGCGGGCGAGGACCTGTCCTTGCGTAATGTTCGCCCCCTGGCGAACGTCGAGCGATTCAACCTGGCCACCGCGTTTAAAAGACAGATCCGTAGAGTCCCCGGATTCGATGCGCGCAGGAAAAATACGTTGCTGTGAATCACCGACGGCGGTTACCTCCACCGCTTTAACCATCCGCGGTAGTGGCGTGACCTGGGGTGCTTTCTGATCGCAAGCTGTTGTTATTAAAATAACAACAGGAATGAGAGAAAAATAACGCTTCACTGTATTCCCCTCAGTGTGAATAGATTTATTTTACATGTTTGTTACAAGCGCCATGATTATTCAGCCAACGCGGAGACAACGACATAAGTGAATAAACCTGTCGCCGTACAGGCAATGATTGCCAGGGCGATAAACAGGCTCAGACGAACCAGACTATAGCCAAACATCGCGCCTCCTTTAGTACTGGATATATAGTAAGTAAATTCTCACATGACTAATTATGGGGTGATTTTTGGAAGTACTATAGCTCCTGATTATGAGCATAGTCGTAGAAAAACGGAAATGTTAAAAAGAGTAAAAATTGTCCTTATGTCGAAGTTTTAGCGCTGTTTCCAGCCGATTTGTCTGAGGTGAGCGGGCTCTGTGATATTTTTCAATATAATAACCGGTGGCTTAATCATGTTAACCGTCCTGTGCTACGTTTAATTATACCGACTTTTGTGCCAGCTTTTGTTTCTGAGATTATTTCCTCAATACGACACGTCAGGCGTTAATCGCCAACTATTCTATTGGTAATAAAAGGATTGTCTCTATGTATAAAAATATCCTGGTCCCGGTTGATGTCTTCGAAATTGGTCTCGCCGACAAAGCGTTATCCCATGCTCAGTTTCTCGCGCAAAGCGCTTCCGGGAAAATTCATTTAGTGCACGTAAACCCTCTGTTTTCCCCAGCGCTAACGCGCGGATTTATTTCCGATGCACGAAAAATGGAAGACTATCTGGTTAAAAACTCAGAGGAAAAACTGGCTGAGCTGGCCAAAAAGTCCACCTTGCCGGAAAGTGACATCCATATTCATGTCCGCAGCGGCAATATTCGTGATGAGGTGATCAAACTGGCCGACGAACTGCAGGCGGATGTGGTGATTATTGGCTCGCGTAACCCCAATATTCAGACCCACTTGCTGGGTTCCGAGGCGGCAAGCATCGTGCGTTATGCCCACGTTCCGGTTTTCGTTGTGCGTTAGGGGCGGCCTGATGCTGTTCTGATTTCCGTTACAGGAGTGAGGAGATAACTATGAGTACAGACAAACCGGCTGGCCCGTTCTACAAGCTCTCCGTCGATGAAACCCTGACCAGCACCAACAGTTCCTCCGAAGGTATTAGCAGCGCAGAAGCGGCCTCGCGACTCCAGCAGTACGGTGAGAATGCACTACCCCAAAAGCCGGGCAAACCCGCCTGGCTCCGCTTCCTCGCCCATTTCAACGATGTCCTGATCTACGTCCTGCTGGCAGCCGCGCTGCTGACTGCGGTCATGGGGCACTGGGTCGATACCCTGGTGATCCTCGGCGTCGCGGTGATCAATGCCCTGATTGGCCATATCCAGGAAAGTAATGCGGAAAAATCGCTGCAGAGCATTCGCAATATGCTTTCCAGCGAAGCGGTGGTGATTCGTCAGGGGAACCATGAAACGGTGGCGACCACCGCGCTGGTGCCGGGTGACATTGTGGTGATTCGGGCAGGTGACCGAATCCCTGCCGACCTGCGGGTTATTGAAGCCCACAATCTGCGTGTGGAAGAGGCGATTCTCACCGGTGAGTCGACGGTCGTGGAAAAAAACACCGAGGCGCTGAGCGGCGAGCTTCCCCTCGGCGATCGCACGAACCTGCTGTTTTCGGGGACCACGGTCAGTTCCGGCGGCGGGAAAGGTCTGGTGGTGGCGACCGGCGGGGATACCGAACTGGGCCATATCAACCAGATGATGGCGGATATTGAAAAGCACCGTACGCCGCTGCTGGTACAGATGGATAAGCTCGGCAAAGCCATCTTTATTATCATCCTGGTGATGATGGCCGCGCTGTTCGTCTTCAGCCTGCTGTTTCGCGATATGCCGGTTTCAGAGCTGATGCTCTCGCTGATTAGCCTTGCGGTGGCGTCGGTGCCGGAAGGTTTGCCGGCGATCATCTCGATCATTCTCTCTTTGGGCGTGCAGACCATGGCGCGGCAGAAGGCGATTATCCGCAAGCTGCCGACCGTTGAGACCCTCGGGGCGATGACGGTGATCTGCTCGGATAAAACCGGAACGCTGACCATGAACGAGATGACGGTAAAAGCCGTCATTACGGCGGATACCGTCTATCGGGTAGAAGGCGATAGCTATGAACCGATCGGGAATATTCACCCGGTAGATGGCGCTGGGCCGGTTGTGGTGGCCCCCGGTACGCTGCTTGAGCGCTATTTGAGGACCATTGATTTATGTAATGACAGCCAGCTTATCAAGGATGAAAGCGGGTTATGGAAAATTACCGGCGGTCCAACGGAAGGGGCGCTGAAAGTGCTGGCGGCGAAAGTCGCGCTGCCGACTGTGGCCACAGAATTGCGCAGCAAAATCCCTTTCGATTCGCAATATAAATATATGTCGACGCTCTATCGGATCGGTAATGAAGAGATGATCTTAATCACCGGCGCCCCGGATGTGCTGTTCCGGCTTTGTCAGCAGCAGCAGACGGAGGATGGCCTGCAGCCGCTGAATCAGCCCTACTGGGAAGCGAAAATCGAAGAGTACGCGCGGGAAGGGTTGCGAATGGTCGCGGCGGCGTGGAAACCGGCGGCCAGCGGGCAAAGCGAGCTGACCCATCAGGATCTGCAGCAGGGGGTTATCCTCCTCGGCATTGCCGGGATGATGGACCCGCCGCGTCCGGAAGCGATTACGGCGATTGGCGACTGCCTGCAGGCGGGCATTCGGGTGAAAATGATCACTGGCGATCACCCGCAAACCGCGATGAGTATCGGCAAAATGCTTGGCATTGGCAATGCCGGCAATGCCATCACCGGGCGTGAACTGGAGGTGATGGACGACCAGCAGCTCAGCGAAGCGGCGCAGAAATTTGACATTTTCGCCCGTACCAGCCCGGAAGATAAATTCCGTCTGGTGCAGGCGTTGCAGAGTAAAAAAGAGGTGGTGGGGATGACCGGCGACGGGGTGAACGATGCTCCGGCGCTGAAGCAGGCTGATGTCGGGATCGCCATGGGCATCAAGGGAACCGAGGTGACCAAAGAGGCGGCCGATATGGTGCTGACGGATGATAACTTCGCCACCATCGCCAGCGCGGTCAGAGAAGGGCGGCGGGTGTACGATAACCTGAAGAAAACCATCCTTTTCATTATGCCGACCAACCTGGCGCAGGGGTTATTAATCATTATTGCGCTGCTGGCGGGGAACTTGATTCCTTTGACCCCGGTGCTGATCTTATGGATGAACATGGCGACCTCCGCCACGCTGTCGTTCGGCCTGGCGTTTGAGGCTGGCGAGAAGAACATTATGGCGCGACCGCCGCGCGATCCTAAACTGCATGTTATGGATGGTTTCGCTATCTGGCGGGTGATTTTTGTGGGTTCGATGATAGCCGTGAGCGCCTTTGTTCTGGAAGCCTGGCTCCAGCCACGCGGCTATTCGCCGGAGTTTATTCGTACCGTCCTGCTGCAGACGCTGGTGACCGCCCAGTGGTTTTATATGCTCAACTGCCGCGTCGCCGACGGCTTTTCTCTGAGTAAAGGATTACTGGCAAACAGAGGCATCTGGATCGTCAGCGCCGTCCTGCTGGCGCTGCAGCTGCTGATCATCTACGCGCCGTTTATGCAAATGCTGTTTGGTACCACCGCGCTGCCGTTCCGCTATTGGGTGATCACTTTTGTCATCGGATTTGTGATGTTCCTGATTGTCGAGGTCGAAAAACCGTTAACCCGGAAATGGCGCACCGCCTGATACATGAGGCTGTCGCATCGGACAAGGGCAGGCCCGCTTATGTTCAGCAGGCGTATTGTGTTAACCGTGGGGGAAATGGCGCTTCAGGCCGCATGAGCCGGCGTGGGATTAGCCATTCTTTTTGAGCAGGTCTGTCGGGCCTCTGTTGCCGGTGGGCGGCGGGTAAAAATTCCGCTGGAATTTGAACCCGCCCCTTTGCCGCTTTCAGTACTCTCTGCCGATCGCCCATTTTTGCCAGCCTAAAGCAGGGGGGCACAGGACGCTGGCATTTAATTAATCCCGGCATTTTTTGCCCAGACATTCATCTCCCGCTGGCTAATATTCCCCCCGCATACGATGAGCCCAATGACCGCATCTTTGGGAAGTTTGGGGATAACCGCATGGGCCGCAGGAATGAGCGTCCCGCTGGCGGGTTCCACCCATTGTCTGGCTTGCTCAGCAAAAGTGATCATCCCTGAGACGGCGTCGTTATCTGACACGATGACTATCTCTTCAAGGTAGCGCTGAGCGTGTTTCAGCATCAACGGATCAATCACCGGGACACCCAGCGTTGACACGGCGGAGGTGATATCGACATTTACAGGCTTGCCCGCTTTTAATGCCTGATACATTGAACTGGCGCCCACCGTTTCCACTCCCCAGATGCGGATATGCGGGTTGTGGGATTTAAGCACCGTCCCCACCCCAGCCAGCATGGCACCGCCACCGACCGCAACAAACACGTCGGTTAAAGAAGGGCAATCCGCAATCAGTTCGAGCGCCAGAGTGCCATATCCTTCCGCGACACGGGTGTCGCGACAGTCATCAATGAGATGATATCCCTGTTGTGAAAGGTTTCTGGCCCGTTCAAAGGCGGCGTCGACATTTTCTTCAATCATGACCGTGGCGCCGGAATGACGTATTTTTTCAACGGATGAGGCCGGAGCATTTTCCGGCATGATGACGGTGACGTTGATATTGAGCGCTTTGGCAGCCTCTGCCACTGCGATACCAAAGTTACCGCCACTGACGGCAGCGAAGCGGTAATCTTTCCGCTCGCCGCTAAAAGCGGAAAGCAGGTTCAGCACTCCCCTGGCTTTAAATGAACCCCCGGTCTGCAAATTCTCCAGTTTAAGAAAAACCGCTCTTCCCAGCATATCCGATAATCCCGGAGACCAAACCGTGGGGGTTCGCACGACTGTATCTCTAACCCTTTCGGCTGCGGCGACAATGGAAGACACAGTCATGTAAGTCGTCATCGGTATATCTCCTGTGAAAGCTCTCGGGTAAAAGAGGTGAGGAAACAGGGGGCGTTTCCCTGCGTCATCGCGGCCCTCAGGGCCGCCGATGCGCGTTTGTTGAGATGATTCTGGGGTCTGTATGCGGCGGTGCCATTCACCGAAGCGAGAGTAGCAAGAGGCGGATCACTCCGCCTCGTCTTCCGCCACGCGTACCCCGACCTTCAGCACGTGGTCTTCCTCTTTCTCCGCCACTGTCCACAGCATTCCGGCGAACTCCACCTGGTCACCGACAACCGGCGCGGCACCGAGCAGGTCCTGAATCACGTCCCCCAGCGACTGCTGGCGTTCGCGAAACTCCTCTCCGCCGTCAAGGCCGTAAATTTGCGCCACATCGGCGAATTTTGCGCTGGCGTCGAGAATAAAGTCGCCGAAGAAGCGCTGGTCGAGCGCCACCGGCGGCGACTGGCTGAACATTTTACCCAGCGCCGGCAGGTCGTGCTCGCGGCCGATCACGCAGAGAATATCGCCTTCGAGCAGGCGGGTGCTACCGGTCGGGTGCAGCAGAACATTGTCGCGGAACAGGGCGGCAATGCGGGTTTCCGGCGGCATGTGCAGATCGCGCAGCGCCGCGCCGACGCACCATTTATCGGCGCTCAGCTGGTAAACAAACTGCTCCCAGGGGTTTTCCGGGTGAATATCCAGCCCGACGCGGGAGATGGGCCAGCCCACCGGCGGAACCACCACTTTGGCTTTTTTCGCCGCCCAGGAGAGGGACGTTCCCTGCAGCAGCAGCGAGACCAGCACCACGAAGAAGGCGACGTTAAAGAACAAGCGGGCGTTGTCAAGGCCCGCCATCATCGGGAAGACGGCGAGAATAATCGGCACCGCGCCGCGCAGGCCAACCCAGCTGATAAACACCCGCTCGCGCAGGTTAAAGCCGCGAAATGGCAGCAGGCCGGCGAAGACCGACAGCGGGCGGGCGACGAAAATCATCCACATTGACAGCAGCAGCGCCGGGATGGCGATAGGCCACAGATCCGACGGCGTGAGCAGCAGACCGAGCACAAGGAACATGGCGATTTGCGCCAGCCACGCCAGCCCGTCAAAGTTCTGCAGGATCCCGTGGCGGTTGCGAATCGGCCGGTTGCCGAGCAGGAAGCCGCACAGATACACCGCCAGAATACCGCTGCCGTCCAGCGACGTGGTGACGGCAAAAATCATAATCCCGCCGCTCAGCGCCAGCAGCGGATAGAGTCCCGCAGGGAGCACGATACGGTTAATCATCTGCAACAGCAGATAACCGCCGCCGAGACCAATCGCAATACCGAGGCCGAACTGCTGCACGATATGCACGGCAAACATCCAGCTCAGGCCGGTTTCATGCTGCTGAATCATCTCGATAAGGGTAATGGTCAGGAATACCGCCATCGGATCATTGCTACCGGATTCAATCTCCAGCGTGGAGCCCACGCGTTCGTTCAGCCCTTTGCCGCCGAGCAACGAGAAGACCGCCGCGGCGTCGGTGGAGCCGACAATCGCGCCGATCAGCATCCCCTCGATAAGATCGAGATGGAACAGCCACGCGGCCATCATCCCGGTCAGACAGGAGGTGATCAGCACGCCAACGGTCGCCAGTGAGAGGGCGGGCCAGAGCGCGACGCGAAACGAGCTCGCCTGGGTGCGCATGCCGCCGTCCAGCAGGATCACCGCCAGCGCCAGGTTACTCACCATGTAGGCGAAAGGGTAGTTGTCAAAAGGGATGCCGCCGATACCATCGACGCCGGCCAGCATACCGATGGCAAGGAAAATAACCAGAATCGGGATGCCAAGGCGTGAGGAAAAGGAACTCAATAAAATGCTACAGGTTACTAATACAGAACCCAGAATAAACAGACTAATGACCGCACCGGCGTCCAAAGTTGACGTACTCCTTACTGGCGTGAAGGTTTTATGAAAGTGACATCATTTTAACAATCTGCAGAGTATCCGAAAATGTGTAACGGAAGTTTTTATTCTGTCAGTACCGGATGCCCGCTGAGCGTTAAGGTGGTGGTGGCCGCGTTGTTCACCAGCAGCGCATTCGCGCCGAGGGGCAGAGTCACGGTCCGCTGCTCGTGGCCGAAGTCCAACCCGCTGATGAGCGGAACAGCGAGCTGTGCGCGAAGATAATCACGGACCTGCGGTAAATCATAGCCCGCGTCGTAATCGTTAGGTCGGGCGCCGGTAAAGCTGCCGAGGACGATGGCGCGCTGATTCGCGAGGATACCACTATTGAGCAGCTGCAGCAGCATCCGTTCGACGCGGAACGGATGCTCGTTAATATCTTCCAGCACCAGAATGCCGTTGGCGATTTGCGGCAGCCACGGCGTGCCAATCAGCGAGGTTATCATCGCCAGATTGCCGCCCCACAGAGTTCCCTGGGCCCGGCAATCCGGGCCTTCGCCCTGCCACTCGAGGGTAAATTCCGGGTTGCGCAGCGCCTGCCAGAAGTGGTGTTCGGTAAACGGGTCCATGGTTTCGGCGCCAAAGTTACCGGCCAGCATCGGACCACTGAAGGTGATTATGCTACCCTTTGCCAGCAGGCCCATCTGAATCGCTGTAAAATCGCTGTGTCCGCAAATGATTAGCGGGTTCTGCCGCTGGCGCGCAGCGAGGGCCTGCCAGTCGATGTGCGGCAGCAGGCGGCTGGCGCCGTAGCCGCCGCGTACCGCCATCACGATGCGGTTAGCGCCGTCGAGGGTCGCCAGTTGGTTAATGTCGTTCAGGCGCTCATGCTCAGTTCCGGCAAACCGCTGCTGGCGGCGAGGGATGACCTCCTGGTGCAGGACCTGATGCCCGGCTTCCTGCAGACGTTGAACGCCGCGGTATGCTGCCTCCTGGTTGAGGCAGTAACCTGAGGGGGCGACCAGATAAAACTGAGACATGACAATTCCTTGCTAAGAATGAAAGGGTTATCATGCCGCCTGGAGCGATTATTGTCATCTCCAGGCGGCAAACTTCAGCCAATAAGGATAGATGTGTGAAATTGAGATGGTATGTTTTTATCGTTGTATTGTTGGCCGGTTGTAGCTCAAAACAGGATTACCGTAACCCGCCGTGGAACGCTGAAGTTCCGGTTAAGCGGGCGATGCAGTGGATGCCGATCAGTGAAAAAGCCGGCGCGGCGTGGGGCGTTGACCCGCAGCTGGTGACGGCGATTATCGCCATTGAATCCGGTGGCAACCCGACGGTTATCAGCAAATCCGGAGCAGTAGGCCTGATGCAGCTGAAGCCTTCCACTTCCGGGCGCGATGTCTACCGGCGCATGGGCTGGCGCGGCGAGCCGTCGGTCAGCGAGCTGAAAAACCCCGAACGTAATATCTCGATGGGCGCGGCCTATCTGAGTATCCTTGAGAATGGCCCGCTTGCCGGGATTAAAGATCCGCAGGTGATGCGCTATGCGGTGGTGGTCTCCTACGCCAATGGCGCCGGGGCGCTCCTGCGTACCTTCTCCTCGAATCGTCAGGATGCGATTGACGAGATTAACGATTTGGATGCCGATGAGTTCTTTGAGCACGTGGTGAAAAAACATCCGGCTCCGCAGGCTCCGCGCTATATCTGGAAGCTGCAGCAGGCGCTGGACGCCATGTAGCCGCCTGCGCTCGCGCTGCGCTTCACGGGGCGACACGTCGGGTGTCATCCGTAGAGCACAGCGCGAGCGGAATGTTTTTCAGACAATCCTTAGAAGTCGTAGCCGACGGTAGCGGTCACGCTGCGTTCGGCTCCCCAGTAGCAGTTGCCGGTTCCGTAGCAGCCGGAGAGATACTCCCGGTCGCTGAGGTTATTGGCGTTAACCTGCACAAAAGCCCCTTTCAACGACGGCGACCAGACGCCGAGATCGGCGCGCACCATCGCATCCAGTAAGGTGACCGACGGCAGGCGTTCGGTATTAGCGTCATCCGCCCACTGTTTCCCGATATAGCGTACGCCAGCCCCGGCGCTGATCCCCGCCGGGAACTGATAGCGCGCCCAGAAAGAGGCCATCTGATCCGGCGTCAGCTGCGGCGTATTGTCGCTCGTCCCATCTTTGGTGTCCTGGAAGCGCAGGCGGTTCCAGGTGTAGGAGGCGAGGGTGCTCAGCTCAGGCGTAATCTGGTTGCGCATCTCCAGCTCCACGCCCTGAGAGTGAACTTTTCCTGCTGGAATAAAGGTCGCGGTGGCGATGTTTGGATCGCGCGTCGCCACATCTTTTTGCGTTAAATCGTAGACCGCGATGCTGTACATATCGGCGGAGCCCGGCGGCTGGAACTTCAGCCCCGCTTCCAGCTGTTCTGCAGTGGTGGGTTTCAGCAGGGTACCGTCGGCGCCCGGCAGCATCGCAGGGGTAATCGCCTGGCTATAGCTCAGATACGGCGAGAGGCCGTTTTCCAGGGCATACAGCAGCGATGCCCGGCCGCTGATATGGTCATCGGAGCGGCGGCTGGAGGTGCCGAAGGTATCGCTGACCTGCTGCGAAACAATACGGTCGTAACGCCCGGACACATCCAGATGCCAGCGCGCCCAGACCATTTCGTCCTGCAGATAGATCCCGGTCTGGTAATAGCGGCGGTTGTTGTTATCGCTGTAGGTCACGGTATGTCCGGTCTGCGCGCTATAGCCGCTGAACGGATCGAGAGGCGACGCGCTGCCGGCACCGGTCCACAGATCGTTGCGGAAACGGTGATATTCTCCACCGAGAATCAGCGTATGGGCCAGTTCGCCGGTGGTGAAATCGGCGCGCAGGCGGTTATCGGTTGACCAGGCATCCAGCGAACCGCGCGAGCCGCTGTAGCCGCGCGCCAGACTATCGCTGTCATCAATCCAGCCGACCTGATACACCTGATCCAGCGATACGTTGGTGTGGGTATAGCTTCCGGCGGAGTAGGCCGACCAGACGTCATTGAACTGGTGAGTGAACTCGTAGCTGTAGATCTGCTCGCGGCGCTGATACCCGTCTGACGGATCGCCTTCGTTGGTGCTGGTGGAGAGCTTACGCCCGTTGTGGGCATAGCGGGTGCCTTCCAGCGGCAGCGAACCGTGATAGCCGCCTGACGGATCTTTTTGCAGGTAGGCGCGCAGCAGCAGCGAGGTGTCAGTATCCGGTTGCCAGAGCAGGGAAGGCGAAATAGCGTAGCGTTCTTCGCGGGTGTTATCGTACTGAGTATCGCTGGTGCGCGTCATGCCGATAATCCGGTAAGCCCATTGATCGTTGAGGGCATCGGTATAATCGAAGGCGGCCCCTTTGGTATTCTGCGTCCCGCCGCTGAGGCGGAAATGGCCTTCCGAGGTAAACTGCGGACGTTTGGAGGTCAGATTCACCACCCCGCCCGGCACGCTCTGACCGTACAGCGCCGAAGAGGGGCCGCGGATGACGTCAACCCGTTCAACAAACCACGGATCGATTTGCAGGACGTTGTGGCTACCGCCGTCGCTCATCAGGCGCATGCCGTCGAGAAACAGGTTATCAACATCACCGCCGTGGTAGCCGCGTAGCGATACCGTATCAAAGCGGGTTGCGCCGCCGCCGAAGCTGGAGTAAACCCCCGGAGTGTATTCCAGCGCCTGGCTGATGGTATTGGCTCCCTGATCATCCATCTGTTGACGGGTGATGACGGAGACCGATTGCGCGGTGGTAATCAACGGCTGATCGGTTTTGGTCGCGCCGGCCGAGGTTTTGGCGCTATAGCCCTGCGTTGGCGAGATGGCAGAGTCGATGGGTTGCGCGGTGACGATAACCGTCTCTTCCGCCAGGCTGGCAAACGGGAAGACGCTGGCCAGCGCGTACAGCAGCGCCGGGCGTTTGAAGATGACGCGAGCGGTCATGACATAATCCTGAGTTGACGTAGCCTGGTACTCCTGTACGCCACCACGCATAAAAAACGAAAGTGTCATCTTTCGTAAAAAAGTAATGCGAATTATTATCGTTTGCTTTCTCGCGATCAAGCGCGTTTTTGTCGCGCTCGCTGGCAAAGACCGCGATAAATATCAGGATGTTGCTGCGTAAGGGGCGCGTCATGCGCCCGAAGGGGGAGAGAGGGAAACCCGCTACCTACTAATTCAGGTGGGGGATAACGCGTTCAGCGACGGCAATTCCAGCCGATCAGCGCCCAGTCCCGGGCGTCAACCTGAATTGTCTCCGGGTTTTGCTGCGGATACCAGCGGGCGAGACGTTCCCGCTCGGCCGGGCTGAGTGCGCCGAACGCCGCCACGACGTTGCGCTCAAACAGCGGATAGCTGCTGTTATCCTGAGTGTCGCCATAAATAAAGTCGACGCTGGCATTAATCCCCATTTGATACAACACGTTCACGGCATACATATAGTTCGGCAGCGCCGCGCCGTCTCGTCCCAGCACGCGCAGGATCGTCGGTGAGGCAAACCCCGGGTTAACCAAATGGGTGGTGTAGACCCGCAGCTGCGCCTGACGATCGAGCTTCGTCATCGCATCGCGCAAATCGGCCACCAGGGTGGAACGGGAGGCGATGGCGATATCGCAGCGCGGTAGCCCCTCCCAGCTCTCTTCCCACGCCCGCTGGCGCCAGACCGCGTGGCGAACGCCTTGCGCCGTAGCCCGACGGGCGGCGACCTCCAGCATCCCCTGACTGTAATCGACGCCGCAGATCTCTTTGAGCTGGCTGGCCAGCGCCAGCGAGACGGTACCCGGCCCACAGCCCATATCAAACAGGCTGCTGGCGCCGTGCAAATCGATTTTTGCCAGCAGCTGCTGCAGATAGCTGTCGATGACCGGGGCGTCGCCGATGGCGATGTTTTCCGCCCGGGCATCCCAGTGGGCGGGCGGTTTCTCTTTCCGTCCTGCCAGAGCGAGCTGTTGTTGGTAGAGGCGGGCAAAATCGATATCGTCAATCAACATAAGAGTCTTCCATCAAGGCGGGTGACCTGAAAACAGCAGACTAACGCGATTGCGAGCCGCGCGGGAGAAAAAAACGCGGCGGTGAGCCCGCCGCGTACGAGGTTTACGGCGCCGGTTTTTTATCCGGTTCGGCGAGCGCATCGTTGGCGGCCGGCTGGGTGCTGACGGCCGCAGCGGATTTTTCCACATTCCCGACCGGGCGCGAGGCCGGCAGTGAATCGCACGGTTTCTCTTTCGGGCAGACCAGATCCAGCATTTTCAGCGTCACGCCGTTGGTCCAGCCGAAACCATCCTGCAGCGGATATTCACCGCCGCCACCGCCGGTGCCCGTCGAGCTGACATCATACTTTTCGACCAGCTTTTGTTGACTGTCGTAGGTATGCTGGACATTGCTGAGGAAGCGCCAGCTCACCTCCATCGCAATTTTCTGCTGGTCGTAGTTTTGTAGCCCCTGGGCGGCAACCCACTGCAGCGGCGCCCAGCCGTTCGGTGCATCCCACTGCTGACCGCTGTTCACGGTGGTCGTGGTTAAGCCACCGGGTTTCAGCAGCTGCGATTCTGCCGCCGCAGCGACCTTCGCCGCTCGCTCGCGGGAAGCGGCGTTTACGTACAGCGGGAACAGGGCCGCGGCGGTGAGCTGATTACGGACCTTATGGGTCTTGAGGTCATAATCGGCGTACCAGCCCGCTTTATCGTTCCACAGATATTTCTCCAGCGCCTTCTGGCGGTCGTTGGCCAGGGCATCGTACTGCGCCGCTTTGGCGCTGTCGCCGGCGGCCTTGCTGGCATGCGAGAGGGTCTTCTCCATGTGGAACATCAGCGCGTTGAGATCGACCGGCACGATGCTGGTGGTGCGGATGGTCCCCAGTTTTTTCGGGTCATCCATCCAGCGCGAGCTGAAATCCCAGCCCGAGGCGGCGGCAGAACGCAGGTCGCGATAGATCTCGGTCGCCGGGCGATTCGGGTTGTTTTTCGCGGTGGTGACATCATCGAGCCACGATTCCGGACGCGGGGTATCGTTATCATCCCAGTAGCGGTTCAGCAGCGCGCCATCCTCCATTCGCACCACCCGCTGGTTGGCTTTTCCCGGCTCCAGCGCATCGGCGCCTTTCATCCAGTACTGGTACTCTTTTTCCATCTGCGGCAGCCAGGTTTTCAGCACCCTATCGCCATCATGGGTCGCGAGGAGCTCCACCATAAACGAGAAAAACGGCGGCTGTGAGCGGCTCAGATAGTAGCTACGATTACCATTGGGAATGTGGCCCCAGGCATCGATCTCCGCCGCGAAGTTGGTCACCATATCCTCAACTTTATCCCAGTGCCCGCTCTCGGCCAGGCCCAACATGGTGAAGTAGCTATCCCAGTAATACACTTCCCGGAAGCGGCCGCCGGGAACCACGTAGGGTTTGGGCAACGGCAGCAAAGAGTCCCACTTTTCGACCTCAACGGTGCTGCGGGTCAGCACTGGCCACAGGCCGTCGATATGCTGACGCAGCGTCTGGCCCTTCGGCGGAACGTACCGATCATTGTCTTTCGGCAGGGTGAAATTCAGCTCGACGAAATGACGCAGGTCGAAGCTGGTCTGGTTTTTTTGCATGCGATAGTCGGCCAGGATCATCAGCGGATCGCTATTGGGGATCGCATCGGCAAAGGTTTTCTGGTCGGGGAAGAGTCGGGCATTTTGCACATCATTAAACAGCGGGCCGAGCATCACATCCGGGGATGACGGCACGGGTTTGGTTTCCACGGCCTGGGCGGCCAGCGTCGATAAAGCGAAGATCGCGCCCCCGAGCGCCAGAGATAAAGCGTAAGGCAACGTTGCGGGACGACGTGAAACCGATCTCGTCATGGGGAATTCTCCTTATCATTTCAGACGGTCTTGCCACTGCATTTGACCATCAGAAAACCTTAGACGAATATCTGCTATCCGGGGTGTTGCAGGTAACATTTTGCGTGAAAACAGACAATTTACCTGCCTGTCCTGGCAGACAAACAATAAGCAGAGCCGTGGAAATCGCCATGTCATCGCGGTGTGCTGTTATCGGTCGATCAAAGTCTGAGGAGAACTGCGGGTGAATCGACGTCATTTTCTGCTGTTAAGCGCGGCATCGCTGTGGGCGGCGGCACGTGCCGGGGCCAGCGATCGCCGGGATGAGGTGCTCAGCTTATGGCCTGCCGAACCGCCGGGGGGCGGCGGGCCATCCGGGGCGCCGCGGCTCTCTGCGCGCGGCGCGCTCACTCATATTGTCCGGCCGCAGTTGGCGGTGTGGCGCCCGGCGCAACCCCGTGGTCATGGCGTACTGATTGCCGCCGGGGGCGGCTACCGGCGCATCGAAATGGCGAAAGAGGCCTGGCCTGCCGCGCGCTGGCTGACGGCACGCGGCTATACCGCCTACGTCCTGAGCTACCGGCTTCCCGGCGAAGGGTGGGGCGCCGGCGCGCTGGCGCCGTTGCAGGACGCCCAGCGGGCGCTGCGGTTGATTCGCGCGCGGGAAGAACAGGTCAGCCTGCTGGGGTTTTCCGCCGGCGGGCATTTGCTGGGTATGGCGGCCTGCCGGGCCGATTTTGCCGCTTATTCGCCGCAGGATGCTCTCGATGACCATCCGGCTCGTGCCGATAAAGCCGCGCTGATTTATCCGATTATTTCGCTGATGTCGCCCTATAGCCATACCGCGACGCACCGGATGCTGGCGGGCGCCCATGCCTCGGAAGCGGTTGACCGCGCCTGGTCGGTGCAGACCTACGTCAATTCACAGACACCGCCCTGTTTTCTGGCCCAGGCGGAGGATGATTCGGTGTCCGATCCGCATAACACCCTGATCATGGCCGCCGCCTGCCGACAGCATCAGGTGCCGGTCAGCCTCTATCGCTATGCCCGCGGTGGACACGGTTTTGCCATGGGGCGTCCCGGTACGCCGACCGTCGAATGGCCGGAGCATTACGCGCACTGGCTGAACGGGCGCTAACCCTGATGGCGCAGGCGCGCGATATTTGCTTCATGATGGTGCAAAACCGGCGTGGCATCGGCTATCGGGGTGATTGTTTTTTGCACAATAAAGCGGCGCATTGTGGGGAATTGCACTGGTCTCACGCCCTCTGCTACCTGGCATAATAAATGCTTATCTCTTTGCGGGGTTACCCCAACGTGAGTATAACCGGAGGAGACGGCCATGATAAAAATAACGCTTCCTGACGGGCATTATTATGATGAGATGCTTACCGCGCAGGGACAGCAGCGTCACCACTATAACGCCTGGTGGCAATGGTTTCACAACACCGATCAATTCTCTATCCGGCAAAAGAAAGAGCAGGCGGAGCTGCTTTTTCACCGCATCGGCATCACGTTTAATGTGTATGGGGAAGATGAAGGTACCGAGCGTTTGATTCCATTCGATAGCGTCCCGCGCATCATTCCCGGCGGAGAGTGGAAAAAGATCGATCGCGGTATTCGTCAGCGGGTCAAAGCGCTGAACGCCTTTTTGTACGATATCTACCACGAGCAAAATATCCTGCGCGCGGGCCTCATTCCGGCGGAGCAGGTACTGGCCAATGAACAATATCAGCCCTGCATGCAGGGCATCAATCTGCCCAATAATACCTATGCCCACATTACCGGCGTCGATATGGTGCGCAACAGCGACGGCCAGTATTACGTGCTGGAGGATAACCTGCGTACCCCTTCAGGGGTCTCGTATATGCTGGAAAACCGCAAAATGATGATGCGTCTCTATCCGGAGATGTTTGAAAATCACCATATTGCGCCGGTCGAGCGCTATCCGGGCTACCTGCTGCAAACCCTGCGTGAAAGTTCCCCGGTGGACGATCCCTGCGTGGTGGTGATGACGCCCGGGCGTTTTAACAGCGCCTATTTCGAACACAGCTTCCTCGCCCAGCAGATGGGGGTTGAGCTGGTGGAAAGTGCCGATCTGTTTATTAAATCGGGCGCGGTCTATATGCGCACTACCGAAGGGCCGCGGCGGGTGGATGTGATTTACCGCCGTGTTGATGACGCCTATCTCGACCCGCTGGCATTTCGCGCCGACTCGATGCTCGGCGTGCCCGGCCTGCTGTCGGTGTATCGCGCAGGCGGCGTGGTGCTGGCTAATGCGATTGGTACCGGTGTGGCGGACGATAAGTCGATCTACCCCTTCGTCCCGGAGATGATCCGCTTCTATCTTGGCGAGCAGCCGATACTGAACAATATTCCCACCTGGCAGTGTCGCAAGCCGGAGGATTTGCAGTACGTGCTGGGGAATCTCGAGAGGATGGTGGTCAAGGAAGTTCATGGCGCCGGGGGATACGGCATGCTGGTGGGGCCGCGTTCAACCAAAGAAGAGCGGGAGATGTTTCGCCAGCGTCTGTTGGCCAATCCGGCTAACTATATCGGACAGGAGACCCTGGCGTTGTCCACCTGTCCGACCTTCGTGGAGGGAGGGCTGTCGCCGAGGCATATCGATTTGCGTCCCTTTGTCCTCTCCGGCCAGGAGATTCGTCTGGTGCCGGGCGGTCTGACGCGGGTGGCGCTCACCGAAGGCTCGCTGGTGGTGAACTCATCGCAGGGCGGGGGCACCAAAGATACCTGGGTGATGGAGGATGGTGAATCATGCTGAGTCGGACTGCGAGTGAACTTTTCTGGATGGCGCGCTACCTGGAGCGCGCGGAAAGCTATGCCCGGGTGCTTGATGTGACGTGGAAGCTGTCGATGATCCCGCGTCACAGCCAGCAGTCGCGGGATCTGGCTCTGCCGCTGAATTTGTCCTTAACCCATGAACTGTTTCAGGCGCGACATGCGCGCTTCACCATGAGCAATTTGCTTAATTTCTTCGCGCTCGACGGCAACAACCCCTGCAGTATTTACAGCTGCGTGGAGATGGCCTGGAACAACGCGCATGCGGTTCGCGGCAGCCTGTCCGCCGAAGTGTGGGAGTGCATCAACGCTACACGTATTGAACTGCGCCAGCTCCGCCAGCGGGGGATTAGCGAACTGGGCACCGATGGTTTTTTCGACTGGGTGAAGGAGCGGGTGCACCTGTTTCGCGGCGCGGTGCTGGGTACGCTGCTGCGCAATGACGCGCTGAGCTTTATCGGTATCGGCACCTTGATTGAACGGGCCTACGCCACCACGCAACTGCTGCTGATCAAGGATCAGCAGCTGAGCAGCGATCCGGATTCGGTACGCGAATACTACCGGCTGGACACCCTGCTTAACGCGGTCAGCGCCCGGGAAGCCTACAACAGTATCTTTCGCCAGCCGGTCACCCGGGAGACGGTGATGGAGCTGCTGATTTTGCGCAACGACGTACCGCGATCCCTGCGAGCCTGTATCTCCGATCTGATTGGTCAACTGGAGCATATCGCGAACGACCGTTCACACCTGCCGCTGCGCCTGGCGCATCAGCTGAATGTCGATCTGCGCTTCAGCACCCGCGACGATCTGGCGGGCGCCGATTTACAAAGTTACCTCAACGGACTGCTGGCGCGTATTAATGCTCTGTCCGACAGCATCAGACAAACTTATCTGGAGGCGCTATGAAACTGGTCATCGATCACCTGACCCGCTACGGCTACGATGAAGAAGTGAAGTTTTCGACCCAGTACCTGCGCCTGACGCCGCGCAGTACCGGACGGCAAACCATTACCTCCTGGACCCTGACCTTGCCGGAGGGGGCGGCGGTGACGACCACCGACGCATGGGGAAATGTCCTGCATGTATTAACGCTCGACAATCCCCACAAAGAGATTGCCATCCGCGCCAGCGGGATCGTGGATATTGCCGAGGACAGCGAACAGAGCGATGTGGCGGAAGAGGAGCTGCTCTCTCCGCTGGTCTATTTACGCTGTACGCCGCTGACCCGCGCCGACGACAGGATTCGCGAATTTGCCCAGCGTCTGTATCGCCGCGATGAGCCGGAGGAGAGTCTGAATCAACTGATGGCGGACCTGCTGCTGAGAATGCCATACTCACCGGGAGCCACGCAGGTGCAGGACTCTGCCGCAGACGCCTTTGCCAGGGCAAAAGGCGTCTGCCAGGATCATACCCACGTCTTCCTCGCCTGCTGTCGCGCGCTGGAGATCCCGGCGCGCTACGTCAGCGGCTACGTTTACAGCGATAATGCCCAGCATGTCGCAATGCACGCATGGGCAGAGGTGTGGGTGAACGGACGCTGGCAATCTTTTGATATCACCAATAATACCCGTCACCTCAACCAGCATCTGCGGCTGGCGACCGGGCTGGACTATCTGGATGCCTGTCCGGTGCGCGGCACCCGGCTGGGCGGCGGCGGGGAAATAATGTTAACCAACGCTGAAGTGCGCGAGCATTCGCAACAGGCGCAGCAGCAATAAAGGCAGGAACAAAGAACGATGACCTACTGTGTGGCCATGTGTTTAGCGGATGGACTGGTATTTGCCTCCGACTCCCGCACCAATGCGGGAGTGGATCATATCGCGACCTTTAAAAAACTCCATGTGTTTGCCGAGGACGGCGAACGGGTCCTGGTGCTGCAGTCCGCAGGCAACCTGGCCACCACCCAGAGCGTCATAAGCCTGCTGAGTACGCGGATTGCGACTCAGCAGGAGCCTAATCTGCTGCAGGTGAGCTCGCTGTATGACGCGGCGATGCTGATTGGCAAAACGCTGCAGGAGGTGATTCAGCGCGATAGCAGCAATCAGCAGCACTGCGGCAATACCAACTTCAACTGCAACCTGCTGCTGGGCGGGCAGATTGCCGGAGAAACGCATCGGTTGTTTCATATCTATCCGGAAGGCAATTTTATTGAAGCCTCGCGCGATACCCCGTACTTCCAGATTGGCGAGAGCAAATACGGCAAACCGATCATCGATCGGGTGTTAAGCCGGGAGACACCGCTGGAACAGGCGATGTGCTGCGCGCTTATCTCGATTGATTCCACGCTGCGCAGCAATCTCTCCGTTGGCCTGCCGCTGGATACGCTGCTGTACCGCAGCGGGAGCCTGAGCAGCGCCGGCCAGCATCGCATCACCGAAAGCGATCCGTACTTCAACACCATCCGCAAGGCGTGGTCGGAAGGATTGCAAAACACGTTCCAGACCTTGCCGCCCTATGCGCCGGGCGGCGATCGCTAAGGCGCGGTCTGCGGTGAGAAATAGCGTCCCGGCGTCATGCCGGTCATGGTGCGGAAAAAGTAGATAAAGGCGCTGTCGCTGGCGAAATCCAGCGCCTGCGCGGTATCGGTAATGCGCTCCCCGGTGGCCAGCAGCTCCACCGCCTTCATCAGGCGCCACTGCTGCCGCCACTGCTGATAAGTCATCCCGGTATCGCGACGGAAAATCCGGCTGATGGTCTTTTCGCTGGCTCCGCAGCGGACCGCCAGCTGCTGCAGCGGCGGCAGCAGGGCGTCGCCGGCGAGCAGCGCCAGACGCTTATCCTGAGGCAGGGCGAGCATCATCGGCTCCTGCGCCGCGCTGCACATTTCCGCCTCGCAAAGCGCGGCGAGGTGCCAGCCGATACCGTTCTGCCAGTCACTATCCCACGGGCTGGCGGCGATTCGCTCCAGCAGTTCGCGCAGCAGCGGGCCGACGTTGAGGATCGCCGGATGGCGCGGGAGGGCAGGATAGTGGGTCGGATGAAACCAGACCGAGCGATAGTCGACGATGCTTTTCATCTCCGCACGGTGGTCCATGCCGGCCGGTATCCAGGCCGCCCGGGTGGGCGGCAGCAGGCACAGCAGCGCGCCGTTGTTGAGGGTCAGTCGTATGCAGCCCTGACGGGTAAAAAGCAGCTGTCCCATCCGGTGCAGGTGGCTGCCGGAATCATGCTGACCCAGCGCCGAGCACACGCCAATCACTCTGTTATGCAGATCCTCCGGATTAAATAGCGCATTCGCCTCGAGCCAGGCCATGATGTCTGATTTCCGATATAAAAAGTCATTATGTTTATAATGTACGATTCACCGCCCGCCTACAATAGCGCCTCTTAATTGTATCGGAGGTGATGATGTTCGGGCGTTCGGCCATGGTGCTGGTTACCGCATTATTGATGTTTCCGCAGATCGTGGAGACGATTTACAGTCCGGCGCTGACCGATATCAGCCGCTATTTTTCCGTCAGCGCGGTAGAGGCGACGCAGACCCTGTCGGTTTACTTTATCGGCTTCGCCATCGGCGTGCTGTACTGGGGACGATTCAGCGACCGCTATGGCCGGCGTCCGGCGCTGCTGGCGGGCCTCGCGGCCTATGCCCTGGGCTGCGTGCTGGCGCTGGCGGCGCGTGATTTCACGTTACTGCTGGTCGCCCGGATGCTGTCGGCGTTCGGTGCGGCAACGGGATCGGTGGTGAGCCAGACTATCCTTCGCGACCGTTTTAACGGCCGCCAGCTTGCCGCTCTTTTTTCAGTGATGGGCCTCGTGCTGGCGGTCAGCCCGGCGGCAGGCGTCTACCTCGGCGGAGCAATCGTTGCCGGCTGGGGAATGCACGGTGTGTTGACGGCCCTCGCGCTGCTGGCCGCGGTGTTACTGCTACTGTGCTGCTGGCTACTGCCGGAGACTCGCCCGTCGCAGCATGTTCACACCGCGTTTTTACCGCTCTTACGCCGGATGGCGACGGATAAGCCGCTGGCGCTGGCGGTCCTGCTGGTGGCGGCCTTCAACGTCAGTCTGTTCAGCTATTACAGCCTGGCGCCGTTCATCTTCGCGCAGCTGCGTCAGGGGAGCGTGATTTTTGGCTACAGCGGCATCGCGTTGGCCGTCGGATCGTTGGCCGGGGCGCTGTTCAATCGCTGGCTGCTGCGCAAAGCCGTCGCGGAAGCGGGAATATTGCTGCTCGCCTGTCTGATACAGCTGATGAGCAGCGTAGCGGTGTTTTGCCTGCCGGATACGCTGCTGTTCCTGCTGCCGATGATCGGCATCACCTTTGCCTACGCCATGGCGATCCCGCTGCTGCTCGGCACGGCGCTGGGCGCATACTGCCACTGTCGGGGAACCGCCGGGGCTATCTTCGGCCTGGCCTATTATGTGCTGATTGGCCTGGGACTGGCGGCAGTGGGATGGGGGCAATCGCTGGGAGGGGCGCTGATCGTGTGCGCCAGCGTCAGCTGCATCGCCGGGCTATGCTACGGCTGCTGTTTGCGCACCGCGCGGGCAGAGGCGACCTGACCCGCCCGCGAGGCTCAGCGCGTGGAAGCCAGCCGTTCGCCGCTGGCGGCGTCGAAAAGATGGATTTTCTCGCGCCGTACCGCCAGCGATAAGGGCTGACGGATAGTCGCTTCGAGACGCCCGGCGACCTGGACATGGAGGGGGAAGCCTTGCCAGTCGAGATGCAGCAGCGTGGACTCGCCGGTGACCTCGACAATATTGACGACCCCCGGCAGTCCTTCGGCGGCAGGCTGAATATCCTGCGGACGCAGACCGACAATCACCGGCGCCTGACCCTGCTGTGCCGCCGCCGGATACCAGCGTTCAGGCAGGGCCAGCCACAGTTCGCCGCACTGCACGCCGGGCTGGCCATCGCGCTGCTGAATCTGCCCCTCCAGCAGATTCATCGGCGGGGAGCCGATAAAGCGCGCCACGAAGGTGTTGCAGGGGCGATCGTAAATCTCCAGCGGCGCCCCCTGCTGCACGATCACGCCATCGCGCATCACCACGATCTGGTCGGCAAGCGTCATGGCTTCAACCTGATCGTGGGTGACGTAAATCATGGTGGTGTTGAAGCGCTGGTGCAGGGATTTGATCTCGGCCCGCAGCTCCATGCGCAGCTGGGCATCGAGGTTGGAGAGCGGCTCATCGAACAGAAAAACCTGCGGATTACGCACCATCGCCCGGCCCATAGCCACGCGCTGACGCTGGCCGCCGGAAAGCGCTCGCGGATAGCGGCCGAGCAGTTTATCGATACCCAGCATACTGGCGATGTGCTGAACCTTGTTTTTCTGTGTCGCCTTGTCGACTTTTTTGACCTGCATATGAAAGGCGAGGTTTTCCGCCACCGTCAGATGGGGGTAGAGCGCGTAGCTCTGAAAAACCATGGCGACATCGCGGTCCGCGGGATCGAGATCGTTGATCGGGCGGTTGTTCATCAATATCGTTCCAGCGGACAGGCTTTCCAGCCCGGCCAGCAGGCGCAGCAGCGTTGACTTTCCGCAGCCGGATGGCCCTACCAGCACCGTAAAGCTGCCGTCCGGAATGGTCAAGTCCAGCGGATGCAGCACCGTCTGTTTACCGTACTGTTTGGCGACGTTTAGCAGTTCAACGCTGGCCATAGTCGACCTCCTCGATATGGTGTTGCAAGGTTCGCCAGTCGGGATAGCGACGTGGGGATGAACCGATCGCGTAAGCGGCCACGGCGTTGCCCCAACGTAACGCCTGTGAGGCCGACTGGCCGTTTAACAAACCGGCAAGAAACCCGGCATTAAAACTGTCTCCGGCGCCGATGGTGTCGATGACCTCGACCGGTTTCACCGGCGCGTGATGCCCCTGTTCCGCCGTCCACCACCAGGCGCCATCGGCGCCGCATTTGACAATGCAGCCGCCCCGGCCGCTGAGACGCGCCGCGAGGGTGCGGGCCGCCGTCGGCAGAGGGTCCTGGTTCGCCAGGCCAAGCGTTTCGACTTCATTGAGCAGCAGCCAGTCGCAATCGCCGAGCCAGCGGTGGGTCGCCTCACGCAGCGCGCTGTCCCAGTTGTGCGGCGGCCAGCCGGTATCGACCGCCACCTGAAAACCGCGGTCGCGCAGGGTCGTCAGCAGCCGTGGATAGTCCGGCAACAGCGCGGTGCATAAGAAGGTGCCGCAGAGCAGCAGAATATCGCCGGGCGTCGCCCTGGCCGGGAGCTGAGTCAGGATGTCGTCGGCGGACAGGCGGGTGATATGTCCATAGTTGCTGAGAAACGAACGCTCTTTGTCGGGATGCGTCACCGCCACCGTCAGCGAGGTCTCGCAGGGATACTGCGGCCAGCGTTCGGCGCTGCCGGGGAACTGCGCCGCCAGCCAGGCGGTAAAGGCGTCGTCGCCCTGGCAGCCGACGGTGCAGTGGGGGAGCTGCATGGCCGCGGCCGCCAGCGCGCAGTTACCCGCTGAACCGCCGGGGCGCAGCGCGCTGTGTTCCAGCATCACCTCGGTGCCGGGAGTTGGCCACTGTGCGAGGGTTCCCATAATTAAATCAATATTGTAATTACCTGCGATATAGAGCACAGGCGCGGTGAGCGTTTGCATAGTTATCCTTTACTTCCACCGTGAGTGAGACCGCTGACCAACGTTTTTTGCAGCCAGATGGCGATAAACAGCGGCGGGACCGAGGCGAGGATGCCGACCGCCGCCACCAGTCCATCGTCGGTGGCGCGCCCGGCGGTGAATCCGGCAATGGTGACCGGCAGCGTCTGGGCGGCAATGTTGCTGGTAAACAGCAGCGCATAGAAAAACTCGTCCCAGGCCAGCAGCCAGCCGAACAGCGCCGACGCCCCCAGCATGGGTTTTGCCAGTGGAAGGGTGATGCGCAGTAGCACCTGCCAGACCCGCAGACCGTCAAGTCGGGCGGCCTGCTCAATATCCTGCGGCAGCGCGTCGAACTGATTTTTCACCATCCAGGTGAGAAACGGCATAATCAGCGAACAGTAGACCAGCACCAGCCCGCTGCGGGTATTCAGCAGCCCGAAATGTTCGAGAATAAAATAGAGCGGCAGCACGAAGGCCACCGGCGGCACCATATAGATGCCGAGCCCGGCGTACAGCCAGCCGTCGCGTCCGGGGTAGCGCGAGAAGCTGAAGGCGGCGGGCACCGCCAGCAGCAGCGACACCAGCGTCGCCCCAGCGGCAACCAGCAGGCTGTTGCGCAGGGCGGGGAGAAACAGCGCGCCGGGCTCACCGGGCTGCAGCGACAGCAGACGGGCGTAGCGGCTGAAGTCCCACTGACGCGGCAGCCACTCCAGCGGCACCCGGGTCAGATCTGCCGCGGCGCTGACGCTCATCAAAAACAGCCACGCCATGGGGGCCAGGATCGACAGCGCCACCAGCAGGGCCGCCAGGTAGCGCAGCAGAATACGCAGTTTACGTTTCATCATGAGTGCTCCGGCGGCGCTGACGCAGCAGCATAAACAGATACAGGGCGATCAGCAGGGCGCACATCAGGGTCATCAGGATGGCGTAGGCCGCGCCGCTGCCCGCCCGCAGGTAGCTAAAGGACTCCTGGTAGACGAAGAAACTCAGCGTGCGGGTACTGTCCAGCGGCCCGCCGCGGGTCATTACGTAGATGATATCGAAGACCTTAAACGCATCGATGGTGCGCAGGACCAGGGCCACGCCGAGCGGGGCGGCGATCGCCGGGAAGGTAATGGCGCGAAAACGCCGCCACGACGAGGCGCCGTCAAGGCGAGCCGCTTCGTATAAATCCTCCGGAATGGATTGCAGCGCGGCCAGCACCAGCAGGGTGACCAGCGGATAGTTCTTCCAGATATCCGCCAGCATCACCGCGTTGAGGGCCGAGTCCGGCGACCCCAGCCAGCTGCGGTAACCGTCGATAATGCCCCATTGGCTGAGCAAGGCGTTAATACTGCCGTAGTCCGGGTTGAAGTTGAGCCGCCACATCATCGCGTTAACGATAGTCGGCAGCGCCCAGGGCAAAATGACCAGCACCCGCAGGATATTGCGTCCGACAAATGGCTGATTGAGCAACAGCGCCACCAGCACGCCGATAACCCCTTCAATGGCGACAGAGACCACGGTGAAGTAAAGCGTGCGGGCGAAGGCGGCGCGAAAATCCGGGTCGGTTAACGCATACAGATAGTTATCCAGCCAGAGGTAATTCGTCACATCGCCATTGCCCACCAGCGCGGTGTCGGTAAAGCTCAACCATAGCGTGCGCGCCAGCGGCCAGGCCGTCAGCAGAAACATCACGATCAGCATGGGTGCCAGAAGCACCCATGCCTGACGCTGCTCGCGTTGTTGCAAACTCAGCATCAAATGTCCTTAACGCAGGCGCGCCGCGCTTTTGTCGACGGCTTGCATCGCGGCATCCGGGGCGGCCTTGCCCTGCAGAACGGCCTGAAGCTGCTGTTGTAAGGCGTTGGAGAGGCGCGAGTAGTCCGCGGTTTCCGGACGCGACAGCATCACGTTCAGCGATTTATCCGCTGCGGCGATCAGGCTCTCCTGACCTTTCGCCACCGCCGGGTCCTGATAGGAGGATTTCCACACCGGCAGGCTCAGCTTCGCATATTTATCCTGCACCGGTTGCGAGGTCAGATAGTGAATATACTGCCACGCCTGTTCCGGATGCTGGCTGGCTTTGGCAATGCCTAACCCCATTGAGCCGTTCACCGCGCCGGGTTTGTCCGGCGTATCGCCGGGGGCCGGCATAATGCCGACATCGCCCGCTACCTTACTTTGTTTCGGGTCGTTGGCCATGTTGTACATATAGGTCCAGTTCAGGGCAAATGCCGCGTCGCCGTTGGAGAAGGCCTTGCGCACATCCTCTTCCAGATATTCACGGGAGGCCGGATTGCTTAACCCGTCATCCAGCGATTGTTTCATCAGCGTAACTGCTTTCAACGACGCCGGAGTGGAAAAGTCCAGTTTGCCGTTCTGATAAAACTGCCCGCCAAACCCGGAGACGAGGGTGGTGTAGTCGCACACCAGCGCTTCTGCCTGCGACCAGCTCCACACCAGCGGGTATTTAACGATACCTTTATCCTTGATGATTTTGGCGTCGTCCAGCACCTGTTGCCAGGTGGTCGGCATCTGCTTGATCCCGGCTTTGTCCAGCATCGCTTTGTTGTAGTAAAGATACTTGGTGTCGAGGATCCACGGCATGCCCAGCGTTTTGCCTTTGTAAACCACGGTATTCATGGCGCCGGGGAAAACCTTCTCCCGTTCGGCGACGGGAATACGTGCCGAGACATCCTGCAGGAGATCGAAGTGGCTAAATTCGGCAGGCCAGATGGCATCGAAGAGCACCACGTCGTAGCCGTTGCCGCCGGCTCCGCGTGCGGCAACGATTTTGTCATGCAACGCTTCGTAGGGGACGAACTCAAGGTTGATTTTGATATCCGGGTTTTGTTTTTCGAAATCGGCGGTCATGGCGCGAATGTCATTTTCGCTGTACGCCGCCTGGGTCATAAACAGGGCGTTAACCTGGGTGGCCGCCGCCGCACTCCCGCTGATGACCAGCATAGCCAGCAGACCGGCTTTAACCCGAAATGCACTGTAGTCGTTCATGTTGCTCTCCGCGGTACTGAAAAGAGGGATATGATTTATTAAATCAATTTGATTGATTTAATCGGGGCGACAATACGGCCCAAACGTCATTCGTGGCCCTTAGCATAAGCGTAGCAAAGCTTATGCCACCCGAAAGGGGGGAGGAGAATGTCGTTGCGCGAATTGTGACGCTGGCTAGAATTGCAGCATGATGCGACCAGGAAGGGACGGAATGAAAACCTCGGGAACGAACCTTGAACACGCGCGAGTACACAACCGGCGGGTGGTGATTGAGGCCGTGCGTCTGCACGGTACGCTGACCCGGGCGGAGCTGGCGCGAATTACCGCGCTGACGCCGCAAACGGTCTCCAATATTGTCGCCGAGCTACAGCAGATGGGGTTGCTCACCAGCCATGAACCGCGTCGCGCCGCAGGACGCGGTCAGCCGGCGGTGCCGGTGAGCCTCAACCCCGCCAGCGCGTGGTCCATCGGGATCCATCTCGACCATCAAACCTTGATCATCGTGCTGGTGGATCTCACCGGCGAGATCCATTTCCGCCGGCTCATTCTGGTGCAAAAGCCCCAACCTGGTGCCACCTTTGCCCGCATTGCCGAGGTGGTGCAGGAGATGAAAGCGCTGCCCGGGCTCGACTGGAGTCGGGTGCTGGGCATTGGCGTAGTGATGCCTGGGCCGTTTGGCGTGGAGGGCATTTCATCGACCGGGCCGACCACTCTCAACGGCTGGGAGGGGGTGGATGTAGCGTCGGAGCTGGAGCGGATAAGCGGTCTGCCGGTCACCCTGGAGAATGACGCCACGGTGGCGGCTATCGGCGAGCGCTTCCACGGGGTGGCGCGCCAGCTGAATTCGTTTGTTTATCTGTATATCGGCACCGGGCTTGGCGCCGGGATCTTCACCGACGGCCATATTTATACCGGCCACGCCCACAACGCCGGAGAGGTCGGGCATATCGTGGTGCAACCGGGAGGGCGCGTCTGTTACTGCGGTAACCAGGGCTGCCTTGAACGCTACGTTTCTCTGCAGGCGGCCTATGAGTTTTGCGGTCTCGACCCCTACCGGGCGCTGCCCGAGGACCTGCTGGCGGTGGAGGCGTCGCTGTTCGATCGCTGGGTGGAGACGGCGTTACCGTCGCTGCGCCAGGCCATTAATTTGCTGGAATGCGTTTTCGATGCGGAAACGGTGGTGGTCGGCGGCATGATGCCCGCGCCGCTGTTGGAGAAAGTGCTGGCCCGCCTGCCGCCGCTGTATCAGTCGGTGCGCGGGCGTTATCTCCCGGCAATGCGGGTGAAAATGGGGATGACGGGCACCGACACCGCCGCCCTCGGCGCTGCCGCACTGCCGATCTTTGATGAGTTTAATCCGCAGTTTCAGGCATTGATGAAGTAGGCCGCCGGCGCAATTCAGCACCGCCCGCACCGTGCGTCGCGGATGAGCCCACGCAAAGGACCGCCGGCGGGGGCTCGGACCACGCGGTTAAAGGCGTTGATTCACTCTTTCGCCAGCGGCAAGTTGTGGATCTGCAGTACCGCTCTGGCGGCTTCCTGACCCTTTTTGATGAAATGCTGGCTGTAAAAATCGATGAACTCGTCGGCAGGCTGGAAGTTGTGCGGCGTCAGAGAGACGGAGAACATCGGGACTTCGGTGGCCAGCTGGGCCTGCATCAGACCGCTGACCACGGCCTGGGCGACAAAGTCATGGCGATAGATACCGCCATCGACCACCAGCGCGGCGCACACGATGGCATCATAGCGTCCGCTTTTTGCCAGCTTCTGCGCCAGAAGCGGCATTTCAAATGCGCCAGGGACATCCCAGCTGTCGAGCGAATAATCAACCTGCTGACGGTCCAGCTCCTGCTGAAAACCGCTCTGCGCCTGGCTGACGATGTCACTGTGCCAGTTAGCTTTGATAAAGGCGACGTTTAACGATGGCATGGCATACTCCTGTAAAATGACCGCATCAGGCGAGTCAAAGAATGTTGATCTTCAGGTCTTATACTCCGCGAGCCGTTTCAGGCCCCCACCGGGCGATGCTCTCATTCGCTCGGTTTACGCGCTTTCACACGGAGCTCAGGTCCTGTCTCATTAGCCAAAAGCGCTGGCGCATTCAGCAGCGTTCGGACGGGATCCGGTCGTTAACATTATACTGTTATGTCAAGAGACGATAGCCGTTTTTATCCGCCGCACGCCGTGGAATACCTGTTCTCGGCCTGCGGGCGGCGCGGGCGTCTCATGGGGGCCGGGGGCGCTATCCCGCCGGGCAGAAAAGTGCGCGCATCATCATTTTCTGGCAAAGCTAAGTGATTTAAATACTTTGTTATTTTCCGCGTTTTCTCTCATCTTCTGGAGGCAAAAAGTTACGCGGAGAGAGTACCGGTAGTGATGACACAGCACTCGTCGAAGTATCTGCATCAGCAGCAACGCGATCTGATTCGCCAGCTTTCCCGCCGCTGGTTGTGGCGCAGCGAATTACCCACCTGGCTATTAATTATTGCGGTCTACAGCGGCTGGTTTATGACCCTGATCTACTGGCAGACGCTGGGGCTTTTCCCGGCGACCGTGCTGCTCATCTGGTTTACCGCCTGGTACATGTCGTTGCAGCATGAGCTGATCCACGGCCACCCGACGCCCTGGCGGTGGTGTAATCAGCTGCTGGGCACGCTACCGCTGGCGGTGTGGTATCCCTACGGGCTTTATCGCGATTCGCATCTGGCGCACCACAATAACGACCGGCTGACGGTGCCGGTGGATGACCCCGAATCCTACTATTTTAGCGCCGAAAGCTGGCGCCGTTTCTCGCCCTGGCAGCGTAAAGTGATACATCTGCGCAATACGTTTTTCGGCCGTCTGCTGCTGGCCCCGCTGCTGGATATTGTGCAAACGCTCGCCAGCGCGGTGAACGCCTTTCGCTATCGCCAGGGGAAAGCGATGATCATGTGGCTGGTTCACGGCGGATTGCTGGCCGCACTCCTGACGTGGATGGCACGCTGTGATTTTTCGCCGCTCTATTTCGTGGTGGTCATCAGCTACCCGGCGCTGGCGCTGACCAAAATTCGCTCCTTCCTCGAGCATCGGGCCGCTGACGACCCGCTGGCGCGCTCGGTCATCAATGAGGCCGGGCTGCTGTGGCGGCTGCTGTTTCTGAACCTGAACTACCACTCCGTGCATCATGATCTGCCCGGCGTACCGTGGTACGGTCTGAGAAAACTCTATCTGCTGGAGCGGGAGCGCTACCAGCAGCGTAATCACGGGTTCGTGGTGCGCGGCTATGGTGAGTGGCTGCGCGCCTTTTTCTTCAGCGCGGTGGCGGTGAACGCCCATCCGGGGATCGGGAAAGCCTCCCGGGCAGGAGAGCAGGCGGGAGAAAGTGATGAGTCATAGCGTGAATTTGCCGATGTACGCGCTTCACCCGCCGGAGAACCAGGCGTTAGAAGCCGCGGTGCGGGAGCTGTTGCTCGCCCGAGGCATTGCCGTGAGTTCACCATCGTCGCCGCCGACGGACTTACTTTCGCACTGGCGTCAGCCGGATCTGCTGCTGAGCCAGACTTGCGGCTACCCGCTGGCGACGCTGCTGCCGGAGGTTCAGACGGTGGGCTGTTTTCACTATTCGGCGCCCGGCTGCGCAGGGATTGATTACCGCAGCCTGCTGGTGGCCCGTAAGGCGGATAACGTGCGGCCGCTTGCCGATTTCCGTGGGCGGCGGGCGATCTGCAATTCGCCCGATTCGCAGTCAGGTTATAACGTCTTACTGAAAATGGTGGCTCCGCTCGCCCACGAGGGGCGCTTTTTTTCCGGGGTCAATTTCAGCGGCAGCCACCGACAGTCGCTGCTCGGCTTACAGCAGGGGGCGGGCGATATTGCCGCCATCGACTGCGTTAGCTGGGCGCTGCTGGCGCGCCATGAACCTGCGGTACTGGAGGGGTTGTGTGTTATCGGCCAGACGCCGTCGGCGCCAGGGCTGCCGCTGATTACCGGGCCGCAAACGACAGCGCAAACCCTGGCCGGTTTGCGATCGGCGCTGCGGCAGTTGGTCAGCGATGCGCAATATCGGGAGCGCTGCGACGCGCAGTTTATCTGCGGTTTCAGCCCGGTGACCCGGGAGCCCTATTCCAGACTGCTGGCGTGGCGCGAAGAGGCGCGACAACTGGGCGTGACGCAACTTTGACAGACCGGAGAAGGTTGACCTCCTCCGGTCAAGGCGTCGCGTAGGTTGCCGCCTGCTAGCGGGCAAAGCGGTTATCGGCCTTCGGCAAGCCCAGTTTTTCCCGCAGCGTACCCGGCGGATAGTTCTTTTTCATGGCACCGCTGCGCTGAAGAATCGGCACCACCTGCTCGACAAAACGGTCAAAATCGCCAGGCAATAGCGGGAACATCAAGTTAAATCCATCGGCAGCGCCGGCGCGCCAGATCTCGATAAGCCCGTTGGCGACCTCTTCTGCGCTGCCAATCAGCAGCCAGCTATCGGAGCTTTGCAGCAGTAAGCGGCCCAGTTCCAGTATGGTCAGCGCCGGGTCGTAGTCGCGGATCAGCCGCAGCGCGGTGCGAATGCCGTCAAACGTCTCTTCATCCGGCAGCGGCGGCAGCGGTTGGTCGACAGCGCAGGTCGAGAGGTCCATACGCAGGTAGGAAGAGAGCAGGTCGATGGCCATTCGATCGCTCATCAACCGGTTGTTGAGCTGCTGACGAGCCTCCTTTTCGCCACTGGAGTTCACCACCACCGGCAGCACGCCGGCGATGATTTTGAAGTGTGCCGGGTCACGTCCCTTCGCCAGCAGCCGCTGGTTCATCTCCTGGCGATAGCGCAGCCCCTCTGCAACGGATTTAATAAACACGAAGTGCATATCTGACCAGGTTGCCGCCAGCTCTTTCCCTGCCTCCGACGATCCGGCCTGTACCAGCAGCGGATGGCCCTGCGGCGGGCGCGACACGTTCAGCGGTCCGCGAACGTTAAAGAATTCGCCGTGATGGTCGAGGTGATGGACTTTCTGTTTGTCGGCAAACAGACCGCTCGCTTTGTCGTACAGGACGGCATCCTCTTCCCAGGAGTCCCAAAGCCGGGTGACGACATCAATAAATTCACCGGCGCGCTGATAGCGGTTGTCGTGCCGGGGCAACTGCCGGAGGCCGAAATTGGCCGCCTCTTCCTCCAGCCACGAGGTGACGATATTCCAGCTTGCCCGGCCATTACTCAGGAAATCGAGCGAGGCAAAGTAGCGTGCAAGGTTGTAGGGTTCGTTATACGACGTCGACGCCGTCCCCATCAGGCCAATATGCTCGGTGACGGCCGCCAGCGCGGCGAGCAGGGTGATGGGTTCCAGCCGGGCGTTGGCGTAGTGGGTCAGACCGCTGGGCACCGTATCCCAGATAGCAATATGATCGGCAATAAAAATGGCATCGAGCGTGGCCGCCTCGGCTTTCCTGGCCAGTTCGGCATAATAACTAAGGGTAAAAATTTCTTTTCCCGGCGCCTGCGGGTGACGCCAGGAGAAGCGATAATCGCCCTGGGGATTGAAGAAGAACAGATTCAGAATCATCGGGTTTTTAGACATCGTCGCGCTCATTTGGCTGATGGCCACTCCCTGGCCGGATGATTAAGGGGTCGTCAGGTTGGCATTAACCCATTGTTCGGCCACGGCCGCCGGGTCCTTATGCTGAAGATCCACCTGCTGGTTCAGCGCAATCAGCGCCGCATTGTCGAGTCTGGCGGAGACCGCATTGAGCACGCTGCTGACGTTCGCCGACAGGCTGGCTTTGCGCACCAGCGGCACGACGTTCTGGCTGGGCTGTTCGTGCTTATCGTCGGCTAAGACCACCCAATCCTCTTTGGCCAGATTGCCCTGGGTAGAGACCACCGTGGCGACGTCGATTTTGCCGGAGTTCAGCGCCAGACGAGTCAGCGGCCCGCCCATATCCAGCGATTTCACCGCCTTAAACTCAAGTCCGTAGACGCGCTTGAGCCCCGGTAAGCCGAGTGCGCGCACCGCCAGCTCCGGCGGCCCGCCGATGGTCAGTTGATGGGCGATAGGCTGAAGATCGGACAGTTTCGTCAACTGGTATTTCTTTGCCGTGTCCGCGCGTACCGCCCAGGCGGTAATCGACGTGGCCGGGGAGGGGTCAAGCAGCGTGAAATCGGCGGGCAGTACTTTCGCCAGCTCGGCGCTCACGTCGCTCTGGCGCGTAGCCAGGGTTTTCCCGTCATAATAGTTAAGCAGGGCGCCAAGATATTCCGGCACAATATCAATCTCGCCGCTCTTTAGCGCCGGCAGAATAATCTCGCGGTTGCCGAGATTAAGCCGGGTTTTGACCTCGATATTCTTTTTCTTTAGCGCGCTGGCGTAAATATTGGCGAGAATAGAGCTCTCCGTAAAATTGGCTCCGCCGATAGTTACGCTTTCTGCCAGTACACTAAAACTCAAGCTGAATAATCCAGCGGCGAGGAGAGATAAACGGAACCGTCGGGCGTTAACAGGGAACCCCAATATATGCTTCATAGTGCCTCTTTATATGCAGATGATTTATGGTTGTGGTTGTTGTTTAATACTCTGGTGCGATGGCGGTATGACTCCATTTCCGGCTACAGCAGCTGAACAGCAGTTCACTGCCGATAGCCAGTAGCGAGACTACCAGCGACCCGGCAATAACCTGTGGAATATCGCGCTGACCAAGACCGTCGATCAGGAAGCGCCCCAGACCGCCCAGGCCGGCGTAGGCGGCGACCACGGCGGTGGCGATCAGCTGTACCAGCGCGGTGCGCAGTCCGGCGATAATCAGCGGCGCCGCCAGCGGGATACGCAGTTGCCACAGGCTTTGCCATGGCGTCATTCCCAGCGCGGTGGCGGCGTCGCAAAGCGGGCGATCGGCATGATAAATACCGACCCAGGTATTGGTCAGCACGGGGGGAATCGACATGGCCACCAGCGCGGCAAAAACCGGCACATCATTAAAACCAAATAAAATAATGCATAGCAAAATAAGCCCTAATGAGGGAATGGCGCGGCCAATATTAAACAGATTAATAATAAGGAAGGCGCCTTTCCGCCAGTAGCCGAGGGCAATACCCAGCGGCAAAGCGATGGCCGATGAGCAAGCGATGCTGATCAGCACATAATAAATATGCTCGCGCAGGCGCAGTAAAATACCCGCATCGCCGAACCAGTGTTCGGGTTGTGAAAACCAGCGGACGGTGGCCAGTAATATATCCATTAGCGTGCCCAGGGCGTAAGCCAATAGCCAACGTGGGCGATCAGCGAGTCCAGTAAAAACGACAGCACGAGGCTTAATGCCAGGCTGACAACAATGGGAGTGAGAAAATCCTGATTAAAGCCCGCCAGCAGCAATTGCCCCAGACCGCCCTGGCCAATCAGCGCGGTGACGGTGACCAGCCCCACCAGCGTCACGGAGGCAATCCGCAGACCGGCAAACAGAGAGGGCACCAGCAGAGGTAACTCAATATCCATAAACCGGTAGTGGCGCGTGTAGCCGAGCGCGCGCGCCGACTCCAGCACGGCGGCGGGCAGTTTTTCGATTCCGGCGATAACGTTACGCAGCAGGATCAACAGTGAATAGATGGTTAAGCCGATGACCGAGGTTGTCAGCGACAGGCCGGTAAAGGGCAGTAACAGAATAAATAACGCCAGCGACGGGATAGTAAAGATGACCCCGCAAAGATAAATCAAAGGCTGAGCGGTGGCGGGCCAGCGTAGCGTTACGACCAGCAGCGCGCCCGTTAACAGCGTGCCAAAAAACAGCGAGATGCAGACCAGCTGCGTATGTTGCCACAGCAGTTCGCCAATCAGGATTTTGTTGTCAACCATCCACTGCCAGTCAATCATAGCGGCGAATTTCCACGTGGCCATCCAGCACATGCTGGAGCAGGGCATGAGAAATGGTGCCCTGATATTGACCATTGCTGTCCACGTGCACCAGCACGCCCCCCGGCGCATCCAGCAGCGCGCTATAGGCAAAACGCAGCGTATTCAGGGCCTGCAGCGGCTGAACAATCGGCAGCGTGACGCGTTTATCCGGGTCGAACCAGTGGAGGGGACGGCGTTCTTTATCCAGCACCAGCCGCAGCGGGCTGGTGACCGTCGGATGCGCGGTGGCTATCGGGGATAAACCTTCGTCAACCAGCGTGACATCATGTCGCGGTAGCTGGCCGACCTGAATCATCCCCAGCCGTTTCAGGTTGGGTTCGGGACCGATAAAGCGTTGGACAAACTCGCTCGCCGGGTGCGCCAGAATCCGGTCCGGCGTATCACACTGCGCCAGCACGCCCCCCTCCTGGAAGATGGCGATCTTATCTCCCAGCCGTATGGCCTCATTGATGTCATGCGTCACCAGCACGATGGTCTTATGCAGGCGCTGCTGAATAAGCAATAGCTCATCCTGCAGACGCTCGCGGACCACCGGGTCAATGGCGGCGAAGGGTTCGTCCATCAGCAGAATCGGCGGATCGGCGGCTAACGCCCGGGCAATGGCGACGCGTCCCTGCTGCCCGCCGGAGAGCTGATGCGGGTAGCGCGCCAGCAGATGACGGTCTAGCGACATTAAGTCCACCAGTTCATCGATGCGGGCGCGAATTTGCGCTTTACGCCAGCCCAGCAGGCGAGGGACCGTGGCGATATTTTGCGCCACGGTACGATGGGGAAACAGCGCGGCGCTTTGCATGACAAAGCCAATTTTACGCCGCACCTGAATGATATCGGCCTGCGCGATGTTAACGCCCTGGACATAAACGCTGCCGGCGTCCGGTTTATCGAGTTGATTAATCATGCGCAGGATTGTGGTTTTGCCGCATCCGCTGGGGCCGACAAACGTGCAGAATTCACCGTTATTAATCATCAGGTTAAGGCCGCGTATTGCCGCATGCGCGCTGCCGGGATAGGTCTTGTGAATGTTTTCTAATCTGATCATGGGGAATTGTAGCACTCTGAATTTATTGAGAATTTATGGCTTTTACGGCGGCACGAATAAAATACAAATTACAGAGCGGCTATGGGGAGGGCAAATACGTTATTCGCAATTGCATAGTTGGAATCTGTTCAATTCTGTCCCACCAGAACGCAGTTTTTATCTGGCCCGGCCGCACAGGGCGCGTTTTTGTTCTGCAGGCGTGGCGAAAACGACGATTCTGCTGCCGTTTGGCGCGATGAAAGGGGGAGGCGCAGAATATTGATTTCAGAATTTGTGATGTATGGCACAAACGTCTATGGATGAAAGTTTTTGTCGTATGAAAAGTTACATTTGATTTTAATCAAGAAATTACGTGCTAAAAATTATGAAAAATGCAGAGTTAAAATTGTATGCAAAATGCTAATGCGTTGTGTCTGTTATTTTGCGCAATAATGAATGAAAGATACTTTTACAAACAACCAGGGGCGAAAAGTGTGACCCCATACGATTTTTAAAAAAAGAAAAACCTGATTTCTCATTATATTTTATTTTTTACACTAACAGTTGCATAACAATATCGCTGAATAATTGCACGCTGAAGGTTGAAATATCATGTTTAACTTCTTTCAAAATAGCTCAAAAATTAGCCTTTGTTATCCCCATAAAATATTGTTATCCCCGCATCTTTTTTTGACGAAAATCATGCAAAAAATCGACATTTAATTACTAATGCATTGATATTGTTGTATTTATTTCTGTGTGAATTGGTCAGGGAAATATCTGTCAGAGGTGTTTGTGAGTGGTCTCACATAACCCTGCGATCGCCATTTGGTACACTTCACCGCGTCGAAAAGATAATTAAAGCAGGTTGATATGAATACGATTCCTCTGCCAAAAACACAGCACCTGGTCGTTTTCCAGGAAGTTATCAGAAGCGGTTCCATCGGCTCGGCAGCAAAAGAATTAGGATTAACTCAGCCCGCAGTGAGTAAGATCATTAATGACATTGAGGCATATTTTGGCACGGAACTGGTGGTGCGTAAAAATACCGGCGTCACCTTGACCAATACCGGTCAGGTGCTGCTGTCCTGGTCGGAATCCATTACCCGTGAAATGAAAAATATGGTCAATGAAATGCACAGCATGACCTGTAACACGGTCGTCGACGTCTCGTTCGGTTTTCCGTCGCTGATTGGCTTCACCTTTATGTCTGACATGATTCACAAGTTTAAGAAAGTGTTTCCTAAAGCCCAGGTATCGATGTACGAAGCGCAGCTCTCCTCGTTTCTGCCGGCCATTCGCGACGGGCGGCTTGATTTCGCCATTGGCACACTGAGTGATGAAATGAAGCTCCACGATCTGCACGTGGAGCCGCTGTTTGAATCGGAGTTTGTGCTGGTGGCCAGCAAGTCACGAACATGCACCGGCACCACCACGCTGGCGTCGTTGCAGAACGAACAGTGGGTGTTGCCGCAAACCAACATGGGTTACTACAGTGAACTCCTCACCACGCTACAGCGCAGCGGCATCAACAGTGAAAACATCGTTAAAACCGACTCCGTCGTCACAATTTATAATCTTGTTCTCAATGCTGATTTCCTGACAGTTATTCCTTGCGATATGACGACGCCCTTTGGCTCCAACCAGTTTATTACCATCCCGATTACCGAAGCCTTACCCGTTGCCCGCTATGCGGCAATTTGGTCAAAGAATTACCGCATTAAAAATGCCGCCTCGGTATTGGTGGAATTAGCAAAAGAATATTCAGCATCTGGCGGTTGCAGAAAAAGACAATTAATTGAAGTTGATTAGTTAAACAGATTTATTCTTGGTTATAAATTCATATCATCGCGCTGATTATCAGCCGGTGGTACCGGCTAACTATACCCTGAATAATTCAAATCGTAGCGTTGGTGGGAACATAATCCTGCCGGGATAAATACGCTTTGAAACATGACGGGATTATTATTTGATATCCAGTTAAGAGGCTATAATGCATATTACATACGATCTCCCGGTTGCCATTGACGATATCCTCGAAGCAAAGAAAAGACTGGCAGGAAAGATTTATAAAACAGGCATGCCGCGCTCTAATTATTTTAGTGAGCGCTGTAAAGGTGAAATATTCCTCAAGTTTGAGAATATGCAACGCACCGGGTCGTTTAAAATCCGCGGCGCCTTTAACAAACTCAGTTCACTCAGCGAAGCTGAAAAGCGTAAGGGCGTGGTGGCATGTTCCGCCGGCAACCATGCGCAAGGGGTTTCGCTCTCCTGCGCCATGCTGGGAATCGACGGCAAAGTGGTGATGCCAAAAGGGGCGCCGAAATCCAAGGTCGCCGCCACCTGTGATTATTCGGCGGAGGTGATCCTCCACGGTGACAACTTCAATGACACCATCGCTAAAGTCAGCGAAATTGTCGAAATGGAAGGTCGCATATTTATTCCTCCGTATGACGATGCCAAAGTTATTGCCGGGCAGGGAACCATTGGTCTGGAAATCATGGAAGATCTTTATGATGTCGATAATGTGATTGTGCCCATCGGCGGCGGTGGTCTGATTGCCGGGATCGCGGTAGCGATTAAATCGATTAACCCGACAATTCGAATTATTGGCGTGCAATCAGAAAATGTCCACGGTATGGCCGCATCTTATTACGCCGGCGCGATTACCAGTCACCGAACGACCGGCACCCTGGCCGATGGCTGCGATGTTTCACGTCCGGGAAATCTCACTTACGAAATCGTTCGCGAACTCGTCGATGATATTGTTCTGGTCAGTGAAGATGAAATCCGCAATAGCATGATCGCATTAATTCAGCGCAATAAAGTTATTACCGAAGGTGCCGGGGCGTTAGCCTGCGCCGCCTTATTAAGCGGGAAGTTAGATAGCTATATTCAGAACCGGAAAACCGTCAGCATTATTTCTGGTGGCAATATCGATCTTTCTCGCGTTTCGCAAATTACTGGTTTAGTTGACGCTTAATCTTATGTTGAGGACAGGATATGAGTACTACTGATAGCATTGTATCCAGCGAGACAAGACAGTCATCCTGGCGTAAATCGGACACCACGTGGACCCTGGGATTATTTGGTACGGCCATCGGCGCCGGGGTGCTCTTTTTCCCCATTCGCGCCGGATTTGGCGGTTTAATCCCGATTCTTTTAATGCTGGTTTTAGCCTATCCGATCGCCTTTTATTGCCACCGGGCGCTGGCCCGGCTCTGTCTGTCCGGTTCGAATGCCTCCGGTAACATCACCGAGACGGTGGAAGAGCATTTCGGGAAAACGGGTGGCGTGGTCATCACGCTCCTCTACTTCTTCGCCATTTGCCCGCTACTGTGGATTTACGGCGTCACCATTACCAACACCTTTATGACCTTCTGGGAAAACCAGCTGCAGATGCCGGCGCTGAACCGCGGCTTTGTGGCGCTGTTCCTGCTGCTGCTGATGGCGTTTGTCATCTGGTTCGGTAAGGATCTGATGGTTAAAGTGATGAGCTTCTTGGTCTTTCCGTTCATCGCCAGCCTGGTGCTGATTTCCCTGTCGCTGATTCCCTACTGGAACGCTGCGGTTATCGATCAGGTGAACCTCAGTGATATCGCCTTAACCGGGCACGATGGCATCCTCGTGACCGTGTGGCTGGGGATTTCTATCATGGTTTTCTCCTTTAACTTTTCGCCGATTGTCTCCTCGTTTGTGGTCTCTAAGCGGGAAGAGTATGAAAAGGATTACGGCCGCGATTTTACCGAGCGCAAATGTTCGCAGATTATCTCCCGCGCCAGTATGTTGATGGTAGCGGTGGTGATGTTCTTCGCCTTCAGCTGCCTGTTCACGCTGTCGCCGGAAAACATGGCGGATGCGAAAGCGCAGAACATTCCGGTGCTCTCTTACCTGGCGAACCACTTTGCCTCCATGTCCGGCAGCAAATCGACCTTTGCAACGGTACTGGAGTACGGCGCATCGATTATCGCCCTGGTGGCTATTTTCAAATCGTTCTTCGGCCACTATCTCGGTACCCTCGAAGGGCTGAACGGACTGGTTCTCAAGTTCGGCTATAAAGGTGATAAAACCAAAGTTTCTACCCGCAAGCTCAACACCATCAGCATGGTCTTTATTATGGGTTCCACCTGGGTGGTGGCGTATGCCAACCCAAATATCCTCGACCTGATTGAAGCGATGGGCGCGCCAATTATTGCCTCACTATTGTGTCTGTTACCGATGTATGCCATCCGTAAAGCGCCGTCGCTGGCGAAATATCGCGGCCGGCTGGATAACGTGTTCGTCACCACGGTGGGTTTACTGACCATTCTGAATATCGTCTACAAACTGTTTTAATTCAGCTCAGGATCAACGGAGTGATGAAATGAATGAATTCCCGGTAGTACTGGTCATTAACTGTGGATCGTCTTCTATTAAATTTTCAGTCCTTGATGCAAGCAGCTGTGATGTTTTAATGGCGGGAATTGCCGACGGGATTAATTCTGAAAACGCTTTTTTATCTATCAACGACGGAGAGCCAGTTAAGCTGGCTCAGCGTAACTACGAGGGCGCCTTAAAGGCCATTGCCTTTGAACTGGAAAAACGGTCGTTAATCGACAGCGTGGCCTTAATTGGCCACCGTATTGCCCACGGCGGAAATATATTTACGCAGTCCGTGGTGATTACCGAGGAGGTGATTGACAATATCCGTCGGGTGTCGCCATTAGCGCCGTTGCATAATTACGCCAATCTTAGCGGCATTGCCTCAGCGCAACAGCTCTTTCCGGGGGTCAGGCAGGTGGCGGTGTTTGATACCAGCTTCCACCAGACGCTGGCGCCAGAGGCCTATCTCTATGGGCTGCCGTGGAAGTATTTTGAGGAGCTCGGCGTGCGCCGCTACGGTTTTCACGGCACGTCGCATCGCTATGTCGCTCAGCGGGCGCAGACCTTGCTGGCGCTCCCGGAAGCGGATTCCGGGTTGGTTATCGCCCACCTGGGCAACGGTGCCTCTATCTGCGCCGTGCGCAACGGGCAGAGCGTGGATACCTCAATGGGGATGACGCCGCTGGAAGGGCTCATGATGGGCACCCGCTGTGGCGATGTCGACTTCGGCGCCATGGCATGGATCGCCTGCGAAACCAACCAGACCCTCAGCGACCTTGAGCGGGTGGTGAACAAGGAGTCCGGGCTGCTTGGCATTTCCGGCCTCTCTTCCGATCTGCGGGTGCTGGAGAAGGCCTGGCACGCCGGTCATGAGCGCGCCCGGCTGGCGATTAAAACCTTTGTCCATCGGATTGCCCGCCATATTGCCGGTCATGCCGCATCGCTACATCGTCTCGACGGAATTATTTTTACCGGCGGTATCGGTGAGAACTCGTTATTAATTCGTCGCCTGGTGATTGAACATCTGGCGGTACTGGGGGTCACCCTCGATCCTGACATGAATAGCCTGCCCAATTCCCACGGCGAAAGAATTATTTCCACCGACTCCGCCCGGGTTATTTGCGCGGTTATCCCGACCAATGAAGAGAAAATGATTGCCCTCGATGCGATTCACTTAGGGAAAATTAACGCACAAGTGGAATTTGCATAATTTATTTTTTTGTCCTGCAGAGAGACTATTTTTCATGAAGGTAGATATCGATACCAGCGATATGCTGTATGCCGAAGCGTGGCAAGGTTTTAAAGGGACGGACTGGCAAGCAGAAATTAATGTCCGTGATTTTATTCAGCACAACTATACGCCATATGAAGGGGACGAATCCTTTCTTGCCGAGGCCACGCCGGCAACCACCGCACTGTGGGAAAAAGTGATGGCGGGAATACATATTGAAAATGCGACCCACGCCCCGGTCGATTTCGATACCAATATAGCCACCTCGATTACCGCGCATGCTGCCGGTTATATTGAACAGGAACTGGAAAAGATCGTTGGGCTGCAAACGGAGCAACCGCTGAAGCGCGCGCTGCATCCGTTCGGCGGCATCAACATGATCAAAAGTTCTTTCGATGCCTACGGTCGTGAAATGGATCCGCACTTTGAATATCTGTTTACCGACGTGCGCAAAACGCACAATCAGGGGGTGTTCGATGCCTATTCGCCGGATATGCTGCGCTGTCGCAAATCCGGCGTGCTGACCGGGCTGCCGGACGGCTACGGCCGCGGGCGCATTATCGGCGATTATCGCCGCGTGGCGCTGTACGGTATTCGTTACCTGGTGCGCGAACGCGAGCTGCAGTTTGCCGATCTGCAGTCCAGCCTGGAGTACGGGCAGAATCTGGAAGCGACGATTCGCCTGCGCGAAGAGCTGGCAGAACACCGCCGCGCGCTGCTGCAAATGCAGGAGATGGCGGCGAAGTACGGCTGCGATATCTCTCGCCCGGCGTGCAATGCCCAGGAAGCGGTACAGTGGGTCTATTTTGCCTATCTGGCGGCGGTCAAATCGCAAAACGGCGGCGCCATGTCGCTGGGCCGCACCGCCACTTTCCTCGATATCTACATTGAGCGCGACTTCAACAGCGGGCGCTTAACCGAGCAGCAGGCTCAGGAGCTGATCGACCACTTCATCATGAAGATCCGCATGGTGCGTTTCCTGCGCACGCCGGAATTCGACACGCTCTTCTCCGGCGACCCTATCTGGGCGACCGAAGTGATCGGTGGCATGGGGCTGGACGGGCGGACGCTGGTGACCAAAAACGCCTATCGCTATCTGCATACGCTGCATACCATGGGGCCGGCCCCGGAACCAAACCTCACCGTACTCTGGTCAGAAGCGTTGCCGATCGCCTTCAAAAAATATGCGGCTCAGGTCTCCATCGTCACCTCCTCATTACAGTATGAAAACGATGACTTAATGCGGGTCGATTTTAACAGCGACGACTACGCCATTGCCTGCTGCGTCAGTCCGATGATTATCGGCAAGCAGATGCAGTTCTTCGGCGCGCGCGCCAATCTGGCGAAAACCCTGCTGTACGCGATTAACGGCGGCGTGGATGAGAAGCTGAAAATTCAGGTCGGGCCGAAAACGGCGCCGCTGATGGATGAGGTGCTCGACTATGACACGGTGATGAACAGCCTCGATCACTTTATGGACTGGCTGGCGGTGCAGTACATCAGCGCGCTCAACATCATCCACTATATGCACGACAAGTACAGCTATGAAGCTTCGCTGATGGCGCTGCATGACCGCGACGTGTATCGCACCATGGCCTGCGGCATCGCCGGGCTGTCGGTGGCGACCGATTCGTTGTCGGCTATCAAGTACGCGAAGGTAAAACCGGTCCGCGACCATACCGGGCTGGCGGTTGATTTTGTCATCGAAGGCGACTATCCGCAGTATGGCAACAACGATCAGCGGGTTGACAGTATCGCCTGCGATCTGGTCGAACGCTTTATGAAGAAGATTAAAGTGCTGCCGACCTACCGCAACGCTGTCCCAACCCAGTCGATTCTGACCATCACCTCCAACGTGGTCTATGGGCAGAAAACGGGCAATACCCCGGACGGTCGCCGGGCCGGTACGCCGTTCGCGCCGGGGGCGAACCCGATGCACGGTCGCGATCGCAAAGGGGCGGTGGCGTCATTAACCTCCGTCGCTAAGCTGCCGTTCACCTACGCCAAAGACGGTATCTCCTACACCTTCTCTATTGTCCCCGCCGCGCTGGGCAAAGAGGAAACCACGCGCAAAACCAACCTGGTGGGGCTGCTGGACGGCTACTTCCACCACGAAGCGCACGTTGAGGGCGGACAGCACCTGAACGTCAACGTCATGAACCGGGATATGCTGCTCGATGCCATCGAACACCCGGAAAACTACCCGAACCTGACGATTCGCGTCTCCGGTTACGCCGTGCGCTTCAATGCGCTGACCCGCGAACAGCAGCAGGACGTCATTTCACGCACCTTTACCCAGGCGCTGTAGCGCCGGAGGAACGATGAGAAAGATAATTGCAACCCCACACGCGCCGGGGGCCATTGGCCCCTATGTTCAGGGCGTCGACCTCGGCTATCAGGTCATGACATCGGGACAGATTCCGGTCTGCCCGCAGACGGGAAAGATTGCCGACAGCGTGGCCGATCAGGCGCGTCAAAGTCTGGAAAACGTTAAGGCGATCGTGACGGCGGCGGGGCTGGAGGTGGGCAGCATCGTGAAGACCACCGTATTCATTACCGATCTCAATGACTTTGCCACCATCAATCAGGTCTATCAGCACTTCTTTGATGAGCATCAGGCGACCTACCCGACGCGCAGCTGCGTGCAGGTTGCCCGCCTGCCAAAGGATGTGAAGCTGGAAATTGAAGCCATCGCGGTACGCGACCTCTGAGGCAACGGCGGCGGGGCGAACCTGTTTTTGCCCTGCCGTCCAATTCCTGTGACTTCTGTTCTCCACGCAACGGCAACCCGAGGATGGGGATATGATTAGCGCATTCGATATTTTTAAACCCGGCATTGGTCCTTCCAGTTCGCACACCGTAGGGCCGATGAATGCCGGAAAACGTTTTATCGACCAGCTGGTGAGCATGGGCGACATCGCCCCTATCACGCGCATCGTGGTCGACCTGTATGGTTCTCTGTCGCTGACCGGTAAAGGTCATGCCACCGATGTCGCGATTGTTATGGGACTGGCGGGAAACAGCCCGCAAAATGTCGATATTGACGGCATGCCGGCATTTATTCAGCAGGTGATGCACAGCGGGCGCCTGCCGATCGCCAACGGCGTGCAGAGCGTAGACTTTCAGATGGCGGACGACATCGTGTTTCACCCGCAAACCCTCCCGTATCACGAAAACGGGATGCGTATAACCGCCTGGAGTGGCGCACAGGCGTGGGCGAGTCAGACCTACTATTCGATCGGCGGCGGTTTTATCGTCGAAGAGGGAGCCTACGGGGGGACGCCGGATGCCGAGGTTGCGGTGCCCTATGATTTTCGTTCCGCCAGCGAACTGCTGCGGCTTTGCGAACGCAACGGCCTGTCGGTCTCCGGACTGATGAGGCAAAACGAGCTGGCGCTGCGCAGTCAGGCGGAGATTGACGCTGGTTTTATGCGCATCTACGCGGTGATGCGCGACGGTATCGAGCGCGGAATGAACACCGAAGGGGGGTTGCCCGGCCCGCTGAATGTTCCGCGTCGCGCGGCGGCGTTAAGGCGGCGGCTAGTTTCCAGCGATAGCCTCTCCAGCGACCCGATGAACGTCATTGACTGGATCAATATGTTCGCCCTGGCGGTCAGTGAAGAGAATGCCGCCGGCGGGCGAGTGGTGACGGCGCCGACCAATGGTGCCTGCGGAATAATTCCCGCCGTGCTGGCCTATTACGATAAATTCCGCCGTCCGGTCAACGCCGGTTCGCTGGCGCGCTATCTGCTGGCGGCGGGCGCGATTGGCGCGCTGTATAAAATGAATGCGTCGATTTCCGGGGCTGAAGTCGGTTGTCAGGGGGAGATTGGCGTCGCTTGCTCGATGGCGGCGGCAGGGTTGACCGAACTGCTTGGCGGCAGCCCGGCACAGGTCTGCATTGCGGCGGAAATCGCCATGGAGCACAACCTCGGCCTCACCTGCGACCCGGTTGCCGGGCAGGTGCAAATTCCCTGTATTGAGCGCAATGCGATTAACGCGGTTAAGGCCGTCAATGCGGCGCGTATGGCGCTGCGTCGCACCTCAGAGCCACATGTTTCGCTGGATAAGGTTATCGAAACGATGTACGAAACCGGCAAGGATATGAATGATAAATACCGCGAAACCTCCCGCGGCGGGCTGGCGATAAAAGTGCTCTGCGTGTAGGTCGCGTGGCAATAGCGGGGGAGCGCAAGGCCCGGCGGGCACAATATCAGGGGCGGCAGATTGCCGCCCCCTGATGCCTTATCGGCAGGAAAATCAGACGGTCAGCGCTTACAGGGTGCTTTGTTTCACCGCCGTTTTCATCGGAATCAAAGCAATCACCACCGCGCCCAGCACCAGGAACCCGGCGACCATAAAGATACCGGCGTTGAAATTCCCCGTGACGTCTTTCAGCCAGCCCATCAACAGCGGCCCCAGCGCCGCGCCGGTCATGCCGGTCGCGTTGATCACCGCAATCCCCAGCGCCCGCGCGCGCAGAGAAATTGACTGGTCAGGAGTCGTCCAGAAAATGACCATCGCGGCAAAGGCGCCGGCGGAAGCCATCACGATCCCGGTGAACTGCAGCAGCGGGTTGCTGCTGGACGCGGTGAGCATCCAGCCCGCCGCCGCGAACAGATAGGGCAGCAGCGTATGCAGCTTGCGCTCCTTCAGGCGGTCGGAGCGTTTGCTCCACCAGATCATCCCGACGATGGTACAGATTTGCGGAATCGCGCTCAGGATCCCGATAGTGATATTACTGCTCTGCTCGTTGAAGCTGCGCAGAATCAGCGGCGTCCAGACGCTGAGGGCGCTCAGGGTATTGGTCAGGCAGAAATAGGCCAGCGTGTAGAGCATGATAACCGGGGTAAACAGCTCCCGCAGCATGCTGCGCTGAGACAGCGGCAGGCTGGCTTCGCTGAGCCGCGATTGCTGTAGCACCGCGCGGTCGGCATCCAGCATCTCTTTTAAACAGGCTTTATCATCGGCAGTCAGCCATTTGGCTTTATCCGGGCTGTCATCAAGCCAGAACCACACCACCAGTCCGAGCAGCACCGACGGAAACCCTTCCAGCAAAAAGAGCCACTGCCAGCCTTTCAGATTCAGCACGCCGTCGAGATTAAGAATATACCCGGAAGCCAGCGAGCCAAGCGCCATGGTGACGGGCATCGCAATCATAAACAGGGCGTTGGCGCGGGCGCGGTATTGCGCCGGGAACCAGAAAGTTAAGTACAGCAACAGTCCCGGGAGGAAGCCGGCTTCGGCAATTCCCACCAGCATTCTCAGCACGTAAAGACTGTTCGGGCCGGTGGCGAACATGGTGGCGGTGGAGGCTATCCCCCAGACCACCATCAAAATGGCGATCCAGCGGCGGGCGCCGACGATACTGAGCATGATGTTGCTGGGAATGCCGCAGATCACGTACATCACGTAAAACAGGGTGGTGGCCAGACCGAACATGGTGCTGGTGAGCCCCAGATCTTTGCCCATGGTCAGGCCGGCAAAGCCAATGTTGATACGGTCGAGGTAGGAGAATACGAACAGAATAAAGAGAAAAACAATTAAGCGACGAAATAGTTTATTGATGACGGATTGCTGACGTGCATCCAGAGGTCTCGCCGCAGAGGAGGGCGGGACCAGTACCTCGGAGCGGGTCTGTTCCATTGAAGGACTATTGTTCATCAAAAGCTCCACATTGTGATTATTAGTATTGGTCAACAGGTCGGCTAAACGTATAGAAAACAGACAGGGAGAACGTCAATTTAATGTTCAATAAATGATACAGAATTGTTACTTAACCGACATATTGGAATCATAATGAGAGCCAGATCGCCTGGGGATAATGCGTCAGGGCTGGCGTGTTCAGTCGGTGGATATCCGGAGATTCGCGTTTACGATGAGGCAAAAAAAGAGCGGTTGGGCGGCGGTGTAGGGAAGTCAGGGTGTGACAAAAACGAACAAACAAAGAGCTTATGTGCCGTTGTGGAGAGAGCGAATATAACTATTTACTTGAATATTCATGTAATTAGCCCATAACTCCACGCCCGTATCGGAGGGGGGAACCGGTTAATGCCTGTTGCCATCAATATGATTCATTTTTATTAGCTTGCTACATAATAATGAAGCCAGTTTTAAAACGCTGCGGCGACCATCCGCCGTCGGGAGATTCAGAACGGACTGGCATTGCGCGCGGTGACGGGCTCGCCGCTGACAGGGTGAACAAAATGCAGTTCGCTGGCATGCAACATGAGCCGCGGCGCGCGTGCGCTGCCCGGCCACGTCAGGCCACCGTAGAGATCGCAGCCCAGAATCGGGTGCCCCAGCAGTTGACAATGGATCCGCAGCTGGTGGGTGCGCCCGGTTTCCGGGAACAGCTGTACCCGGCTCAGCGGCAGCAGGCTACCCTCTGCGCCTTCACGGGTGAGGCGTTCTGTCACCCGGTAGCGGGAACGGGCTGGCTTGCCGTTAATGGCGCAAATGGCCATGCGCGGAAAGCGCGCCGGATCTTTGGCAATGGGGGCGTCGATGGCGCCTTCATCCTCATGGAGATGCCCGCACAGCAGGGCGCTGTATACCTTTGTCACCGAACGTTGGCTGAACTGATGGCTCAGCGCCGCATTGATCGTTTTATTTTTGGCTACCACCATCAGCCCGGAAGTACCAAAATCCAGACGGTGAACGAGGGTACAGCCGGGAAATTGTTGCACCAGCCGATGGTGCACCGAGTCGAGATTCTGCGGATTCTTCCCCGACAGACTGAGCAGCCCGGCGGGCTTATTGATCAGCAGCAGATGCTCGTCCTGATAAAGGATCGCGATGGATTCGTAGCAGGGAGGGGCAATAAAAGTATCGACGATGGTGGACATGAACAGGAGCCTGAAAAGGGTGGGGCGGATAATAGCGAATTTTCCGCCCGCTGGCGATTGCGGCGAGGATCCGCGGGAGGAATATCGCCAGGCCGTTCCTGCGGTATCACCTCATGAACGCCGCCGTCGCTGGCGTTCGCTACGGCGCCTGACTACCGGGCCCGACGGATTACCGATGTGGTTATCTCAAGGATGCGGCGTAGACAGGGCGCCTTCCAGCGCTTTGAACTGCTGCCAGCTGACCTCATCAATTTCGATACCGTGCTGCAGGCGAAATTGCCGCTGCCGCTGCTCTGCCTCACCGGGCAGCAGCAGCCCGTCGTCGTCTCGCGATGTGCGGGTCCATGCCAGCATGTCGGCCACCGCCGCGGTGTAGTGCTCCCCCGCGCCGAGCAGGGACGGGTCGAAGACGATCGACAGCATATTGTTGATGATGCCGGGCCCGGCGGGGGGCGGGGCGCTCTCGGTTTCGCCGCCGGTCAACGCCGCGCCGAGCAGGCTGCAGATCAGCGCCAGACCGGAACCTTTGTGGGCGCCGAACGCCAGCAGCGCGCCGAGCGGCTCCTGCATCAGCCAGCGCGGATCGCGGGTCGGGTTGCCCACGTTATCCACGGCGCAGCCGGGCGGTAGCTCCCGGCCCGCATTCCAGGCGATCCGCGCTTTATTGCCGGCAATGGTACTGGTCGCGAAATCAAGGACTACCGGCGGCTTGCCGGCGACAGGAATACCGACGCAGAAAGGGTTGGTGCCGAAGCGCGGGCGCTGGCCGTTGAACGGCAGCACCACCGAGCGGGCGCCGACGTTAGCGAAGTGCAGGGATACCAGCCCCTCCGCCGCCGCCTGTTCCGCCCAGGCGCCGATGCGCCCAAGATGATGGGTCTGCGCCAGTCCCATAATGCAAACGCCAAACTGCCGCACCCGCAAAATAGCCTGTTCCATCGCCAGCCGACCGGTCAGCTGGCCAAAACCGTTGCCGCCGTGAAACGAGATCACGGGCCCGGCATCGCGAAGCAGTTGCGGGGTTGCCTGCGGATCGAGTTCTCCGGCGCGAATGGCCTCGATATAGCGGGGAATAAGCGTGACCCCATGTGAGTCATGGCCTTGCAGCGACGACTCGACAAGATTATCCGCTACTTCCCCGGCAACCGCCTTTGCGACTCCGGCCTCCTGCAGGTGCTGGCGTAAATAGCGACGCAGCTCATCATGATTAAAAACCGGCATAATCGCTCCCTGGTTTTCCACTCAATAATATGAGCGGCAAACTATAGCGCCGTTTATTTCTTAACATAACGACAGAAACTGACTTTATATATCTGGAAAACGCATAGTGATAACCGGGTGTTAATTCTTGCCGGCAAAATAGACCATGATGTCATTTAACTGTTATCACCTGCGGACGTCCGGAATAACGGGAATAATATATAGCAATAAATCATTTATTATTCCCGAGGAATGGCTTCAGGATAAATCGACTTTTTTAAATACGCCTCAGGATATGACGGCGATCGGTGGGTTGATGATTGACGGGAGCGGCAATGAATTTACGGCACGGCAACGGCATGTCTTATATAGGGAAACGGTCGGCAACGGCTTTATTCTTGCTCAGTACTCTGCTGGCGGCGACCGCTGCCAGGGCAGAGGGCACCATCGGTATTGCCCAGCAATATGGCATTGGCTATCTGATCCTCGACGTGGTGCGAGATCATCAGCTAATCGAAAAGCATGGCAAAGACGAAGGGCTGGATATTAAAGTCGAGTGGCGCACGCTTTCCGGGGCCACCGGACTTAATGAAGGGCTGCTTTCCGGCGCGCTGGACGTGGTGGCCGCCGGCGTTCCGCCGGCGCTGACGCTGTGGGACCGCACCCGGGGCAAGCAGAATGTGAAAGCGATCGCGGCTCTGGGATCGATGCCGAACTACCTGCTGAGTAACAACCCGGCGGTGCAGAGCGTCAAGGATCTGAGCAGTAAAGACCGTATCGCGGTCCCTGCCGCCGGCGTAGGTTTTCAGTCGCGGACTCTGCAGATAGAGACCGCCCGGCTGTTTGGCAACGCGGACTATAAGCGCTTCGATAATATTACGGTCAGTCTCCCGCACCCGGACGCCAGCGCGGCGCTGATTGGCGGAAAATCGGAAATTAGCGCCCATTTTTCCAGCCCGCCTTTTCAGTATCAGGCGCTGGAACATGCCGGTATTCATAAAATATTAAGTTCCTATGAGGTATTAGGCGGACCGGGAACCTTTAATCTGCTCTATACCACGGAGAAATTTCATGATGACAATCCAAAAACCTATCGCGCCTTTTTCGCGGCCCTGGCGGAAGCGGAGGAGATCATTAAAGCCGATACGGCCGGAGCCGCGCAATCCTATATTCGGGTGGAGCAGTCGAAGCTCCCGGCGGCGTTTATCGAGAAAATGATCGCGGATCCGGAAAATAATTTCACCATTACCCCGCAGCGGACGTTTGTTTATGCCGATAAGCTGTATCAGCTGGGAATATTGAAACACAAAGCCGAATCCTGGAAAGATTATTTCTTCAGCGAAGCACATACCCTGCCGGGGAGTTGATATGTCTGAACTATCCGTCGCATTACCCCCGCCTCTGCTGCGCGTTGAGGGCGTTAATTTGCAATACCGCACCCGCGAGCGGCTGGTGCAGGCCACCCATGACGTCAGCTTTGACGTCTGGCCGGGGGACCGGTTTGTCCTGCTCGGGCCGTCCGGCTGCGGAAAATCCAGTTTGCTGAAAGCCATTGGCGGATTCCTGCCCCCGGTCTCCGGGGCGATCCGCCTGGCGGGAGAAACGGTTAATCGCCCTGGCCCCGACCGGATGATGGTTTTTCAGGAGTTTGACCAGCTACCGCCGTGGAAAACGGTGGCGGAAAATATCGCCTTCCCGCTGATCGCCAGCCGCCGGGCGGGACGAGCCGAGGCGATGGAGCGCGCGGAGTACTTCCTGCATAAGGTGGGGCTCGGCGCGTTTCGCCATGCCTACCCTAATACGCTCTCCGGCGGGATGAAGCAGCGGGTCGCCATTGCGCGCGCGCTGGCGCTGCATCCCCAGGTCCTGCTGATGGACGAGCCCTTTGCCGCCCTCGATGCGCTGACCCGGCGCAAAATGCAGGAGGAGCTGCTTAGCCTGTGGGAAGAGGTGCGGTTTACGCTGCTGTTTGTCACCCATTCCATCGAAGAGGCGCTGATCGTCGGCAGCCGGGTGCTGCTGCTGTCGCCGCATCCCGGGCGGGTGAAGGCCGAGCTGAACTGTCATCAGTACACGCTGGCGGATGCCGGTGGGGAAGGGTTCCAGGCCGATGTCGCGCGGATCCACGACCTGTTATTTCCGCCGGCGGCATTACCCGAGGGCGGCGTAAAGGATAATCACTCAGGGAGTCCATATGAGCAACCTACCTCCTGTCCGGCCTGAATACCAGCGCGAGCTGCCGCCGCTGGAGAATTTCACGCTAGCCGAACCGCTGCCGCTGCTCGTGCGGCTGGGAAATCAGGCATGGCTGCGTAAATCCCTGCTGCTGCTGGTGCTGATCGCCGTATGGGAAGGGGCGGCGCGCTGGCAAAATAATGACCTGATGTTTCCCGGTTTCTGGCAAACCTTTACCGCTCTGCAGGAGGATATCGCGAGCGGCGAGCTGCCCCGCCGGGCGTGGCTATCGATCGGTTTGCTGCTGAAAGGCTATTTGTTGGGCACGTTTCTGGCGCTGCTCATCAGCGCGCTGGCTATCTCGACGCGCATTGGCCGGGATTTACTGAGCACCCTGACAGCGATGTTTAACCCGCTTCCCGCCATCGCGCTGCTGCCGCTGTCGCTGCTGTGGTTCGGCCTCGGCAACGCGAGCCTGGTGTTTGTTATCGTCCATTCGGTGGTCTGGCCCATGGCGCTGAATACCTGGTCCGGCTTTATGAGCGTGCCGGAGACGCTGAAAATGACCGGGCGTAACTATGGATTAAGCGGATGGCGATACGTGCTGTGGATCCTGATCCCCGCCGCGCTGCCGGCGCTGCTCTCGGGGCTGAAAATCGGCTGGGCCTTTGCCTGGCGGACGCTGATTGCGGCGGAGCTAGTGTTTGGCGCATCGAGCGGCAGCGGCGGGCTCGGGTGGTACATTTTCCAGAACCGCAATGAGATGTACACCGACCGGGTATTTGCCGGTCTGGTGATGGTCACCGCTATTGGCCTGTTGGTTGAGGGGCTGGTATTTGCGACCCTGGAAAGGCTGACGGTGAAACGCTGGGGTATGCAGAACTAGCGCCGGAACAAGAGGGAGAAGAATGCGCATGATAGCGATGAAAGTGCCGGAAAATTATTTGCAGCAGGCGGGGGTGCTCAACAAGGTGGGGGAATACGTTGCGCCGCTTGCCCGCCGGGTCTTGATTGTCGCCGGCGGCCATGCCCTTGGCGTGGCCGGAGACGCGCTAGGCCACAGCCTTCAGCGTGAAGGTATCGCTTTTGACGTCGCCCGTTTAACCGGGAAATGTACCCTCGAGACCGTGCAAAATCTGGCGCGCCAGGCGCAGGAGAGCGGGGCGCAGGGCGTGGTTGGCCTTGGCGGCGGTGCCGTGATGGATACGGCAAAAGGGGTGGGAGAGCTGGCCGGGCAACTGCCGGTGATTCAGGTGCCCACGGTGGCGGCAGCCTGCCGCTGCGGCGGTTTCCCGCCTGGATCCTCGTGGATAGTGAGGTCATCGCCGCCGCGCCGGTGCGTTTTTTAAAAGCCGGGATCGTTGATGCGCTGGCGAAATGGTTTGAATTCAGTCCCTATCAGTCGCCAGACGGTGACGCGCCCGGGCTGACGCTGCAGCTCAAGTTTTCAGCGATGGCGCTGGAGGTTTTTGAGTCGTCTGCCATGCAGGCGCTGGAGGATAATCGCCGTCAGCGGGTGACCCGGGCGTTAGTGCAGACCATCGATGCGGTGATTGCCTTCGCCGGGCTGGCCAACAGCGTCCGCGATGAGAGCCAGCGGATTGGCGTGGCCCACGCGATTCACAACAGCATGACCCATCAACAGGCGTTTCATCACTGGCTGCATGGCGAAAAGGTGGGCTATGGGCTGGCCGTACAGGCGATACTGCAACACCGTGACCCGGTCGACCGCGAGCCGCTGCTGGGCTGGCTGCGGCGGATGGAGGTGCCGCTGACGCCTGCCGAATGGGGAAGCGGCGATCCGCGCCCCCTGCTGGCAGGCATTGCGGCAGGGGTGAAGATTAAACCGGAGGCGCGTGAACATCTGCCCTTCCCGGTAGATAGTGCCAGCCTGCAGCAGGCGCTGCTGGCGACCCTCAACCGGCAGTAGACGGTGAACGCCCGCGCTCGTCGGGCGTTCATCCCCGGCAGGGTTAGCGCTCGCGCCGGGCCATAAACTGCGCCAAATCGACCAGACGGTTGGAGAAGCCCCACTCGTTGTCATACCACGCGAGGATCTTGACCATATTCCCGCCAATCACCAGCGTCGACAGGCCATCGATAATGGAAGAACGCGGGTCGCCCTGATAGTCGCTGGAGACCAGCGGCTCGTCGCTGTAGCCGAGAATGCCCTGCAGCGGGCCGGAAGCGGCGGCCTGGCGGAATGCCTCATTCACCTGTTCTGCCGTCACCTCGCGCTCCAGCGTGACGGTAAGGTCGACAATCGACACCACCGGCACCGGCACGCGCAGCGAGTAGCCGGTCAGGCGGCCATCCAGTTCAGGGATCACTTTGCCCAGCGCTTTGGCGGCGCCGCTGGAGTAGGGGACGATGGATAACGCTGCCGCGCGGGCGCCACGGAGATCTTTTTCCGGCTGGTCATGTAGCGCCTGGCTGTTGGTGTAGGCGTGGGTGGTATTCATCAGGCCATGCTTGATCCCGAAATGCTGATGCAGAACCTGAGCTGCCGGGGCAAGGCCGTTGGTGGTGCAGCTGCCGTTGCTGACGACCGAATGCTGCTGCGGATCGTACAGCTCGTGGTTAACCCCCATCACAATGGTTAAATCGTCATTCTTGCCGGGCGCCGAGATGATCACCCGCTTCGCGCCGCCGCTGTGAATGTGGACCGCCGCTTTTTCACGTTCGGTAAAGAACCCGGTGGCTTCGATGACGATGTCTACCCCCGCATCTCGCCACGGAATACGCGCCGGGTCGCGTTCGCTGTAGACGATGACGGGTTGACCATCGACGCTAAGCGCTCCATCGGCTGCCTCCACGGCTACCGGCAGGGTGCCCAGCAGCGAGTCATATTTCAACAGGTGGGCCAGCGTTTTGCTGTCCGTCAGATCGTTGATTGCCACAATCTGAATATCCGGATTGCCCAGCGCCGCGCGCAACACGTTACGCCCGATTCTGCCGAAACCATTAATACCGACCTTAACCATGATCCACTCCTTATTTGTTGTCTCTGGTTTACTGTAGGTTGTCGGCATTTCGGCGTAAATGACGAATAACGATCACTTTACGCCATTTTTCGGCAGTGAAAACGCTGCCGGTATTCTCCCGGCGTCAGGTGCAGCTGTTTTTCAAAGATGCGGCGCAGGTTAATGGCGCTGCCAAGACCGGATTGTTCGGCGACTCTTTCCAGCGTGTCGCTCGTTTGCTCCAGCAGCTGTCTGGCGGCGGCCAGGCGCGCTTCGGCAACGTAGCGCGCCGGAGAGACTCCGGTTTCACGGGTAAACACGCGGGTAAAATTGCGCGGACTCATCGCGACCTTTTCCGCCAGCGCTTCGACACAGAGATCGGCGGTGATATTGGCGAGGATCCACTTCAGCAGCTCGCTTATCGGGCCTGAACTGTTGATTTGGTCGAGGTTGTAGCGGCTAAACTGCAGCTGACCGCCGGGGCGACGGAGGTACATCACCATATCCTGGGCGATATCGCGGGCGAGAGTGAAGCCGTAATCGTCTTCCACCAGCGCCAGCGTCAGGTCGAAACCGGAGCTGACGCCGCCGGAGGTCCAGATCGGACCGTCCTGAATATACAGCGGCCCGCCTTCTACCCGTACCTCCGGGAAAGCCGACTGCAGGGTGTCCAGCAGCTTCCAGTGGGTGGTGGCCCGCCGGCCGTTCAGCAGCCCGCTTTGCGCCAGCAGCATCGCGCCGCCGCATACGGAGGCGATGCGTCGGGCGTGGGGCGCGGCGAGGCGCAGCCAGTCGACCACGGCGATGCCTTCCTGCTCGTTTTGCCCTCTGCCGGTGATGATGATGGTATCGAGCGGCTCGCGCGGATCCACTTCGTGAAGACGATGGTCGGCAAGCAGGTTCAGCCCGGACTGACCGTGGATCACCTGGTGGGGCTGGGTGGTGGCGAGGGCAACGCGGTAGCGCGGGCGCTCAGCCCCCTCCGCGTGCAGTCTGTTGGCCTGCATCAGAATGTCGGCAATACCGGCGGATTCAAAGAGCATGCCGCCATCGGGGACGATAATCAGTATTTTCTTCATGTCCTGAAAAGTAAACCTTTGACAAAATAAGTCAACAGGGAAGGTGGTGGTGGTTTGCGGGAGGACGATGGCAGGCTGCGGCTCTGGAGGTGGGACAGGGCATCAATGCTACCATCGCGCATTGATGCCCGGGCGCTAAGCCCGCAGGCGCGCGGGGCGGGCGTCGGCCGTGAGGCAGTTAAAAGTCATACTGTAGGGCCAGACGGTTTTGCCAGAAATTTTTATCCGAGGTGGAGTTGGTCTGTACGCCGGCAAAGTCCGTCAGGCTCAGCCCGTTCAGCACTCCCCCGAAACGGTAGGTGCCGTAGATCAGGTATTCAGACTGGTGGCTGCTGGAGGCGCCCGCCGCGGGGGTTAAATCCATAAACGAGTAGCGGCTGCCGAGGGAAACCTGCTCCGTGGCGGCCCAGTTCAGGTCGGTGGAGTAGGCGTTGCCGCTGCCGAGGTCCTGGGTACTGGTAAAGAAGGGCTGCGCGAAGTAGGGGCCGGAAGAGGTATTGTGCGCGTACGGCGTCACCAGGGCGCCGTTGCCGTAAGCGTTACCGTTGGCGGCGATGTGGTTATAATTCAGCGTCCACGCCAGAGACGGGGCCAGCTTCATGCTGAACTGCGCGCCATAGCTGGTGCTGTTCACCTCGCCGGCCAGCGCTTTGCCTTCGCTCAGGCCGCGAATGAACTGGAGGCCGATTTTGGGCGCAGCGGCATATTCGTTCCACGAGAGGAAGCTGTCGGCGTAGACAATCCGCGTATAGTCGTCATAGTTTTCGTACCACATCTGGGCGTTAACTTTGCGATCGCCGAACGATATGGATCGTCCGCCGCCGACGCCCCACATCCCGTTGGTGCTCTGCTCGATGTCGGTATACGCGGTGGTATCCAGAAACCGATCGTCGCCCCAGGGTTTATAGCGGGTGATTTTCGTGGCGTGCAGGAAATTGTCGCTATCGCCATAGCTGGCATCAATCGCCCGGAAAAGTATTGGCGTAATGCGCCAGTCATAGTCGCCGATAAAAGGAATATTAATCCGCTGGTCGCCGGCGGTGATGCGGAACTGGTCATAATGCCAGCTGAGCCAGGCTTCGCCGACGCCGGTTTGATTGGGGCCAAGTTCGTTAACCAGATGGTCATCGTTATGGGAAATTCCGCGCTGCAGAATGCCGCTGACGCCGAGGCTGACGCCATAATATTCCGCCGTAGCATATTTGACGCTGCCGCCGTAGCTGACCGTATCCTGCGACAGGCCCGAAACAAAATAGGCATTATGGGTTGAATAATATAATGTGCGCAGGCTGCCGCTGACGCTCCCGCAGGTAAAGAATTCGCTGAGTGAACCGGCGATGCCGGATTCACAGTCGTGGGTTAATGGAATCGCGGCGTGGCTGGCATCGATAAATATCCCCTGGGAAATGAGCAAGGCGCCCAGCGTCGCTCCGCGATATATGTTTTTGCGTTTCATTGACATCACCCTGTTAAATATCACTGCAATTTCGGAAAGAAAAATACCGGCCATGAATATGGCGGATGATCACCTTGTGCTTTTATTCTGTAGGGTTGGTAAATGGTCTGGATTTTATTTATCGGTTAACAACAACGGGTTGTTGTCTAAAACTAACTGGTCGCGCAGCGCCCAGCCGCGCAGTTTGCCTGGATTAAGTAAACCATCCGGGTCGATATATTTTTTAACGGCCACGACATCCGGGCGAATAATTCCCTGCTTGCCGTCTTCAACCTGCAAAACATGCGGATTATTAATCTTGATGTCGTTATCGCGGAATATCTGCATAATTTCATTGAGTCGCTCTTCTGTCGAATAGCGCACCAGCTGCAGGCCGCTGGCGGTAATATTGCCATCATTATCGCGGAGAAATTCAATATGCGACATGACCTCCCCGGCGAACCGCTGCTCCATCTGCAAAATTTGCTCCGCGAAGCGCTGATAATTAAACGCGGTTTGTAAATAGGTCAGCGTATTGTCGATTTTCAGCGCATGCAGCGTGGTGTGGTTCCAGCAATATTCCATTAATGAGGTATGGCTCTCCCGGGCCTCATCGCCGCTCTGGCGGATGGCATTTTCTCCCTGATGCTTCAGCACCAGACCGTGACAGAGACCTTCGCTCTCCTCGGCGATAACGCTGATGACCGCGTGCTGCCCGGCCCGATAGTGGCCGTTAAGGTGGCTAAAATAGTCGGGGATCGGCGCGGCAAGCAGTGCCAGCTGGCGTTTGACGAAGCCGGGCGAGCGGAGGCACTCGTTGGCGTAATTCAGGGCGTCGGCGAAGTCGTCAAACACATCCAGGCGTTCAATCCAGCGGTGCACGGGAGCCAGCGCCAGTTCGACTTCAAGGATGATGCCGTTGCTGCCGTAGGCGTGATGCAGCAGCAGCGCCTGCGGTGCCGGAATGGTCAACACGCGGGGCGAGGCCTCCACGGTCATCACTTTGACGCTGAGCACATTGCCGGGCGCCGCCAGGGGACCATAGTTAATGGAACCGATGCCGCCAAAACCGCCGCAGTAGAGGCCGCCTAAGCTGGCCAGACGGAAGGTCGACGGCATGCAACGCAGCTCCCATCCCGTCGGACGGGTGGCGTCTTCAATCTCCGCCAGGCGAATGCCGGCCTGGGCGCGCACCGTGCCGTTTTTGAGTTCGCAGATCCGCTTCAGGGCGGTCATATCGACCAGCACTCCGCCCTCGAGGGGCACCAGCTGGCCATAATTGCCGGTGGCGCTGCCGCGCAGGGTAAGCGGCAGCTGCTGCTGCACGCAGGCGGCAACCAGCTGCCGTAGCTCTTCTTCGTCCCGCGGACGGACCACCGCGTCCGCCTGTTTTCCCTCCAGCTGCTGGTTGAGCACCGGGCTGAACCAGTGAAAATCGCGGGAAAGACGTTTGATCTTCGCCGGCTGTAAGGTCCACTCCAGCTCCGGCAATGCCTGCTGGATCAGCGCGACCGCCTGTTGACGTTGCTCACGAGTCATCATTTTTCTACCTGTTAATCATCAATACGTTAGTGAGATTGCACCGCTTCGCTTTCATGCCATGCGCTGAGCGCCCGCTGCGACACCCAGGACATCACCCCAAACAGCGCGATACCGGCGAGGGAAATTAACAGCAGAGCGGCAAACATCAGCGGGATGTCCAGCTGGTAACCCGCCTGCAGGATCTGATAGGCGAGGCCGGTATTGGTGCCGCCGGTACCGGCGACAAACTCCGCCACCACGGCGCCGATCAGCGACAGACCGCTGGAAATACGCAGGGCGCCGAAGAAATAGGGCAGCGCGGAGGGAATGCGCAGTCGTACCAGGGTTTGCAAACGGCTGGCGTGGTTGAGCCTGAAATAGCTCAGCAGGCCGGGCGATACGCTACGCAATCCCTGGGTGGTATTAGAGATAATCGGGAAGACCGCCATCAGGGTTGAGCACACCACCAGTGAGAGGGTGGCGTCTTTTACCCAGATAATGATCAGCGGCGCGATGGCGACAATTGGCGTCACCTGCAGGAAGACGATGTAGGGAAACAGCGCGGTTTCCACAAAACGGTTCTGCACCAGGATAAACGCAATGGCGGTGCCGATGACGATCGACAGGAGAAATGAGATCAGGGTGATCTTCAGCGTGAACAGCAATGACAGCAGCAGCGGCGTCAGATGCGTCCACAGGCTTTCCACCATCACGAGGGGGGAAGGCACCAGAAATTGCGGGATGCGGAAATAGCTGACCGCCCCCTGCCACAGCAAAATCACCAGCACCGCGACGAGGGTTGGATAGAGAATTTTGAGAAAACGGGGATGATTAATCCACGGTGTCGATTTAGCGGTTTTCATATTAGGACTCCATACCGGATTGGCTTGCCTGTAAGAGACTGTCCTGCAGCTGCCGGGCATAGTGGGAAAATGCCGGGCTGACGCGGAACTCTTCACTGCGTGGGAACGGCTCTCTGATGGCGATATCTTCGACCACCCGGCCCGGGCGGGCCGCCATCATAATCACCCGCTGAGAGAGGAACACCGCTTCATGGATCGAATGGGTGACGAACACCACCGTCAGGTTCTGCTCCTGCCAGAGACGCAGGAGATCGCTATCGAGCTTATTACGCGTAATTTCATCCAACGCGCCGAAGGGCTCATCCATCAGCAGCAGTTTGGGCCGCGTCACCAGGCCACGGGCGATGGAGACGCGCATCTGCATGCCGCCGGATAGCTCGCGCGGCAGGACGTTGGCGAACTTGCCCAGCCCCACCAGTTCCAGGGCTTCGCTCACCCGGGTGTTGGCTTCCGCCCGCGGAACGCCGGCCAGATCCAGAGGCAGCCGGACGTTGCTGTGGACGCTGCTCCAGGGCATCAACGTAGCTTCCTGGAAAACGAAAGAGAGGGGGACCTGGGCTTTTTCCCGGCTATCGCGACGCCACAGCATCAGCTTGCCGTCGCTGGGCTCCACCAGGCCGGCGACCATTTTCAACAGGGTGCTCTTACCGCAGCCGGAGGGGCCGAGCAGAGTAACAAACTCCCCCTGATTGATGGTCAGATTGACGGGCAGCAGCGCCCGGGTGCCGTTGCTGTAAATCTTCTCTGCCGAGAGCACTTCGATGGCCGGCGTCGCGGGCGCCTGAGCGAAGCGGCTGTCGCTCATGACGGTAAGTTTAGGAGCGGTATTCATGGCATGACTCCGGCATCTTTGACCATATCCAGGGTATAGGTCTGCTCAAAAGGCACTTTGCTGGCATCGATCAGCTTGTTTTTCACCAGCATGTCCCAGGTTTTCTTCAGCCGCGGCCGGGTGATGATACCGATGCCGTCGGTGATGGCGTCGCCGCCGGTGACCAGCTGATATTTCTTCATCTGGGCAATACCGAAGGCGATCTGCTCGGCCCCCATTTGCGGATTCGCTTTGCTAATCAGCGCATTCCCGGCGCCGGGATCCTGAAGATAGCTTTTCCAGCCCTCCATCGAGGCTTTGACGAACGCCGCCACGGCCGCCGGACGTTTCTTGATGGTGTCGGTCATACAGATAATCGAGTTGCCGTAGGGAGGGTAGCCCCAGTCGCTGAGCGGATAGACGTAGAACGGCTGCCCCCCTTTGGCGACGGAGAACGGCTCGGAGGTCACGTAGCCCTGCTGTACCAGATTTTTGTCCGCCAGGAACGGCTGGACGTTGAAGGTATAGGGGCGCACTTTGGTGCTGCCCAGCCCCAGCTCGCTCTTCGCCCACGGCCAGAAAGAGGTATAGGCTTCGGTGGCGAGCAGGAAGGTTTTATCTTTTAATTGTGCCGGGTTATCGACCTTATCATGGGTGATAAATACCGTTGGCGAGTGCTGAAAAACGGTGGCGACGGTGACGGCGTGCACGCCCGCCTGCCAGGTTTCCAGCGCCTGGCCGTTGTCGCCGAGGGTACAATCCGCTTGACCCGCCGCCATCAGCTGCATGACGTTGATCTGCGGGCCGCCCATTTTAATGTCGACGTCGAGGCCGGCGTTTTTATACAGCCCTTTGGCCTGGGCCTGATAGAAGCCGCCGTGTTCCGCCTGGGCATACCAGTTGGTGAGGAAGGTAAATTTTTCCGCCGCGAGGCAGGATGCGGAGGTGGCGATGGTCGCAAGGGTCAGCATCGTGTAAGCCGGAGTACGCATATTTTTCATCAGAGTTCCTTTTACTCAGCAACGGAAGAGGAAGGGGTGGACTGCACAAAGCCGTTCCAGTGGTGTTTTCCCCAGCTTGGTTCGTGACGGACGACCCACTCCATGCGGTGGATTTCGCTAATCGCCTGCGCCCAGCTGACGGCCAGGGATTCGAGCAGCCCCTGGCCCTGCTCCAGAGTGGCGGGGGTCGGGTCGCCGATAACGCCGCTGGGGCCAAAGTCGTAAGAGGCCCAGGCCGCCGCGGGACGGCCTTTCGACAGGGTCGGGCAGGGGAACGGCGGCGGAAAGTTGGCGACGGCGCGCGCCATATGAACGCACTCCGGCGCAAGGGCCAGCATCAACGCCGTTTCGCTATGGCCCGCGTGCATCGCCATTTTCTGTTCCTGAGGGCTGAGAAACTGTTTTTCGCTGTTGGGGACGTTGAACACGTCGTGCGGGATGAGGATCATATCGCCGTGACGCAGGCGCATTTCCCGGGAGGCCATCTGCAGGACCTGCGGCTGTCCGCCGTGACCGTTGATCATCAGCAGCTTGCGAAAGCCGGCCCGATACAGGGATTCGGCTATCTCGAGGAGAGTGTGCAGCAGCGTGTCGCCGCTCAGGGTCAGGGTGCCGGGAAAATGCAGATGCTCGTCGGACTTACCGTAGGTGATCGGCGGGATGGCGTAGGCCGGGATATCCGCCGGCAGCCGGGCGAGGGCATGGCCCGCGACGCCGGAAGAGATCACGCTGTCCACGGAACAGGGCAGATGCGGACCGTGTTGCTCAATCGCGCCGGTGGGGAGCACGATAACCGTATTGCTTTTGTCCGGCAGGTCGGCAATCGCCGTCCAGCTCAGAAAAGGGAGAAAGCGCTCTGCAGGAATATAACCGTTGATCATCGCTGTGCCTCTGGGTCGAGAATTATTGGGGTAACCAGACCGTTGCTTCAACTTCAATAAGCACCGTGGCGTCGGGCAGCATTTCGCTGACCTGCACCACGGTCGAAACCGGCGGTTGGCCGGGGTAAAACAGCTTCCTTACCCGGCTGTAATAGGGAAAATGGTCAAGATTGCGAAAGTACTGCACCAGTTTGATGACGTCGCTCATCTGCCCACCCGCGGATTCCACGGTCCGGCGGATGCTTTCCAGCACGTACCAGCTCTGGGCCAGGATCGGCCCCTGTTTCGCATCCGTCGAAAACTCGCCCGTTTCCCCCAGCAGCTCCCGCACCTCCTCCGGCACATCCTGAAAGCCGTTGACGATGGTGCCGTTCAGCGGGTTGACCGGGATAATGCCGGAAAGAAAAATAAAATCGCCGGCTCTGCGCCAGGCGGCATACCGCGCCAGCGGAGCGCCCGCGCCTGCTTCAAGACTCATACGTCATCTCCTGTTGCCACACCCGCTGGTGGGTTAACCGGCCGCGGTTAACCACCAGACGAGCTGCGCTGTTTAAAGGCCAGGTAAACCTGTCGCTACCCGGGAAAATCACCAGCGTGGCCGCGTTGCCGACGGCGAAAGGCGTAGCCTCCTCCGGCGCAGCGGTTAACGCCGCCCGGTCGCAAATCAGCCGCGACTGCCGGTCGAAAACGTCGCTGAGCTGGGCGCTGAACAGGCCGCAGGCCAGGGTATCCAGCGGGTCATAGCTCCCCGCCGGGCAGAAAGCGTCCTGCACATTGTCGCAGCCGAGTAGGGTGGCAACGCCGGCAGAGCGGGCCTCCTGAAGCAGCGTGATCCCCCGCTGGCGCGGCGTGCGGCCAGTCACCGCATCCTGTAGCAGCAGGTTGGTCATCGGCAGGGCGATAAGGGTGACGGAGTGCGCCGCCAGCTGGCGCAGGATCTTCTCCGCCTGCTCCTCGCTGCCGCTGGCGAGGGCGCAGCCGTGGCTGCAGCAAATGTGTCCAGGAAAAGCATGGCGGGAGAGGGACTCCGCCAGCCAGGCCAGCCCCCGGGGATGGTCGTTGAGCTCCTCATCGATATGCAGATCCAGATCCAGCCGCCAGCGGGCCGCGCTGCGCAGCAGGTTTTCCATGGCCGCGGGATCCCAGTTGGAGGAGTGGACAAACCCGCCGAGTAAACAGCCCTCGCCGCTGTCGGCTACCGCCTGCGCAATGGCCTCCGCGGCGGCCGGGTCGGCAAACAGTCCCAGCGGCACCAGCGCCACCCGTTCCAGGCTGACGCCGGGATGCGCCAGGCGGGCGATCTCCCGCCAGGCGTCAGGCGCGTCGGCGGTGAACCAGTCAATATGGGTGCGCAAATGCGTGACGCCATTGGCCGCCGCCCGCGCCAGCGCGGCGGACGCGCGGCGCTGGAGATCCTGCGCGGTCCAGTGCCGGCGATCCTCGTGCATGGCGCGAATGGCGGCCAGCAGACCGGGTTCCGACGGACGGCAGCGTTCAAGGGTATAGGTCTTATCCAGATGGGCGTGGGGTTCGACAAGGCCGGGCAGCGCCAGCGCTCCGCCGAGATCCCATAAGCCGTGATTCGGTTGGCCGGAGGGCGCTATCGTCGCGATTCGCCCGTCGGCAAAGGTCAGGTCCGCGCTCAGCGGCGTACCGTTATGTTGCGTCGGCCAATCCGCAGGCAGCGCCCATGCCGGAAGGCGGGCGTTGCTGACGCCAGCAAGCGGCATGTGGGGGGAGGGAATGTGCATCGTCGCTCTCCTCACAGGTCGAGAACCAGAACCGGCGTTTTCGCCCGCGAACAGCACAGGGTAATCTGACTATTGCTGGCTTTTTCTTCCGCCGTCAGGACGCAATCCCGGTGTTCAGGAATGCCGTCGATAACGTCGGTAATGCAGGAGCCGCAGATCCCCTGTTCGCAGGAGAGCATAACCTCGACTCTGGCGTGCAATAATACCTCGGCGATGGTTTGTTCCGGCGCAACCTGCAGGCGCTGGCCGCTTGATGCCAGTTCAATATAAAAACTGTTATTCTCCGCTTCATTATTCCGCTCGACCGGAGTAAAGCGCTCAAAAAAGAATTGCGCGGCCTGCCAGCCATATATTGGCATCGTATCCTGTAGCCGCTGAATAAAGCCGTCCGGGCCGCAGGCAATCACCGCAGTATCGATTTCCGCCGCGGTTAAACAGGCGGGGATCTCCCGGCGCAAAGAGTCGCCCTCGTCGCTGCAATGGATAACGACATTTCCCGCCGCAGAGAGCTGCTCCAGCCGCGCGGCAAAGGCCACGTGCCGCGCGGTGGCGACATAATAATGAATTTCAAAATCAAGCTCTTGCCGTGCTATCTCTTCCGCCATTGCCAGCAGCGGGGTCATGCCGATACCGCCGGCCAGCAGCAGGTAGCGCCTGGCCGCCGGCAGCGGAAAATGGTTGCGCGGGCGGGAGATGGAGAGTCGGTCGCCGGGTTTAAGCTCATGGTGCAGATAGCGGGAGCCGCCGGAGGAAACCGCGCCCAGCTTGACGCAAATTTCATAACTTTGCCGCTGGTCAGGCATCCCGCAGAGGGAATACTGCCGTGGGCCGATGCCGGGAATCATAATATCGATATGGGCACCCGCAGAATAGCCGGGGAATATTTTTCCGTCTTCGGGAATGAATTTTAATGACAGATTACCCAGCCCGTTTGGGCTTATTTCCTTGACCGATACAGGAATCAGATCGCCGTCTTTCATTAACCTTTGCCCTCCCATATTAAGCTGTCAGCAGGGCGGCCTGAGTCAGCGAAGGGAGAAAACGCCCTGCGCCGTAGGCTGTCCGGTATGCGAGTTAATTGGTGAAACGATTGTTTCTCCGCTATGAATGCTACGGTATTGTGATAAAACTGTTGCGTCCAGAGCTTTGATTCGCACAACCCGTTGCAAAAAAGAGAGCACCCAGACCATGTTTGCATTCTCCCGTTTTCTGCTGTATTTCACCGAAGTGGCCCGCCAGGGGTCGTTTCGTAAAGCGTCAGAGGCGCTGCACGTCTCGGCGTCTTCCATCGATCGTCAGATTTTGCGCGTCGAAAATGAGCTGGCGATGCCGCTATTCGAGCGCCATCCGACGGGGCTGCGCCTGACGGCCGCCGGGGAGCTGCTGCTGCATGCGGCAAATAACTGGAAAAAGGACTTTACCCGGGTGTGCGAGCAGCTGGATGACCTGCGCGGGCTGCGGCGCGGGCATGTGCGCATCGCCACTATCGATGCCATTAACCGGCATTTCTTTTCGGCGATGCTGAAGGAGGTGCATAACCATTATCCCAACATTTCTTTTACATTAACCACCATGAACAATATCAACATCCAGCAGGCGCTGATCTCGGGCGAGGCGGATTTTGGTATCATGCTCAACCCCCAAAGTTCCCGTGAACTGCAGGTCCGGGCCTTTGCCGAAATGAATCTCGGGATCGTGGTGCCTAAGGGCCACCCGCTGGAAAGCCGTAGCGCCGTGCGGTTTAATCAGTGCATCGAGTACCCGTTTATCATTCCTTCCGCGCCGCTGATGATCGGCGAGCCGGTGGAGGCGCTGGTGAATATCAGCGGCAATGAGGTTAGGGAAGTGGCTGTTTCTAATAACATTCACATGATAAGAACCCTGATCAAAGAGCAGATGGGCATCGGTATTTTGTGTCGCCTGGATATTCTGGATGAGATTCAGTCCGGTCAGCTGGCGTTTATTCCGTTGACCGATCCGCAGCTTAAACCCTTCACCCTGGCGCTGTGCGTCTCCCCCGCCCGGCAGCTGTCGCTTGCCGCCTCCATGATGCTCAAGCAGCTGGAAATCCTCTTTAGCCAGATTTGACCCGCAGGCACTAAAACATTCCACGAGCGCACCATTATGGTGCGTTTTGTGTATTGGTGAATCAAAGGTTGCATGAGGGGGCGTCGCCGACGACGCGCGATTCTGGCGGGGCGCCGGGGATGAGGTATGCCGATCGCCCCTGGCACAGTTTTTGTATAACTGAACATGAGTATAAGCGGTCAGTGCGGTTTATCCGTACGGGACATTGCTCAGTAACCATTTCGCGGTTCAATGTTGACCGGGGTGGGAGGCTGAGCCGTTGTCCGCTCGTCCTCTTTCCCGGCGTTATGAGGAGAGGGGCAATGAAAATACGTTCACGCATTCCCTGGGGCTACCGTGTGCTGGGCCTGGTTGCCCTGAGCGGTCTGTCTCTGGCCGTTCAGGCCGAGGATAAAATTGTTCTGCTGACCTCCTGGTACGCCCAGGCGGAGCAGGGCGGCTATTATCAGGCGCAGGCAACGGGGATCTACAAAAAATATGGTCTGGACGTCGACATTCGCTCCGGCGGCCCCCAGGTTAACGGCATGCAGCTGCTGCTATCAAAACGGGCTGACGTCATTATCGGCTACGATCTGCAGCTGCTGGAAGGCATTCAGCGGGGATTCCAGGCCAAAGCCATTGCCGCCCCCTTTCAGTATGATCCCCAGGGGCTGCTGACCCACGCCGATGTTAGCTCGCTGGAGGGGCTGAAAGGGAAAACCATTCTGGTCTCCAGCTCCGGCCAGGCGACGTGGTGGCCGTGGCTGAAGGGGCACTATCAACTGAATGATGCCCAGGCCCGACCCTACACCTTCAATATTCAACCCTTTGTCGCGGATAACAACGTCGCCCAGCAGGCCTACGTCAGCTCCGAGGTTTTCCAGGTGCAAAAGGCGGGGGTGAAAGCGAACTTCTTCCTGTTTTCCGAACACGGCTATCCCCCCTATGGCGGCATCATGATTGCCCGCCCGGAAACCATCGCCGATCGCAAAGCGGCGATGGCGAAGTTTGTCCGCGCGTCGATGGAAGGCTGGGTGAGCTACCTGAACAATCCGGCCCCGGGAAATGCGTTGATTAAACAAGATAACCCCAAAATGACCGACGATCTGCTGGCCTGGGCCGTCACGCAAATCCGCCAGCATCACCTGATTGATGGCGGCGACGCCGCTACCGAGGGCTGGGGAACGATGACGGAAACGCGCTGGCGGAAGACCCGTGATTTTATGGTTAGCGCCAACCTGCTGGATGCCGCGACCGACTGGAAGCAGGCCTATACCACTGAGTTTGTGCAGGCTATGCAGGTTAAACCCTGAGGAGCGACGCCATGTCATTATTGATTAAAAACGCGCATGCCATCCTCAGCGGTCTCCCGGGGGACGCTGCGCGGCTGGTCGGGCCGGATATCCGTATCCGCGATGGCGTTATCGCCGCCATTGGTTCGTTGGCGGCGTTGCCGGAGGAGCGGCAGATCGATGCCCGGGACTGCGTGGTCTATCCGGCATGGGTGAATACGCATCACCATCTTTTTCAGTCGCTGTTAAAGGGGGAACCTCAGGGGCTGAATCAGAGCCTGACGGCATGGCTGAGCGCCACGCCATACCGTTTTCGCGCCGCGTTCGATGAGCACACTTTTCGTCTGGCGGTGCGCATCGGGCTGGTGGAGCTGCTGCGATCGGGCTGCGCCACCGTCGCGGATCACAACTATTTATACTGGCCCGATATGCCCTTCGATACCTCGGAGATTGTGTTTAGCGAGGGCGAGGCGCTGGGCATGCGCATTGTTCTGTGTCGCGGAGGCGCTACCCAGGGGCGGGCCGTTGAGCAGGATCTGCCGGTCGCGCTGCGTCCCGAAACCTTCGATGGCTATATGGCGGATATTGAACGGTTGGTCAAACGCTATCACCACCCTGGCGCCGGCTCCCTGCGGCGGGTGGTGATGGCGCCCACCACCGTGCTGCATTCGGCGCCGGGCGCCCAGCTGCGGGAGATGGCCAAACTGGCTCGTCACCTGGGCATTCGGCTGCACAGCCATCTGTCGGAAACCGTGGATTATCTGGATGCCGCGCGGGAGAAGTTTGCCATGACGCCGGTTCAGTTCTGCGCCGAGCATGACTGGCTGGGGAATGACGTGTGGTTTGCGCATCTGGTGAAGCTGCTGCCGGAAGAGATCGCGCTGCTTGGGCAAACCGGCACCGGCATCGCCCATTGTCCGCAAAGCAACGGGCGGCTGGGAAGCGGGATTGCCGATCTGCTGGCGCTGGAAAAGGCCGGGGTGCCGGTATCGCTGGGAGTGGACGGCGCCGCCTCCAATGAAGCGGCGGATATGCAAAGCGAGGCTCACGCCGCGTGGTTGCTGCAGCGGGCGCGTAAAGGCATGCAGGCGCAGCCGCGCTACGCCGGCGGCACCTTTGAGGGCGGCGCCGACGCCGCCACGGTCGAGGATGTGGTGCGCTGGGGAAGCGCAGGCGGCGCGCGCATCCTCGGCTTGTCGCAGTGCGGCGCTATCAGCGTCGGGATGCAGGCGGATTTAGCGATTTATCGCCTCGACGATCCGCGCTACTTCGGGCTGCACGATATCGCGATTGGCCCGGTGGCCTGCGGCGGTCGGGCCTCGCTGAAAGCGTTGCTGCTCAATGGGCGGCCGATCGTTGAGGAAGATGTGATTCCCGGTCTGGATCTTGAGGCCATGCGCCGCGACGCGCTGGCGGCGGTACGAACCCTACAACAGCGTGCGGCTGTTTAAACCCAATACAGGACAATCATAATGACGCAATCCATTCAGAATCAGGGCTATGCATTACAGGAACTGGAGAAAGAAGCGCTGATGGGCGCGCCGGGGGAAGAGACGTTTACCCGCGAAGTCCGCTGCATCGATCTCGCAAATTTTGAGGAAAGGAAAAGTGAGATTGCCGATCAGCTATGGGAGGCGGCAGTGGAGATTGGCTTCTTCCAGGTTAGCCACCACGGTATTCCGCTGGCGGATATCCGCCAGGCGTTCAGCATGACCGAGGCGTTTTTCGCCCTGCCCGATGAGGTGAAGGGGCAGTATCCGTTGGCCCGCAATGCCGGGTGGGAAAGCAAGGCGCAGGTCCGCCCGTCGACGAAGACGCCGGATCAAAAAGAGTCGTACCAGATCACCCGTCCGCTGATGGCGGGGCTATGGCCCAGCGACCAGCAGCTGCCGGCGTTCAAAAAGACGATGCTGGAGTTTGAATCGCGGTGCTGGCAACTGGGGATGAAGCTGCTGTCCTGCTTTGCCTTAAAGCTGGGGTTTGCGGAGTCGTTTTTTACCACCGCTCACGATCCGGATCGTGAAACCTACCAGAGCACATTGCGCATGCTGCACTACTACGCCAGCGACCAGGCGCAGCAGGGGATGTGGCGCGCCGGCGCCCATACGGATTTTGACTGTCTGACGCTGTTATTCCAGCGCCCGGGGCAGGGCGGGCTGCAGGTGTGTCCGGGTAAGGACCGCGAGAGCCAGCAGTGGACCAGCATTGAGCCGCGCGAGGAGGTGATCACCTGCAATATCGGCGATATGCTGATGCGCTGGAGCGACGACCAGCTACCCTCTAACTTCCACCGGGTGAGAAGCCCGCTTGCCCATGAGTATCAGGGACCGCGCTATAGCCTGGCGTTTTTCTGTCAGGCCAATAAGGATGTCGAGATCCTCGGGCCGCAGGCGAAATACCCGCCGATTACCGCGGAGGCCTATCTGCAGCAGCGTATTCAGGCCAATTTTGCCAAAGGATAGACTTCCCTGACGGATCTTCCCGAGCGGTCATCCTGTAAAAGTCCACGCCACGGCGTGGGCTTTTACAGCCATCGATAACGGATATTGGCCAAAGAACAATTTCGTAGCGCTGTTTAATTTAATCGTCTGAACAGGAGCCGGTTAGCGAGCACCTCTGTTTATTTGCCCTTGGTTGTGCCCGGGTTATATTATCGCTCGCCGAGGAATGTTAATTAATATAATAAAAACAGAAGCAATATAATCACCACATTAACATTTCTCATACAACTCATTTTTTGTTTGTGAGCGGTTTCATTATTTTAAAACCCTAAATAGGGTATGGTTTAGCAGCATTTGACCTGACGTGGTGGATATCATGAAAAATAAATACAAATTACACGAATTTCTTGATGTTGACCGGTTGCAAACGCTGCAGGACAATTTTAGTCAATCGATGATGATTGCGCTGGTGGTGGTCGATCAGGACGGTATTCCGGTCACCCAGGCGAGCGGTTTTTCTGATTTTTGCGCCCGATCAAGAATGAATGCCACCCTTGCCCGCCACTGCTATGACAGCGATAGCGCCGGAGGACGGGCGGCAATGCTCGCCGGCGAGCCGGTGGTTTATCGCTGTTACTGTGGTTTTGTCGAATTTGCGGTACCCATTATGATTAATGGTCATTACCTCGGCGCGTTTATTTCGGGACAGGTCAAAGTCGAAGCGGAGAAAGAGCAAACGATTCCCTATATCCTCGACAATAATCATCTGTGGCAAGAAAATCCCTGGCTGATTAACCTGCATGAAAATACGCCGCGCATGCCCTACGACCGCTTTGAATCGACGGCCTACACGCTGCTGCACGTTGCCTCATATCTGGTCGAGCAGGCCCATGCCAACAACATCCAGCGTGAGCTGCGGCAAAAAGAGCAGGAGCTCACCGGCGAACTGCGTAAACGCGTGGAGATCGAACGTTCATTACATGAGGCCGAGTTTAAGGCGCTTTCTTACCAGATTAACCCCCACTTTTTGTTTAACGTGCTGAATACGATCGGTCGGCTGGCGTTTCTTGAAGATGCCAGCCGTACGGAAACGATGGTGCATGACTTTTCCGATATGATGCGTTATTTGTTACGCAAAAATAACAATGGTCTGATTACCCTTGGCCGCGAAATGAATTATGTCAATTGCTATATGGCCATTCAAAAAGTCAGAATGAATGAGCGTTTTGACTATGTTTGCGATATTCCCGAAAAATATAATGAAACGGTTTGTCCTTTTTTAATTCTTCAGCCGCTGGTGGAGAACTTTTTTAATTATGTTGTCGAGCCGCGTGAAACCAAAAGTCACATAATTCTGCGGGCTACCGATGATGGTAAAGATGTGATTATCGAGATAGCCGATAACGGAGATGGCATTTCACCCGAGGATATTGAACATATTCTCTCTGGCAACCAGAATCGACAGAAAGGCGGGATCGGCATTAATAATATCAACAATCGCCTGCAGCTGTTATTTGGTGAAAACTATGGTTTGCAGATCGCCAGTCCCCATAAGCCGATGCTCGGCACCACGGTAAAACTGCGGTTCCCGATGGCGCCCGCTGAGTCTGGAGTGTGAGAATGTATAACATTGTTATTGTCGAAGATGAGTATATTGAGTCGGAATCGCTCAAGCGGATTGTCTCTCGCTGCGTGGAGAACTCTGTCATTCATGAGGCGTCGACCGGGAAAAAGGCGATTCAGCTTATCGATGAACTTAATCAAATCGATATGATGCTGGTGGATATCAACATTCCGCTCCCCAATGGCAATCAGGTTATTGAGTATCTCAAGTCGAAAAACACACAAACCAAAGTGATCGTCACCACGGCAAACGATGACTTTGACATTGTGCGTCATATGCTGAGCCTGAAAGTGGATGACTATCTGCTAAAACCGGTTAAGCAGAGTATTCTCAGCGATACGATCCGCAAAACCTTGCTGGTGGATGAACAGGGGGCCGTCGCGACGCGAGAGCAGCGGCAGACGATAAGCGATCTGATGGGCGGCTGTGATTATCCCGGCTGGCACACCTGGTTGTTCGGTATTCTTGATGCGGCCTGCGCGCAACCCATGTCTGATAACGATGGGGCGAAGAGGTTGACCGACGTGCTGGAATTGCTCCTGCAGCATCTTGCCGGGCTCAGCGATAAGTATATCCCGTGTCGGCAAAAAATTACCGATCTGATCCACAGCATTCATCAGCACGGTCTGGGCGTCGGCCGCTACTGGCCGGTGATGGTGGGGTTGTTCAATCTCAGCCACGCTATCTTTGAGCAGCTGTTTAAAAGCGCCAGCGGCAGCATGGATTTTGTCGCCAGAGCCCGTTTCCATATTGAAAAAAACCTGCTTAACAACATGACGCTGGATGATATCGCCGCGGAGGCTTTCGTCAGTCCGTGCTATCTGAGTCGGGCGTTTAAAAAGAGTACCGGCAGCGGATTCTCCAGTTACATTACCAGCCGAAAAATCAATATCGCCAGGTCTCTTTTGCAATACAGCGATCTAAAAGTGAATACCATTGCGCTGGAACTCTCCTGGCAGGATGCGAACTATTTTTGTCGGATCTTCAAGAAAGAGACCGGCATTGCGCCATCCGATTATCGCCGCCTCGCCTCGCCCGAGGCGGGCTGATCGTCACCCGGTCTTTCTTGCGCTTACTCCGGCGTAAGCGCAAGAAAGTCCGCTATCCCGGCAAGATTGTTTACTCGTCGCCGCATCGCGCGCCGCTAAGATGGGACACGATTCTTTATACAGTGGCCCTGCCGTGGATGAATACCTCTTTACTTCTGAATCCGTTGCCGAAGGGCACCCGGATAAGATGGCGGACCAGATTTCTGACGCCATTCTCGATGCCTGTTTACTCAAAGATCCGTGGGCCAAAGTGGCCTGCGAGTGCCTGGTAAAAACCGGGGCGGTGATTGTGGCCGGGGAAATATCGACCGATGCCAGTATCGACCTTGAGCAGATTGTGCGGGCGACGGTGAAATCTGTCGGCTACGACCATTCGTCGAAAGGTTTTGATGCCGCAACCTGTGCGGTCATCAGCATGCTGGGCAGGCAATCTGACGATATCGCTCGCGGCATCCGCGCCCGCGACCCGGCCTCGTTGGGGGCCGGCGATCAGGGAATAACCTTCGGCTATGCGTGCGATGAAACGCCGCAGCTCATGCCTGCTCCCATTCTCTACGCCCACCGGCTGATGGCGCGCCAGGCGCAGCTGCGTAAAACGCGCCAGCTGGATGGGTTATTACCCGATGCCAAGAGCCAGGTAACGCTGCGTTATGGCGACGGACGGATCGATCATGCCGACACCATCGTGGTCTCCACGCAACATCGCGCCGACTTTCCGCTGGCGACGCTGCGTGAAGCGGTGATGGAAGAGATAATTAAACCGGTTATTCCGGCACGCTGGCTGACCTCCGCCACCCGGCTGCTGATTAATCCTGCGGGGCCGTTTATCAACGGTGGGCCCGCTGCGGATTGCGGCCTGACCGGGCGCAAAATCATTGTCGATACCTATGGCGGCGCCGCGCGCCACGGCGGTGGGGCGTTTTCCGGTAAAGATCCTTCGAAGGTCGATCGTTCGGCGGCCTATGCCGCGCGCTACGTGGCGAAAAATATCGTTGCCGCGGGGCTCGCGACGCGATGCGAAGTTCAGCTGGCCTGGGCCATCGGCCTTTCCCGACCGGTTTCGGTTGCCATCAATACCTTTGGGACTTCCCGTCTGTCGGCGCACCAGCTGACGCAGCTGGTCGACCGTCATTTTGACCTCAGCGTTTATGGCATTATCCGCCAGCTTGATTTGCTGGCGCCGCGCTATCGCCAGACGGCCTGCTACGGCCATTTTGGTCGGGAAGTCTTCCCCTGGGAACGCACTGATAAGGCGCCGCGGTTGCGTGACGATGCCGCCGGTCAGCTGTGCGCGTCGGTGTGTGCCCCCTTGCATGAAAAATAACAGGAGAGAGATATGTCCGGGCAGAGCTTAGGCTTAATTGAAACCGTTGGCTTAACGGTGGCGGTAGAGGCCGCTGATGCCGCAATAAAATCGGCGAATGTCGAACTGGTTGGATATGAGCTAACCAAGGGCGGCGGGCTGGTGACCATCAAATTAACCGGTGAGGTTGGCGCCATGAACGCCGCCGTCTCCGCCGGGGTGGCCGCCGCGAGCCGGGTCGGGCAGGTCTATGCCTGGAAAGTCATTGCGCGTACCGCAACCGGTATTGATAGTCTGATTGCCTCATCACAAACGTACGGCACGCCTCCTGAACCGGTAGCGCCTGCCGCCGAATGCCTTCCTGCCGCAGCGGAGATCCCTGACGCGACGATAGCGGTGGTCAATATTACGTCTCCCGCGCAGACCGCTTCCTGTCTGGCGTTCGAAGAGAGCCCGGGCGTTGCATCGCCGGAATCGCCGGCGGCGGAGCGCGACCCGGCGCCGGTCGAGCCGGTGCGCGAAGAGGCTGAGCCTCAGAATGAGCCGACGGTTCAGGCCATTCAGGAGGAGAAAAAAACGGCGCGAACCCGGGCGAAGAACACCCGGCGCTAGCCGCTGTCGTTGCAGCTAAGCCACCTGCGGGTGGCTTTTTTGTTGCTGCGCGTCAGGAAACGGCGGTGAGAGGTGGCAGAGCAACCGGGCTCTGCCCGGATACGCAGCTAAGAATCGGATAGGGATGCCGGGGGAGGGACCGCTGGTGACACGAGCCGAAAAGGGGCGTTTGCGGAGCACTCCGCCGCAGTGTGTTGCGCTGGCGGAGTGCGCGCACGTTGGGTCAATCAGGACAGCGGATGACTCGCCGTCTCCGCGGCGGGTTTGGCGGCGGGGAGATGGCGCCCGATACCGTAGCGGTAGATAGCCGCGCCCAGGATTCCGCCGATGACCGGCGCGATCAAAGGCACGAGGAAGTAGGGAATCTCTCTGCCTCCGGTCATGGCGACGGAGCCCCAGCCGTTCAGAAACGTAAACAGTTTTGGCCCAAAATCACGAGCCGGGTTCATGGCAAATCCGGTTAGCGGGGCGGTTGCTGCACCGATGACCGCCACCAGCAGGCCGATCAGCAGCGGTGCAAGCGGCCCTTTGGGCACACCGTTGCCATCGTCGGTCAGCGCCATAATCAAGCCAATCAGCATCGAGGTAATGACAATTTCCACCAGCGCCGCGAGCCAGACGCTGATGCTTGCCGCCGGATAGGTCGAAAAAATGCTGGCCAGATACAGGCTGTCCTGACTGCCGCGCACCATCTGGTGGGCCTGTTCATAGTCGGCGAACAGATTGTGGTACAGCAGATAGGTCAGGGCGGCGCCGCAAAATGCGCCGGCCATCTGCGCCAGGATATAAGGCGCCACTTTCTTCGCCTCAAAGCGGGCGAACATCCATAAGGCGATGGTGACCGCCGGGTTAAGATGAGCGCCGGAGATCCCTGCCGTCAGGTAGACCGCCAGCGCAATACCCAGCCCCCATACAATACAGATTTCCCAAAGACCGAAGCTGGCGCCAGCCAGTTTTGCCGCACACAGCACGCTGGTGCCGAAAAACATAAACAATCCGGTACCAAGAAATTCTGCAATACATTGTCCGGTTACTGATTCACGAGAGTCACTCATAGTTTTTTTCCTGTATTAAGCGATGCGCTATGCCATCTCTTAACGATTGGGGTACAAGGGATAAGAGCGCGAAATCATTTTTTGTGTTGTCGGGATTAGCCGCCGATATGGCAATGAAATCCCATCGATTCAACGATTTTTTTCAGGCTGGCCATGTTGTCTTCTGAGTGTGAGCCGGCATCGCCCATGGGATAAATGCGGCCCAGCAGGGTATATTTATTTTCGCCAAAGGTGTGATAAGGCAGTAGATGAATGGTGTCCACCCCGGACATCAGGCGGGCAAATTCAGCAATGCTGCGAATCTCCTCCGGGCTGTCGTTAACGCCGGGAATCACCGGGATGCGCACAATAACGTGAGTGATAAAGGAGATCCGAATCAGATTTTCCAGAATCGTGCGGTTATCCACACCCGTATTAAGTTGATGAATGGTCGGGTTAACGGCCTTAATATCCGTCAATGCCAGATCGACCCACGGAAAGACGTCCTCAATCACCGCTTTGCTTGTCATTCCCGTCGTTTCCATTGCCGTGTGCCAGCCTTTGGCTTTACAGGCTTTCAGGAGCTCGCGCGCAAACACCGGCTGCGCCAGCGGCTCACCGCCTGAGAGGGTAATTCCGCCGCCGGAGCGCCGAAATAAGTTTTCCTCTTTCTGCAGCTCACGTATCACGTCGCTGACGGTCATGCGTTTGCCTTTCATTTCCAGCGCCTGAGTCGGGCAGACCGCGGTGCATTTGCCGCACTGAATACAGCGTTCGCGGTCGATAAAGAACGGATTGCCAGCAGAGAGCGCCTGCTGCTGACAGACCTCCACGCATTTTCCGCAGCGGATACAGTCGCTTTTTTTATAGATTAACTCGGGCTGCGGGCGCTGTGATTCCGGGTTGCTGCACCACTTACAGGCCAGCGGACAGCCTTTAAAAAACGGGATCGTGCGGATGCCGGGGCCATCATGCAGGGAGTAGCGTTGAATATTGAATAACACGCCTTCGGTATCGTATTCGACTCTGTTCATAACATCACTCGTCAAAAAAGCGACCACCAGGCAACAGCAAGTCAGCCGCTAAAATCGGGTCTGATAAAGGGCCATACGTTACCGTATGGCCCTGGCAGGTCAGGCAAAATCAGAATTGCTGTTCGGTGCGGCTGATGATGTCATCCTGGACTTCTTTCGCCAGTACCACGAACTGCGCGCTATAGCCCGCAACGCGAACCACCAGGTCCTGGTGCTGCTGTGGGTTTTTCTGCGCCTCCAGCAACGTGTTGCGATCGATAACGTTAAACTGTACGTGCATCCCTTTCTTATCGAAGTAGTTACGCACCAGACCGCCAAAGTTTCGCAGACCCTTTTCCCCCGCCAGCGAGGAGGGCAGGAATTTCTGGTTGTAGAGCGTCCCGTTCGAGGCGATAAAGTGATCCAGTTTGGCTACCGAGTTCGCTGCGGCGGTCGGGCCGAGGGTATCTTTCCCCTGGCGCGGCGATACGCCGTCGGCAAGCGGCTCTTTCGCCAGGCGACCGTCCGGCAGGGCGCTCACGTCTTTACCAAACAGCACGTTCGCCGACACCGGGTAGATACCGGCCTGGAAACGTCCGCCGCGTGGGTTGGTATACTTCTCCACTTCCTGACAGTAGATCAGCGCGCATTGGCGGGCGACAAGATCCACGTCGTCGATGTCGTTACCAAAACACGGCGAATTTTCCAGAATATGGCGAATCTCTTCATAACGCGGATTTCCTGCCGACGGCGCCGGAGTGACGCTGGCGAGCTGGCGATAGACTTCGTTTTTAATCTCTGCCGGGTTCAACGAGCCGTGGCGGTCGATAATGCGTTTGACCACTTCGTAGATATCCTGCTCGCCGAGAGAGGATTTTGCCGCCGCGCTATGCGGGTTGCCGCCGACCGGGTAGCCGAAGTTGGCGTCCAGCGCGCCCTTCAGCTCCTGAAGCGTCAGGCGGCGATCCTCAAACACCTGTTTTTGGATGGCGTAGACGGAGTCGCCGGTATCGGCAATGCCGAACGCCTGCGGGCCGGTAAAGTTGTAAATCGCGCCGCCCTCCTGCAGGGATTTTCCTCGGCCAATGCAGTCATCTACCAGCGCGGACAGGAACGGCAGAGGGCAGCGTTCGCCGTGGGCGATGTCGACGCTGTTGCACGCTTCGACCAACTGGTGCACAAAGTGCGCCATCTGTTTTTTGAAGGCGGCATAGAAGTCATCCATGCCGGCGTACTGGGTCATCTCGCCGGTCATCGGGCCAAGCTGTTTGTTTCCTGAGCGGCCGTTGTTAAGGGTAATTTCCAGGACCTTCGCGACGTTGAAGAACGCCGCGTCGTGCCAGCCTTCGGTGCGATGCGGCGCCTGCGGCTCCACGCAGCCGATGATGCAATAGTCGCGGGCGTCATGCAGCGAGACGCCGCGGTTTTGCAGCGCCGGGATGATCACTTCATCGTTGTACATCGCCGGTACGCCAAGCCCCAGACGGACCAGCTCGCAGGCGCGATAGAGAAACTCATCCGGCGTGCCTTGCCAGACGCGAATTGAGAAAGAGGGCTGCGGCAAACGTACGTGGGCCGTGGCTTCCATGCACATGTAGGTTAATGGGTTGGTGGCATCACGGCCGTCTTCGGTCTGACCGCCCACGCACAGGTTCTGGAAGACGGCATAGCCGGCGAAGGCCTGGGCCGAAATCTCATCGCGAGTTTTGTTGATATCGTTAAGCTTGATCCAGCAGCAGTCCACCAGCTCCTGGGCAAATTCGCTGCTGATGGCGGTATCCGCCGCCAGATACGGATACATGTACTGGTCGAAACGGCCGGGCGAAATCGAGTGGCCGCTGGATTCAATCTGCAGCATGCTCTGAATAAACCAGAAGGTCTGGCAGGCTTCCCAGAAGGTTGTCGCGCCGTATTCCGGCACGCGGGTACAGTTGCTGGCAATCTGTTCCAGCTCGCGCTGACGGGTTGGGTCGCGCTCTTCACGGGCAAGGCCCGAGGCTTCCTGCGCGTAGCGATGGGCGAAATTGATTGCCGCCTGATAGCTCAGAATAACGGCGTTGTAGAACTGCTCTTTTTTGATGTAATCGGAGGTACTGCGATCGAGGTTCTCCAGCGCGCGGGTCACTTCATCGATGATCCCGCGAAAGCCGATTTTCAGGACCTTGCCATAATCGACGCTGACGTGTCCGACACCGCCAAAGAAGTAGTTGCCGACGGTGAAAACGCCGTTGCTCATGCTCTCTTTTGTCCCTTCGGACATATAGGAGGCGGCGAGCGAACTGGTGGTTTTACCCGGCCAGTATTTAAAGGCCTGGTGGAGTTCATCGGCGGTTTTTTTCTCAATAATGAACGGGTCGGCAACACGGTGGGCCATAGTGTCGAACTCTTTTTCGACCCAGTCATAAGAGAATTCAGGACAAATTTCTGTTGAACGTGGATTAATAGTGACGGCGCCGACGATTAACTCGTCAGGGCGAATAGTGACCGGCAGCTCGTTAAATATTTTCTCAACGACTTTTGCCCGACGCATAATAGCGGGAAGCTGTTCATTCTCTTTATATGCCTCGGTTGCCAGCACCGCACGTTCAGATTCTACATACGGTTTAGCATGCAGAATCATATTTTTGAGTCTTACTACACGATCGGTCGGATGAGTAAAGCCTTTCTCTAACATACAATAACTCCCGAAATGATATAAGCGTGGGGGATTACCACACCTGAGTTTTTTTACCTGACGGTAGTGCCGGGTACGCTAGCTAATAGTGTTGCTGCCGATTAAACTAATAAATTGACGTAATATTTCCGGGTGCGCCATCCAGGTCGTCGCGGTAACAAGATTGCCGTCATGTACCGCCTCGTGGTCCGCGGCGCTCACCCAGATACCGCCAGCCATTTCAACTTCAGGCTTTAAGGTGAAATATCCGGTCAGCGTTTTACCTTTTAATATGCCGGCAGCAACCAGAATTTGTGGTCCATGACATATAGCGGCAATCGGTAGCGCAATGTTATTCGCACAATGGATGATATTTAATACCATCCGGTTTAGTCGTAAATATTCCGGAGCACGGCCGCCGGCAAGATATATTCCACAATATTCCTGTACCCTGACTTCATCAAAAGAGGCGGTTAAGCGGAACAGATGCCCCGGTTTTTCGCTGTAGGTTTGATCGCCTTCAAAATCATGAATCGCGGTCTTTATATATTCCCCGCAGCGTTTTCCGGGGCACACCACATCCACTCTGAAACCTAACATGCTTAATGCCTGCCATGGCACCATGACTTCATAGTCTTCAGAGAAATCGCCTGCCAGAAGCAAAATTCTTTTCATAAGCGAACTCTCAGAACGTACTGTCATCATCCTCAATAATACGCATGGCCTCATTCACTGCGGCGATCTCGCCGAACAGCGCCAGCGTCGTGATATGCTGCGGACAGCTGCCAAAGATCTCCGATACCGCAACATGTGCGCTTTTACTTGCCAGATCGGCGTAAAAGTACAGATCTGGTATCGGCAACATAATCAACCCGATAGCGTCAATGCGGATGCTTTCCAGTCGGTTGCGAGATTCCGCGGGCATTCGCCTTTTCAGCATGGCGAGCGTTTCCGGCGTTGGCGCGTTGATAATGCGTTTTTTCATGATCGAGTCAGCCATCCTGCTTCAGTCAACGAATATTGAGCGCTTCAACCATCACGCAGCGACGGTGCCTGGCGTAGGAGCGTGCCGAGGTCAACCCTTCACCGGTCGGCCCGGCAATGGTAAATGTGGCATGTCCTTCGCCGCCAACGCCTAATCCGGCATACGACGGGCCATTTTTCACAAAAATAGTGGTCTGGATCAGCCGCGCCATTTTGGTCAGTTTTTCAACGTTGGTAGAGTGCATCATCGCCGTGTGACGATGACCATGTTCAACCTTCACCGCCAGATCGATCGCTTCATCGACGTTTTCCACTCTGACCACCGGCAAAACCGGCATCATCAGTTCATGCACCACGAATGGATGGTCACGTTCGGTTTCAATCAGGATAACTTTGATCTCCTCCGGCACGCTGATACCGATTTGCTGCAGAATGTAGCGCGCATCTTTCCCTACCAGTGCGGTACTCGGGCCGTTTCCTTTTTCATTCAGCACCAGCGCCTGTAGCTGCTGAATATGTTGTTTGTCGCACAGCAGCCAGGCGCCGCTTTTTTTCATGCAGTGGATGAGATAGTCCGCCACTTCATTGACGACAATGACCTCTTTTTCCGCCACGCAGGGGAGGTTGTTATCGAAGCTGCAGCCGTTAATGATATCGCGGGCGGCTTTCTCGATATTGGCGGTTTCATCAACCACAACGGGAGGATTGCCGGCGCCGGCGCCAATCGCTTTTTTGCCGGACGACATCACGGTTTTCACTATCGCCGGCCCGCCGGTGGCGACCAGCATATTGATACGCGCGTCGCCGATTAAGGCATTGGTGTTGTCAATCGACGGGCTGGCGACCGTGACCACCAGACTGGCGGGTGCGCCGAGCCGGGCCAGCTGTTGATTGATTAACGTGACGCAGTACAACGACACCTGACGCGAACGCGGATGCGGGCTAAAGACCACGGCGTTGCCGGCGGCCAGCATACCGAGGGTATTGTTGATAATGGTCTCGGTCGGATTGGTGGTCGGGGTGATCGAACCAATGACGCCATAGGCGGAGTATTCGGTCAGCGTCAGGCCGCCATCACCGCTGATGGCGGCGGTGATGAGATCTTCAACCCCCGGAGTTTTTTGCGCGGCAACGCGGTTTTTCACCATCTTGTCGGCATAATTTCCCATTCCGGTCTCTTCCACCGCCATGGTCGAGAGCGCGTGCAAAATCTCTTCCTGCAGGAAAAACTGGCGAATGCCGTCAACAAAGCGGGCGCGATCCTGCATTGAGCAGTGGCGATACTGGATATACGCCTGCTGCGCCGCAGTAATCGCGGCATCCATGGTGGCAAAAACACCGTCACCGGCGTTCCCGTCGACAGGGGCGGCGGTTGCGGCTCCGGTCTGGCTTGCCAGTACGCTGGCCACAATCGCGTCGATGCTGCCGCGATCGAGCGGTGTGGCGGCTGCCGGCGCATGCTGTTCGGGCGCTGGCGCCGTCGTTTTCGTATATTTACTCAGCACGCGGGAGACGGCCTGAGTAATATCAAGATCGTTCATGCTGTATCTTCCTTACTTCGCTTCGCTCGTGGGTGCCACCATCAAATGTACGGCGTCGTGGTCGATTTGATGGGCGCCGGGTCGAGCGTAGCCAGCAGCTGTTTCCCGACGTCTCTGGCGGCGATGACCGCCTGGCGTACCGCGCCGGAATCACCGGCAAACGTGAAGATCACTTCGTTACTGAAGCTGGTGCCGTGCGCCGGGCTGGCGTAACCCACCGGCTCGATGACGGCGGCTTTTGCCGCGGCGTCGGCGACCACCACGCCAATCGCCGCCGGTGAAGCGCAGGTCAGGCCGAAAGATTTACCCAACGGGGCACCGAAGGCTTTATTGAGCGCGCTGCTGGCGCGGGCGGTGTACTGGAACTCCAGGTGACCGGCCGGCGAGCCATAAACATCGCCCATGGTGCGCTGAATTTCGCCCAACGCGACTTCAACCGCGCGGCGAACATCGGAGACATCGGTGGCGCCGAAAATGATCAGGCAACCATGCCCACCGCCGCCCTCGGTATCGCGAGCCAGCTCAATAGAGAGTATTTCACTGTTAGTGGCTTTAATGGCCTCATCCGCGGCAAATATATGCGGGCCGGCCCCGGTCCGGGCGCCAAGAATACCGATAGAGCGATATTTCTTGTCGATATTCATGACTTCATGTAATTGATGATCGACATTGGCAATCACTAATCCAATGGTATGCCCGAGGGCCGTTCCGACAAATTCAGTTAAACCGCAACCGATAAAGCTGGCCGGCGTTTTATTATTTGCGCGATCATCAGTCTGCTTGTGCATTACTTCAGATATAATCTGCTCAACAAGATTATCTCTCATGGTCGGTATCCTCTGGCTTTATTAACTGACAGCTTTCGGCAGGATTTTTTCCACTTCAATATGCGGGCGCGGAATCACATGTACAGAGACCAGCTCACCGACTTTTCCTGCTGCCGCTGAACCTGCGTCCGTTGCCGCTTTGACCGCGCCGACGTCGCCGCGAACCATTACGGTAACCAACCCGGAACCAATTTTTTCGTAACCAACCAGGGTGACGTTAGCGGATTTCACCATGGTATCTGCGGCTTCAATTGCGGAAACCAGACCTTTTGTTTCAACCATACCTAATGCTTCTTGTTGCATAACGACCTCAATATTTCCAGGTGAGAGTAAAAGCAAGTTATGAATTAACCGATAAAGGTTGAGTTCATAGACTTAATAAATTCATGCACTACGATGTTATTGCGCCTGAGACAAAATGTTTTGCCCGGCAGAGAGACTTTCTTGTTTTCCCGTTTTCAGCTGGACAATAAAATCCTCTCCACATGACTACCTTGAGGATGCGTTCAGGCGGCACCTTCCAGCAAAGGGGCAAGTGCGGCCGCATCCTCGGCAATCATCCGCTCTTCATTGGTGGCAATGACCGCTACAATCGGTGAGCCGGGGCGCGAGATAATGCCCTGTCGACCGGCAAACATTTGCGCATTGCGCGCGGCGTCGAGCTGCACGCCAAATATCGCCAGCCGCTCGGCGGTAAGCTCGCGGATCAGCGCCGAGTTCTCCCCGATGCCGCCGGTAAAGATCAGTGCATCAAAGCGATGCAGCGAAGCAAGATGGGCGCCAAGGTGGCGGGCAAGCCGGTGAACCATGACATCAATGGCGAGGGAGGCCCGGGGATCGCCGTTGCCGCGCGCCTCTTGTAACGTGCGGCAATCGCTGGAAAGACCCGACAGACCGAACAATCCCGCTTCGTTATTGACCATCTTGTAAAGTGATTCGATAGTCTGGCCGGTGCAGCGGGCAATATAGGCCGCTGCGCCAAAATCCAGGTCACCGCAGCGCGTTCCCATCACCAGCCCTTCAAGCGGCGTCATGCCCATCGAGGTGTCGACACTCTGTCCGTTTTTCACCGCGCAGACCGACGAGCCATTGCCGAGATGGGCAATAAGTAGACCGTGGTTGGTGGGGTTAAGACCCAGGCGCTCGACGGCTTCGGCGGCGATAAAGCGATGGGAGGTGCCATGAAAGCCATAGCGTCTGACCTGATGCTGGTGTAAATACTCCAGCGGGATGGCATAGGTATAGGCCTCCGGCGGGAGCGTCTGATGAAAGGCGGTATCAAACACCGCCACCTGCGGCAGCTCGGGTAACAGCGCCATGGCGGCTTCAATGCCGATCAGGTTGGCGGGATTGTGCAGCGGCGCCAGCGCCGATAATTCGCGGATACGCTCGATCACCGGTGCCGTGAGCCGCACCGAGTGTTTGAAATCATTCCCGCCGTGCGCCACCCGATGACCGATGGCGCATACCTGCGGCAGCAGCGCCTGCTCTGCGAGCCGGGCGAACAGCGCCTCCAGCGCGCAGGTATGGCTGGCGCCGTCAGGCAACCCGCGGGTCGTCTTCCCTTGCGCATCTTTAAAGGTGATGCCGGCTTCGCGTAGCCCCAGCTTTTCGGCCAGCCCGGAGAGCACCGGGGTCTCCTGATTACGCGGGATGACGGAGAACTTAAGGGAAGATGAACCACAGTTAATGACCAGAACCAGTGATGCTGACGACATGATGACCCCTGTCTGTATTCGTTTTTTTAGAGAGATTCATGGAATGGTGTGAGCAAAAAATGCTCGCGGCTGAAGTGCGCCAGGGTTTGCGTGGCAATCGCGATATCTACCTCGACGCTCCCGCCGCTGATGCCGATACCGCCGAGCAGTACGCCGGCGGACCAGCAGGGGAGCCCACCGCCAAAGCAGCACAGACCTTGCGTATGCGACAAGCCATACAGGCTGGCGCCAGGCAATACGTCGGCCGCGAGCCGGTGGGTCGGCATCCTGAGCGCCACGGCGGTCCATGCCTTTTGCGTGGCCAGCGTATGGCTGATGAGCAGGGCGTTATCCTGACTAAAGAAGTAACGCTGCAGGCCATGGGCATCCACCAGGCTAAAAACAATGGGCACATTGGCGTTGTTGGCGGCATCGATGGCACAGTGCGCCAGTAATGCCGCATCCGTCAGCGTCAGCGAGGCCGGAGGCGGCGCTAACTGACGCGAAATGGCCGCGTTGATACGGCGATCCAGTTCGGCGTTCGGCGTGGTGTGCATGCTTTTCCTCCGTGGTGCTTACTGGTTGTTAAGATCGAGCGAGTCGACAATGCCGACCACGGCAGCATCAATCACCGAGTGCTCTTTGCTGGTGGTCATCCGCGCGGAGCTCCCGGTAGTGACGATGACCGTTTCCCCGTTTCCGGCGCCGACAAAGTCGACGGCGACCTGCGCGGTGCCGGTGGGCTGATAGTGTTCATCCAGGCGGGCGACAATCAGCAGCTTTGCGCCATTGAGCGAAGCATGCTTGGTCGTCGACACCAGTGCCCCGGTTACTTTTGCCAGATACATATTTCCTCCTGGTGACCCTGCACCATGACAATACCGCGGTCGCGAATTTCATCGCGTGCGGCGGGGGTGATGAGCGTCCGGCGTCCAACGGACAGTACCGCGCCTGCGGGAAGCTGGCGCACATCGCTGAGCGTGATCAGCGGTTTAGCGACGGGCGCCGTCGGCCTCTGCGCCGGGTTCACCGTGGGGCGGCCGATAATCGTGAAGCCATACTCCCCGAGGGTGGCGACGTAGCTGGTCAGCCGTGCCCGCAATGCCGTGGGGAGCTGGCTGGCAGCGTCATCCCGGCATTCGGCATTGAGCGTGACGATGATGGGCTTGCTCAGACTCAGAGCGTGAAAAGCCCAGCGACACACCCGGTTATCACGAATACCTAAGGCGATTTTGCTCAGGCTGTTGGTAGACAGCGAGGGCAGATACAGGCCGCTGAACGTCTCTTCTGTCGGGCAGGGATCCCGATCGTCGCACAGCGCCTCAACATCGCGCTGCGCCAGAGCCTCCAGACAGGTGGAGTGCAATGACGCCTGGATGGCGCTATGGGAAAAGGTCATGACCAGCAGATAGCCGCGCTGGTTCAGCGCCGTCAGACAATCCAGCGTCGTCGGGAGCGTGGCGAGATCCTCGCCGCTTAATACCACGCGCATCACCTTGCCGTGGGCTTGCAGGCGCCGTCGGCGTTGAGCCAGCAGGTCCGCAATGAGGCTGTCGAGCCGGTGTGAGAGTCGCTGTGCATCCATCGTTATTCTCCTCAGCGACTGCGCATGGCGATGCCAAGCGGCGTCACCAGCAGCGGCTGCCGCGCCTGAATGACCCGTTTACCGGTGGCATGGCGAAAGACGTCGGCAAACTGGCGAAAGCTGCTGGCGCCCCCGACCAGGTAAATGTCGTCGACCGGATAACCCGCCAGCCAGCCCGCGACCAGATGAGCCATCTTTTCAGCCACCGGACGGACCACGGTAAAGACCTGTTCTTCCTCCTCCGGACTCTTTTTCAACGCTTCCGCTTCGGCAAAAGGCATGCCCAGAGCGCCTGCCAGTACCAGGGTCATATGGTTGCCCCCGGTCGGTTCATCGGCGCTGAAAATCACCTCGCCGTTGCGCAGAATGCTGATCCCGGTTGTCCCGCCGCCCACATCAACTACCGCGCCGTGGCGAATGTTTAAGGCCAGCGCCGCGGCTACCGGTTCATCAACCACGTCGGTCACCTCCAGTCCGGCGGCCTCCACCATATTGACGATAACTTTGGTGTTCCCGGCGGTGATTCCCGGCGGGATGGCCGTTGCCGCGCGGGTGAGGGGGCATCCAAGGCGCTCTTCGAGTGCTGTTTTCAGTCCACTCACCACCCGGCTGGCGGTCAGAAAATCCACCACCACGCCGTCTTTCACCGCCCGTGAAGGATGGCTGATGCCGGCGACGGGGTTATCGTTTTCATCCAGCACAACTACGGCAATATTGGCCGTACCCGGATCGACACCCACTTTTAGCGCGCCTGTCCAGGGGCGGTATCCGCCCTGGCTGACCAGCTCCGCCAATGTGTTCAGCCGCCTGGTTGCGGTGCTGTCAGTCATGGCGGCGTTCCGTGAACGCGCGCTGGACGCAATCGCCGTTACGCAAGCCAAAGCCGTTGGCCTCTTCAACATCAACATGCATTTCCAGCACCGCATCCGCGCTCACCCGGACCACCACGTGGCTGAGAATGCCGCCGCGATAGCCGTCGATACGCACGTCAATCTCCATCCCGTCGCGCAGGGCGTGGCGCTCGGCGTCGGCGGGAGAAATATGAATATGGCGCCAGGCGATAATCGCGCCATCCGTTTTGCTGACTCGCCCGCGCGGACCAATAATCTCGATTCCCGGCGAGTCCTGGAGATTGCCGGACATTCTCAATGGCGCCTTAACACCGAGAACAAAGCTGTCGGAGACAGAAATTTCAACCTGGGTGGCGCTGCGCAGCGGGCCAAGGACGCGTACCCTGGTCAGCTCCCCTTTTGGTCCGCGCAGCGTCACCGTCTCTTCGGCGGCATACTGGCCCGGCTGTTTTACCGCTTTCATGCGGGTGAGAGTGGCGCCATAGCCAAACAGAATGTCCATATCTTCCCGGCTCAGATGAACGTGGCGGTTAGAGATGCCAACGGGGATATGCAACGTCTGTGCGGCGAGGGGGGCACGGGCCTTGAGTTCCTGAAGAATTTCCCGGGCGATTAATTCGGCTTGCTGCTGGGTGTCATTCATAGCGTCAACAACCTGAAAGTGATGAAAAGAGCGATACAAGCATATTCAGTCCCGCGTTGGCCTTTTTGCTGTTGCGCAGGACTTTTTTGACGGTCCGCCGGGCGCAGGACAATCTTGTCCAGATTTAGCCGGCGATGGCGGTCAGCAAGCGGTCTACATCAGCGGCGCGGGGCTGGCAGGGATTGGTTTGCGTGCAGCCATCCCCTAAGGTCGCCGCGATCAGCGCCTGACGCAGGGATTCCACAGCCGTCCGGTCTTTTCCCAGCGCCTGCAGTGTTGCCGGAATACCAAAATGGTGATTCATATCGCGAATGCTGCCGATCAGCGCGCGCAGGGTTTGCTCCGGCGTGGCGGCCTTGATGCCCATAATGGCGGCGCATTTCAGGTATTTCATCCGCGCGTGCGGGGCGTGGCGTGCATTGTGTTCAATAATCAACGGCAGCAGCATGGCGTTAATTTTGCCGTGCGGGATATGCAGCATCCCGCCGATAGCGTGCGCCATACCGTGCACTAATCCCAACCCCGCCGAATTAAACGCCATGCCGGCCATGCAGGAGGCGTTGTGCATATGGCCCCGAGCCGCAATATTATTCTCATCGCTAAAAACGTCGGGCAGGTGTTGCCAGACCAGCGCAATGGCTTTCTCGGCGAGCGCGTCGCTAAAATCATTGGCCCCCGTCGAAACCAGCGCCTCGATGGCGTGGGTCAGGACGTCCATGCCGGTATCCACCGCGACCTGGCGAGGAACCGAGAGCACCAGGTTTGGGTCAAGGATGGCGCAGTCCGGGATCAGTTCATCGGCAATCAGCGGATATTTTCGGCCGTTTTGCGGATCGGAGATGATGGCGTAGGCGGTGACTTCTGAACCGGAACCGCTGGTGGTAGGAATGGCGATAAGTTCTATGGCGTGGCCGGGCAGAAACTCTTCCAGCGTAACCTTGATTCCTTTAGCGGCATCAAGAGCGGAGCCGCCGCCCAGCGCGATAATGACCTCCGGTTTAAAACCTTTAAACTGTGCGGCGCCGGCGTGCAGGATCTCCACGCTCGGGTCCGGTTTCACCTCGCTGAAAATAGAGACGCAGGCCTGCGGCATTTCATTAATCAGGTCGCGTGTTTTACCGGAGCTCACCATAAAGCTGTCGGTCACAATCGCCACCTTTTTATGGTTCAGCCGACGCAAGGTTTGAATTGCATTTTCACCAAAATAGACGTCAGGAAGAGAAAAGAAATAGCTCGCCATCTTTCGATTACCTTATCCGTTAGCGGATTGCGGGGAGGCAAATGCCGGATGTAAAAAGAGAGCTTATTGTGTCATGGGGGGATGGATAAGAAGCTGGCTATGCTTGTGCTAAGTCAGGATTTCGTTGCGGTACTCTTTTATGGCTGACAAAAAAGTGCAGGGGCGCCTCGTGCCAGCGATAGGACCCTGATGTTGACTGGGATAAAAATACTCGCGTGCATGATGCGCTGGAAGTGCTGAGACAGGGTGACATTTTCCATGCCCTCGCTGAAGGTGTTGCGTGGCCGTACTCTGTGTCGCAGCATGTGTTGGATACCCCTCGGGTTAACACCCGGCAAATTTTCCAGCCCGCTCGGAGGGGCTGTCATTGCGCAATTAGCCACCGTCACCCTTCCCAGGTGAATAATATTCACCGGCTCATGCCAGTCTGCGGGCATAGCGACAGCAGATGCGGGCGCTTATCATCCCTGAACCCCTACAGGTCAGAACAGGATAAAAGATGAGAAAGCCAGAAGATATCGTATTCCCCGCCGGACAGCAGGCGCTGTATGAGCAAAACCGTTACTCTCCGGCCGTTAAATCCGGCGATTTTCTGTTTGTTTCCGGTCAGGTAGGAAGTCGCGAAGATGGTTCAGCGGAACCCGGGCTGGAGCAGGAGATCCGCCGGGCATTTGATAACCTTAATGCGGTGCTGGCTGCCGCAGACTGTACGTTTGCCGATGTGGTTGATGTCACCCTGTATCTGGTCGATGCGCAATCGACTATCGACACGCTCTGGAAGGTGTTGCCGGAATACTGGGGGGAAGCCCCCTGGCCGACGCTGACGGGCGTCGGCGTGACCTGGCTATATGGCTTCCGTTTTGAAATCAAGGTCACCGCCCGCTTGCCCTCGCGGCATTGAGCCTCGGTTTCGCTCTTTAATGAGATCGATCAGTGCGCGCAGGCTGGCGGGCATATGCCGGTTGGCCGGAAACCAGAGGCATAAACCCGGAATCGGCGGGCACCATGGCTCAAGTACGGTGACCAGTCGGCCATCCGCCAGCGCAGCGCGGGCGTGTACGTCCGGGACATAAGCGATCCCCAGCCCCTTGATCGCGGCGTCCACCATCAGCGACGAGCTGTTTAGCGTCAGCGTTCCGGGCACATCCAGCAGGATGCTTTGACCGTGGCGGGAAAACTCCCAACGGTAGCGTTTACCGCTGGGTAAACGCTGGCGAATGCACTGATGGTGGGCCAGATCGTCCGGGCTCGCGGGAGCAGGATGCTGGTTCAGATACGACGGCGACGCCACCGCCAGAAACCGCACATCTTCGCCAAAACGTACAGCCACCATATCAGCAGGGACATCTTCCGCCAGACGGATCCCCGCATCAAAGCCTTCGGCGACGATATCTACCAGCCGGCCATCTACCACCAGATCCAGCGACACGCCGGGATACCGTGTCATATAGTCCGGCACAATTGTCTGCAGCAGCAGGTGAATAGCCTCTTCCCCGCCATTGATACGCAGCGTACCCACGGTCTGTCCTTGGGTATCGGCAATCTCTTCCAGCGCTTGTTCCAGCCCGTTAAGGTGCGGTGAAATACGCCGCAGCAGCGCCTCTCCGGCCTCGGTCAACGCCACGCTGCGCGTGGTGCGATGCAACAGGCGAACGCCCAGACGCGCTTCCAGCCCGCGGATAGCATGGCTTAACGTGGAACGAGTCACACCGGAAAAATCGGCTGCGCGACGAAAACTACGCTGTTCCGCTACGGCGATAAAGGCTTTCAGATCGGAAAGCGTCGGAGTTTTAACTGGTGATTTCATTTCACCTCTTCATGCCATTTGTTGAGTCTTATCGTGCTAATCATCATGCCATATCCTGTATCGGCGAGTTAATGACTTTTCTGGAGACTAACGATGAGCAGCAAAACCTGGTTAATTACCGGTACTTCAACCGGTCTTGGACGCCTGATGACGGAGCGCCTGCTGGCGCGGGGCGACAGCGTGATTGCTACCCTGCGCAAGCCCGGCGCGCTGGATAACTTGCGGGCGCAATACGGCGGGCAGCTTCATGTCCTGCTGCTGGACGTTACGGAGACGGATGCAGTACGTCGAACGGTACAGCAGGCATTCGACTTCGCCGGGCGTATCGATGTGCTGGTCAGTAATGCGGGATATGGGCTCTTCGGCGCGGCGGAAGAGGTGAGCGATACCCAGATTGATCGGCAGATTGCCACCAATCTCACCGGTCCGATTCAGCTTATTCGGGCCGCCTTACCCGCTCTGCGTCGGCAGGGAGGGGGACGCATTGTGCAGATATCGTCAGAAGGCGGGCAGATTGCCTGGCCGAATTTCAGCCTTTATCACGCCACCAAATGGGGGGTTGAAGGATTTATTGAATCCGTCGCCCAGGAAGTGGCGCCTTTTGGCATCGATTTTATGATTGCTGAGCCCGGCCCGACGGCGACGAACTTTGCGGGCGGACTGGATATAGCTTCGCCGATGGCCTGTTATGACAATACGCCCGCCGGCGAGGTGCGCCGCGGTCTGGCGCAGGGAACTATCGCGATTAACGGCGATGCGTTAAAAACCGTCGCTGCGATAATCGACGCAGCGGATGGGGAGGCGCCACCGTTTCGTCTGGCACTGGGCAGTAAGGCGTATCATTCTATCAACGAGGCGCTGAACATTCGGTTACAGGTGCTGGAGGATACCCGCGCGGTGGCGCTGAGCGTGGATAAAGATGCGTGATTGTCCGTGGATAATATACACACCACCGACAAAGAAGCAGGAACGAGCATTTTTATTTCGTTTGGTTTTCAAGGAAAACAACCGATCTGCCGCTGCAATTGTAGCTGACGCAGATAACAGGCGGGTAAAGGTCAGTGCTGCAAGATGGGATAAATGAGTTGGGCCTGATTGTGAGTTTTTATGCCCGCTTTTCGCTCATCGCTGCACCAGCGTTGTGCGCAAAATTATTAAAATCCCTTTTCTTGCATCAAAGTTAAACATATCTGCAGATAAAAAGAAAATTACTCCTGGCAAGCCTTTTGCAATAAGCCTTTTGCAATAGTACCTGGCGAATTTTAATTTTATCTTTTTGGGATAGGTCAATATGAAATTTAGAGCATTACTGGCAATGGCATTACTGACAATAAGTACTTTCGCGTTAAGTGAGACGCATCTGCCGCATATTGTCATCCTTGCTACAGGAGGTACCATCGCCGGCTCGGCAGCGAGTAATACTCAGACTACGGGATATAAAGCCGGAGCAATTGGCGTACAGACGTTGATTAATGCCGTGCCTGAGATGAGTAAAGTGGCCCGCATTGATGGAGAGCAGCTGGCAAACATTGGCAGTGAAAATATGACCAGCGAGATAATCCTCAAGCTATCAAAACGCGTAAACGAACTGCTGGCCCGCGATGATGTGGATGGGGTCGTGATTACCCACGGAACGGACACCCTTGATGAGACGCCTTACTTCCTTAACCTGACCGTAAAAAGCAACAAGCCGGTTGTCTTTACGGCAGCGATGCGTCCGGCAACGGCAATCAGCGCCGATGGTCCGATGAATCTGCTGGAAGCGGTGACTGTAGCGGCTGACCCGGAGGCGAAAGGACGCGGAGTGATGGTGGTTCTCAATGATCGTATCGGTGCTGCCCGTTTTGTCACTAAAACCAATGCCACGACACTGGATACCTTCAAAGCGCCGGAAGAGGGTTATCTTGGGGTGATAGTGAGCGGTAAACCGCAGTTTGAAACCCGTGTGGATAAAATTCACACTGTACGCTCGGTATTTGACGTGCGTAACCTTAACACATTGCCCAAAGTGGTCATTATATATGGCTATCAGGACGACCCTGAATATATGTACGACGCGGCGATTGCGCATCATGTCGACGGTATTATTTATGCAGGCACCGGAGCGGGGTCGGTCTCTGTACGCAGCGCTGCGGGAATTAAAAAGGCGGAAAAAGCCGGTATCGTGGTCGTTCGCGCCTCACGTACGGGGAGCGGTGTCGTTCCGGTTGATGACGGCCAGCCTGGACTGGTGTCCGATTCGCTTAACCCGGCAAAAGCGCGAATTTTGTTGATGACGGCACTGACCCAAACTAAAAATCCGCAGCTCATTCAGCAATATTTTCACACTTACTAATTTTATCCGGAGATAGTTCCGCACCTGCCATACCCGGGGTAGCCCCTGTACGGGGCTACCCGTCTGTGTCACTGATGCCTGTGTTGATAGCCACCGATAGACTCCAGTATTCGGGCAGTCGCTCCAGCGGCAGGGCGGGATCCGGTTTTTCACCTGCGGCGTGGTGATGCTTTCCAGATGCAGAGCCGGATTGTTTCAGTCAACTCTGGCTTGTGCCGGGTTGACACCCTCTACGACTGACTTACGCGTATGCTCACATTTCTCCCGCGCTTTCATGCAATGTACCAGGCGCGATGAAAATAAAAAAAATCCACGCAACGGCGTGGATTTAGTGAGTTTTAAGTCTTCATGAGAGGGTATGGCATCTCATAAAACTGTAGGAAGGGAATCAGACGTTGAACCGTGATTTGTTGTGTAACATTTTGATAAGTAGTTTATTTGTGTTTTTAGTTTATTTTTTGTAATCACCCATATACTCACTTGGTCGTGTGTCCACTGATGCTGGGTAAGATCATTTTGGACTAATGTCACCGAGAAGGGGGATCGTCGGGGGCCATTTACCTGACATGTGCCGCAATAAATTTAAACACAACCAGTCCATAGAGTACCCAGGGATCAGTACGTGACATGACAGTACGTCTGCACAAAGGGAAATGTGGACTTTTTGATACCGTATTATGTACCGGGACAATATTGAGGGCCCGACAAAAATTGTGGACTTTTATCATTCCTTATATGATGTCGTGAAAAAGTGTTGATACCACAACAGGATGACAAGCAGATGTCAAAGGTAAGACGCTCGAAGCGCCCTGAAACCGATGAAGAACGTGAAGCATTAATTACCACACTGCATCAGGATATTGCCCGGTCAAAAGTGCCGCTGTTGACACTTTACGGCGGACAATATCCGATGGCACATTTTTCTGATGATATCTTCGAGTTATTTGTCGGCGACATCTGCTCCGAGCTTAAGGGTCTTGAGGATTGGGACTGGTATGATTCCGTTCGTCGGTTCAGTGGCGGTGCGGATGCTGGCAGAGATGTCATATTGCACATGGACGGTCAATGCGTTGGCACCATTCAGTGTAAGAAGTACAACAAACCCGTGCAACTGAATCTTGTTCTCGAAGAATTAACTAAGTATCTGCTTTACGGGCTCGTTAAACCGGGGATGTTACCGCCTTATGGGCAGGAATTTCGCTGGTATCTCGCAGTATCTGAATCAACGGGAGGGACAGCGACAGATTTTCTAGTGGGGGCAGGGGAAGCCCACATGAAAAGGCATCGCTCAGAACTCGAAACCGCTGTACTGAAGGCCCGAGATGGCTCAGTGTTTTTGAAAACACATTCCACCTTTGAAAAATTAAATGCCACTGAGTTGTGCGATCTTATCTGGCAACGCTTGGTTGATACCAGACTAGGTTTGTTAAGAAGGTCAGAACTTTCAACACTGGTTCGTATGCTGCCAAGTGTTGCCGGTGCTTACTATGAGTTCCAGAAGGTCATCACGGGTGACATATCAGAATTACTCGTACCGTTAAAGCAATTTATTCAGGCTGGCAGTTGCTCGCCAGAGCAACTAAGTGAAACACAAAATGTGCTTTCAACCTATATTCCGGGAAAACTTCTTGAAGGGGAAAATCTGAATGTTGTCATGATACCTGAGTGTAATGACACGTTGAACTTGCTTCAGAATGCAATGAAAACAGTAAGAGTAGGTCAGTTCGGCTCGGCACCTACTGTTATTATATCCAGCTCAGATTCTTTTAATCCTGATGACTATAAAGAAATTAACAGGATTCTCAATACGTCAAAAGGGCAAGTTATTCTTGTCGCTGGCTGCGGCAAAGTCAGTGGTGAAAAGCTGAATTGGTGGCGAGAATCGGGTGAAATCCTTTTTCCATCCCCAGAGTGGGATCCAGCTCCAGTGCAGGAGTATCAGGCAGGTTGGTGCTGGATTAAAGAACAATCAGGAGAAACTACATGTCATTTGCTTCTGGAAAATGTCCCCACTGACTATTCCCATGGCCAAGGGACACATCACCATTGCTTCATATTCGAAGATGTATGTTTCTGGCCAGTGCTTGGCGCTGATTTTTTTTGCAGCGTGTCCGCATCTAAAGCGATGCTAAATCGGTTGGCAATGTCTTTAGAAGAGACCGGCTCTGCCATCAGGAAACATGCACTTGCTGTCTGTGCATCGCAATGTGTTGAAGATGAGAAAATTAAACATGCTCTCGCACATTTTGAGGTCCTTAGGGAAAAGACAGACCTTGCCTTCTTGTGCTGCCATCCATCATCGACAAAATACAAGAACGGGTTACGCACGTTTTGCGGAGCTTACCCCTGCGTAGACAGCAGCCATACGCTGATGTCCACGCGTGGAATTGTCGAAAGTGGGGTGGTAATACGCTCAGCCCAGACGGCAGTTGCATCATTCAGCGCTTACTGGAAAAGCTCTACACTTCAGCTCCTCCGGCCCAGTTTATTTCGTGTTGAAGGCGGCATGCTTGTCAGTGACTATATTCCCTTATTTGCAGAATTACTGTCGTATGTAACCCTTTACGAAAGTAAAGATGATTCACCTTACCCAAATCGAGCTAAAGATAAACTCCGCATTCAGTATCTTGCAGACAACGGTATGTCCTCAAGCCTCATCGTTCACCATTGCATGAACAAACTAAAACCTTACGCGCCAGTTTTGCCGGATACTGTTTCATGGGATAACACCATATTAGCGAGGCACGCTGGTCTTAACAGCTACCTTAGTTCTCATTCGGAACTCGAATGGCAGACCGAATGCAATAAAAGCGGGACGCTCAAATGGACATCTATGACTTCAGTAGAACACATCGTGCTTTTAGAAGATCCTGACTTAAGTTACAGGCAAGTAAAAGCAGAAGTTCTGCTGTGGGCTGCAGAGGCTGGTGAACATCCCAAACTTAGGGTTCTGGCAAAAGGAAGAGGGAATCGGATGGACCACTGGATCGCAAGGACTGGTGAAGTACACAGGGTTGATATCACTCTGCCAGATTACGCAGATGAAAATGAAATCACTGAAATCCATATCAACAGACAAGCGGAGCTCCATTCCCTGTCTGAACTGGATGACTTCTATCTTGAAGATACCGATGGCTCAGGTCTCGAAAAATTTGTGCGTTCGCTAAGGAAAGATGAAAATGAGTGATAAAGAGGAGCTGGAACAGCTTATCAGTCGTAAAGCAGAGAAGAGTGGCTTTCGAAAAATAGACTCGCTTGCACTTTCTACATTAATGGATCAGGCAGAGGCTAAACAGCCCGGAATCAGGAGTGACACAACGTTTGTGCCTGATAACTCCTCCGTAGACGTCTGGCAGTCTTCATACGCGCTCATTTTTCTCCAGCACATCGCCCATAATACAGTTGAGGCATTTACGTCGCAAATGCTTGAAGCAGAGAGACGACTTGACTTGCTGCTTGTGGGACTGGAGGTTCCCGGCAGAATATATGATGGGTATCTTATTCTCGCGTTGACAGCGCCATGCGAAGATCTGTGCCAAAAAGTCACTCACGTTGAGCAAAATACCCGACTCGTACGTAAAAATGTAGTCTGGTCTAAGGATGGAGAATGGTGCCGGACTGAACGCATCAGTGCACTTGGACTGGATGCAGAAGCTGAAAGCGAAATCGCAGCTTATCCTCCAGGACTAGATCCTGAAGGAATAAAATTGATTGAAGCCCTTGAAACATTAGCGGGAACGGCGCTTGCCAGACAACATGCAACGGAATGGGATGATTAAGATTATGTCGGCTTTTTCAGTGAAGAAGGTTGAAATACAAAACTTCAGAGGCATTCCTGGCCGCCTAGAACTCGATTTATCAGCTCCACTTACGGTTATTACCGCTGCAAACGGTAGTGGAAAGAGTTCCGTTTGTCAGGCGATTGAATGGCTGCTGACGGGTGAATCAGAAAATGTGTCAGGTGATTCGTTACGATGTAAATGGGGTAAAGGGGAAACCTATGTTCGTGCAACTTGTCTGCTCGGCGATGAGTTAACAGAAATTGTGCGAACTCCTGACATCTTATTCAAAACGGGACCTCGCAAAGATAAACGACTCAGTGACAGCGATTTACTAAAGCTTCTGACTCCTAATGAAACCGGTGTAGGCTCCAGAGCGGATACACGACAGCGAGTCAAAAGTGACTGGTTGAGGGGAAGCAGATGGCTCTATTCCAACGCCATGTCCTTACTGGTTGATAACGACTTTGCTGAACAGCGTCGTCAAATCTTCGCCAATATTCTGGGATATGGACATCTTCTGCCTATGCAGAATTCGCTACGAATTTATGAGTCAAATCTCCCGACAGATCGCAAACTGAAAAATGAGCATGAAGAGCTAACAAAAAAAATAGACCTTCTTGAAAAATCAGTGGCTGCAGATGATGGGATACAATCCCTGATTGTGAAAAATCTTGCTGATATCTCAGCTCTTACAGGTTTTGAGTTGCCTGAAACTGCACTTCCTGAGAAGCAATGTGAAGCGGCATCTGTATTTCTGGAACAACGGCAAGGAGCTCTTTCTAGTCGAGAGAAACATTTGCTGAGTGTAAAAGCAGGGTGGCAAACCCTTGCAGGGCACAAAGAACAGGAGGCCATCAACACTGCCGTAGCTCAAAAAGCACACCAGCAACTTGAACTCTATAGTGCCACTGAAAAGCAACTCCGCCAGTCGCTGGCAACAGTTGCTGATGAGCTGGAAAAATTACAGCAAACGGTGCGGGAAACAGAAAATAACCTATCCAAACTTAGCGATTGGGAAAAACTGGCAAAGCAAGTAAGTGAAATAACAGGCGTGCCGAAGGATGTGATAGACATACCTTTATTGCATTTTACACTTCCTGAATCTGCTTTGGATTTAGAAACCTGCTCTGCTCAGTACGCTGCATGGCAAAAGCTAAGTACGTCCTATGACATATGGGCTAAAACTTCTGAAACGATTGCCATCCTGGAAGAAATTGTCAAAAAGGCACCGGATGAAAATAGCCTCCTCCAACTGCATCAGACGGTGCAGGGAGCTCGCCGAGAATCCTTACAACTCAGCGAAGCTTTCAAAACAGTAAGTACTTCACTTGAACAGCTACAGGCGTCCGGGATGGAGCTTGTAAAAGCTAATCACGCGGATGACTGCCCTCTTTGTGGCCAGAATTACTATTTACATGATAAACTTGTTGAACAATTGCTTAAGGTATCGGGGAAAACCGACATCGCAGTTCAGCAAGCCAGAAATGTTCTTTTGCAGGCTCAAGAGAGGGAAACGCAGGCAATCAGTCTCTACAATGATGCTAAAAAACGTCAGCAAGATGCATTACAGGCTCGTAATGATATCCTGAGGCTCCAGAGAGAGACAGAGAATATTGTTGCAGATTCTGGTATACGTAAATGGCGTGAAAATGCCGGATTTAGGGAGTTGGGTGTCGAGCTGTTTCCTTCACTTGCTAGAACACAACTATCTGTTGAAATTATTCGCTTCATCACTTTGCTGCAGGCAATAGCACAAACGGAGGCTATACCTCTTAAAGGAGTCCTTTCTGAACAAATACAGCAGGCGAAAAACTTGCTGTCAGCCAGATTAACGAAAAATGGCGAAAGTGTGAATAATCGCACAAGTAAGAGGGATGCTTTTGCTGAGCAACAAAAAAATAATGATGAGAAGATAGCCCGTTTGCAAAAAGAGATCGCCGAGGACGAAAAAGCTTCCGCGCAACGTCTGGCAGTTACGACACCATTGATAAATAGTTGGTATTTCCTTGCTCAGGATAATTCTGTAGATGCTGAAATACTTAACAGAATTAACGAAGAAATCATCACTGAATCCTACGTGCTGGAAAGCGCGAAAGAATATCTGGGAAAGGCAAGAGCAGCTTTAAAAGTCAGTACCGATATAGCATTACTTAATGTTCTACGCCAGAAACTACAACAGGTTGAACAAAAGATATTAAACCGTCAAAAGTGTGTTGATACTGCTGCTCGAACACGGGAACATTGGGATAACCACATCAGGGATGTTGCAACGAAAAGTCTCAATCGATTACTTTTGCCCGCATCAGAATTATTTTCCCGTATGCATGCAAATGAAGTCTATCAGGCATTGAGCATGGGGCAAAAAGAAGGGGCATTTTGTTGGGAGGCCGTGATGTCAACTGCACCCACTGGCCAGCCCCCTTTATCCGATGCGTCTGAACAAATTGCTACACTGAACGCGCAAACTCATTTTAGTCAAGGACAAAGGCAAGATCTCGCTCTTTCGTTGTTTCTTGCAAGAGCCCGAACACTTGGTGGTTCCTTCTTTCTAGATGAGCCGGTTGCACACCTAGATGATCTAAATAGGGTCGCGATGATGGATATTTTTCGAATGCTCACGGCAAGTGAACCGGGTATGAATCTTGTCCTTACGACAGCAAGCAACGGTTTAAGACGACATTTACGACAGAAATTTTCATCAGAATCCTGCAAAGACAATTTAAGGATTATTACCCTTGAAGGAAATCCTCTACGGGGAGTTACGGCGTCATACAGTTAAATTAAACAACCCATAAATATAGTGGCCATAGCGTAGAACCAGCGCTATGGCATTACTCGCTATATGATCATAAATTAAGAGTCATATATTTTCTGTCCTAGCTAATATGAAATTAATTTGGTCGGCTGGTTTTGGTGTTTTAAATTCTATAGTAAACTCATTAAGGGCATTAAATTTATTTTGTGAGGGTGTTGGCAAAGTAACAATAAAAATACATCATATTTTTATAGTGAAGTTTTGCCTACCCATCCTTAATGGAAGGTTATATTGAAGAGCTGCTGAAAAAATATTGGTATTTTTCTGAAGTGACTGTTGAGTATGGTGGAAATAGATGGCTGTGTTAATTATAAATGGGTATAAAAATGAACGAAAAAGAAATTAATAAAAAATTCGGTGTTGAACATGCACTAGATATGTATGCCAGTAGTTATTTAACATTGCCTGCTGAAGCGATTTATGATAAAGAAAAGTTACAGCAATATAAAAGCGTTATTGATAATTGTCACATATATATAATTGGTTTATTACCTAAGATTTTGTTCGTAGACGCAGAGCAAACTGGTGAAAATTTAAAATTACACTTCACAGTTTGCAACCAACCTAAAGAACTGTTGTTAGAATCCATCCCTAAAAATCTAACCTATTACATTGAAGATGGATACCATTATCTAAAAGACGAAAACAACAATAGATTTTGGTGGGATGATGTTCAAATAATGAGGTTAATCCATCAACGCGTATGTAGTATTAATTTTGATGTGAAATACATTGGCCAGGCATATGGGAGAGATGGTTCCAGAAATGCTCTGGATAGACTGCTCAAACATGAAACTTTACAAAAAATATCCCTCAAAGGAATTCCCGAAGGGTATAAACTTTCTTTGCTGCTATTAGAGGTGGAACCGAGTACTAGTGTAGTCACAGTTTTCACACCTAATGCGCAATCAAAAGGTAATGATTCAGTCAGAATTCAAGCTGGATTGGATAAATTATACGGAACTTCTGAATCAGAACGGGTTTCTTTATATGAGGCAGCTTTAATTCAATACTTTTCCCCTGAGTATAATAAAGAATTTAAAAACAGTTTCCCTTCAACAAATTTGAAAATTCTCCACGATTGTTATGAAAAAGACTTCTCTGCTGTATTTGCTCAAATTTGCATTGATGAACTACCATTTAAACTGTGTTCGGATGTTATTGAACCTAGTTTATATCATATATCTAAACATGATTTGCATCAGGATGCTGATAGAAAAGTATTTTTCGCTATCTAACACTTTGTTAATGGGTGAATTATATTTCATTGCAATAAATAAGGCTCCTTCTCAACAGATGGGGGCCTGATAAAGAACGTTAGGGTTGGACTGAGTATATTCAGGATGTTTGTTGTCTTACTACACATTAGATTAAGTGGTGAACTTCATATGATAAAGAATGGTTCAGGAATTCTGAGAGTTGAGGTTTTGGATGATTTATTGCGTTATCAAACATGGTATTCGATTATCAATCCATTATCAAATAAGATAAATTTTTACTGTATGTTTTCTCTTGGTTATAATAAAGAAAACAAAGTGTGAATAGGGCGTTGGAATCGAAATTGAACGCGTTTCAAAGCGACAATTACTGTATGTGTTATTGTGAACGATTTCAGTGCGGGAATTCTGTATGTGATTGCATCTTGCATGCGGTAGTTTTTTTTCGTATCACATATGATTGTTGTTACACTGGTTTTATTTGTTTCTTTTATTTGGTAATAGTGGTTTAGGGTCTTACATAAGTTATAATCGCTCTGCTAATGGATTAACTATAGTAATAACTCTTATTACTTGTTTGATGATCTTTTAGTGTAATTTTTTCTTAGGTGAAACATAATTAGTTTCACCCAAAATAATTTTTGCTTATGGATAATGTTATTATAGGCCTGTCACATTTATATAGAACTGACCTTTACCTTCGTCAGTTTTCTGAATCCGGTATGTGATTGGTAGAGAACTTTGCAGGTCAGGTTTTGTGAACGTTAGATCAGCGGCACACTGGTAAACATCAAGGCCTGATTCATAGCTAATTGTTCTGACATTTTCTACAGAAATACGCACATCTTTATCCAGTGTCATTCCTTTCTCGATTGTCTTTCTGGCAATATCCACGACAAGATGTTTAGCATCATCACTACTGCATTTCGGCGTTTTCTCACCACAGCCAGCCAACAAACCAGCCGCTATTAATACCAGAAGCATTGTTCTTTTCATCTATAGTTCCTTCGTTAATTAAGGCATTTATTACTGCTTATTAAATAGACCATCCATTGTGCCTGCCGCAGAAACCCCACAGTAGCCTTCGCAACCACGAGTTATCACGCTGGCCTTACCGTTTTTCTGTTCACTAATTACTGCAACACACTGGCTGGTATTGTCATTCCAGACCCAGCGACGCTTCTGGCTTTCTCCGGCAGCTATTTGGTTTGCTGCCCCTTCCATATTGCATACGCCCGAACCATCCAGCGTTGAGGCATTAATGTTGAATTCAGCATTGCTCTTTCCCGGATTCAGGGTTAGAACCGCTCCGGGTTTTACGTACTGCGCTGCTGCGACAGGTAGCGTTATGGCTGCCATCAATAAGGCCAACAGTTTTCTGTTCATTAATTAATTCCCTGTTAAGTGATACGGATGTTTTTGGTTATTTTCCCCAGTACCAGCGGTCTGCGTTTTTCCACAAAGAAATAAACGACATTGAATGCGGACTTGCGATGATTCCCTCGACCAAGAGAGGGCCAGTTGCGGAAAGATTCGATCTGTTCTTCTGAGTAGGGCGTGTCAGAGAAGTCAAACAGCACAAGCAAGGCTTTGCCGTCGTGCTTCATCAACTTTTTAACTTCAGTGCTATTTACAGTTGCGGAGACATTCGAACGTGCCGCAGTTGGTTTACGTACTGCAAACTCAACGGCTACATCATCAATGACAAAATCAATGTAACCGTGCCCGGATACAGTTCCTGGCAGCTTGCTTTTTACTTCCGGTGAGACATTATCTGCAAACCAACCCAGCAAATAGCAACGTACCAGAGGCAGTAATTCCCGCTCGCTACATTCGTTCAGACGCAGGGTTTTGACGAACTCCCTGCGATAAAGAGAACTGAAAAAATACTCAAAGCATTCCTTTATTTCAGTGATGGTGGCTGCCATGGTTGCATCCTTTACCTGCTATTAGGTCCATTTTTAAGGGCATACCTTTCCGGCCATAATGTTTCCGGTGTCGTATCCAGAGCCCCGGCAATAATGCGCTCAGCTCTGGGATAATGACGCTCTAAGGCATTATTTAATGTACGTGGCGCAAGGCCGTGACTGCGTGACAGTGACGCCAGCGTTAACCCTCGCTTGTGAAGTGCTGCCACAATATCGGCACGATGCCAGTTCCCTGAACTTCCTTTGCTCTGCTTTTTCTGCGATGCTGTTGAGTTACGCACAGTATTAACTCCATGGAATCAGTACATGGATATTAAATGCGAATAAAAGATACCTTTCAAGTTCTTTTGGTATCTATTTATTGGTTTTCATATTAACGCATTGATATCTGGTGAAATTTATATGAGCAGTAAGAGAACAGTTTCGGCTATACCTACTCATCCTGAAGCTTCTGTTGAAGAGGCTAAAGACTGGCTGACAGCAGAGGAATTCACTCATATTGAGGGGATGCCGGGCACTGCGCGTGGCGCCAGGATGCGCCTGGAAAAGCTGGCATCCCTGCATCCGGAAATACGTCGTAAAAGGACTGCCGGGAAAGGCGTTGTTTACCATATTAGCGCAGCCACAATGTCGCTTGATGATGAGAGAAACAGGGCTAAGGGCGAAGCGTTTACTCTCAACGACAGTGATCGCCAGCTAAGCCTCTGGGTGCAGCTGTATCGCAATATGTCGCCAGCTTCGCGGGCGCAACTGATGGAGCAGGCCCTCAGGCTGGTAAAGGACGATCTAATGTCTCAGGGGCCCAATGTTTCTGAACTGGCGGTACAAATCATGAAGCTGCCCGAAGATGAGCGTAAGCGCCTCTTTGAAAAGCTGAACGGGAAGGTGTGATAGCGTCAGTTTTCCGCCATGTCAGACAGAAGGAACCACCCCGGAACCCTGGCCCGTCTGACATGGCGGAATGTAAAGTATGCCATTACTTATTAATGAATAAAAATCTGTTTTCAGTTATTTCCGTACTGAATTGCGAACTGGTTTCTTATTGTTATTATTTGCAATAAAAGTATATTTTTAGTATAATTTCATTGCTGGGTAGTGTTATTAATTGCAGCCAGCCATTTAAATCATCATATTCTTTAAACGTTCATTTTTTGTTAATCCTTCACTGGAGGGTTGACTGTATTTAAAGAACTCCATTATGACTATATCTGATAGGGGATATTGTGTATTCATTATTACAATGGCAGGAATTAGTTAATAAACTCTTCATTAAGTATTATGGCGTAGACATTAACGACACTGCCTTTTGTGAGGCAAGTTATATGAAAAGATACTGGACTGATTGTGTGCGTCCTTATCAGGCAGTCAATGAATGGGCATATAAGTATGATCTGCACAGACTTGATTCAGTTGACACCCCATTGAGTGAAGTTAACGAACTATCCGTCAACCAATACATGGAATTAAAATGAATAAAATACATCAGGAAGGGCTGACTATGCCCGTTAGTCAGGAATTGATACATATCATATTAAATGAAGTGGGAAATCCACCGCCGCATAAAACCAGAATTACCGCTGTCAGTCTGTTATTTAAAGACCTGAGTTACAGCGCTGAAAAGGGCGGTTACCATCCTGTCGAAATACGGATTATTTCACGCAATGATGAATGGTATTTTGATTACATCACCGACTTCGGTTATATGGGGACGGTATACCCAGAACTGGAAAAGGAAATTGATATTAGCTGGAGTCAGCAATATGTCTTTCTTGCCCATGTTGGTGATCTGCCTGTTAACGCCGGAAGGGAGTTATTTGAACTCTGGCAATCCAACTTTATTCAGTATCACGCCATGAACATCTACACCATTACCGTCCTGTGGGAAAGCTAACCCCACCATACTAATCATCACTATCTTATGAGGAATTATCTGTGACGGCTGACAGAGGGATACGTGCGTCTCAACAGGGCGAACTTGACTGTCTTTGCGGTGCTTATTGCGTGGTTAACATGCTGAGCTGGCTGTTTGATGGCAGGGTGAAACGACGCCCGTTAATGAACCGGCTTATTCAGACTTATCAGCAGCGCTGGTCTTTGCATGAATGGCTGACTGAAGGGATTGAAGAAGACCGTTTAGACTGGCTGATAGCTCAGGTGTTGCAGAAAGGGCATTACAGCCGCCAGTTCCCGGTTGAAATCACCAAACCCTTTGCAGGGAAGCGAGAGTTATCAGACGGGCGGCTTTTCAGGGAAATGCAGCGGTTTCTTGACGTCACTGACCATTCCCGCCTGATTATGCTCAGCGACCAGTTTCACTGGTCCCTTCTGATCAAAATGGATGAAGAAACGCTCTGTTTCTTCGACAGCAACGGGCGAACCACTATGCCCCGTAAAGCTTTCTCCCTGCGTACTGGCGTAACCCGCCGCCAGCTGTTTCCCGACGCTATTTACTTCATTGAACGGGAGTTCTGAAATGACCATGTTTACCCAACGTGAAACCCGTATCCTCGACCAGGCGCGTGACATTATCAGCCGGTACTACCAGCGTGGCGTTCAACTCTGTTCCCCTGATGATGTACGGCGGTGTGTGATGGTTGAGCTGGCACCGCTTGAACATGAAGAGTTTGGCATCATCCTGCTCGATAATCAGAATCAGCTGCTGCACCGCGAAATCCTGTTCAGGGGTACGTTAAACTCGGTCAGCGTTCACCCCCGTGAAGTTATCAAACGTGTACTGAAACATAACGCCGCCGCAGCTATCCTTGTCCACAACCACCCCAGCGGCGAGCCTGAACCCAGCCGTTGCGATATCAAGTTGACTAAAAAACTACAGGAGCTACTGGAAATGCTGGATGTGCGGTTACTTGATCACTTTATCGTGGCCGGAACTGAAACGGTGTCGATGGCTGAGCGGGGGCTGGTGTGATGCTGAAAGTTACCTGGTTTAATGTACGTTATTGCGGGTTACGCGCATGAGCCGGGCTGCGTTGCATCAGGTCGTGCCGGTGGTGCAAACCACCGTGTTTGATGCGTATATTGGCGGTCTTGCACCATCGGGACGGCGGGGCATCACCAGCCTGTTAAACCGTAGTGCCGGCATACTTAAACGCGGTGCGGATGCAAACAATTATCCTTGGGAACTACTAAACTACGCCACCGTCGCTAAAGTACGTGCGGCATTGCTGGATGACGGTTACGCCGTGTCGTCGGTCAACATGGCGCTGTCAGCGCTCCGGGGTATGGCGCAGACGGCCTTTAACCTCAATTGTATGAATGCCGAAACGCTGGCCCGTATCCGGTGTGTTAAGCGCGTGAGCGGCGATATCCAGCGTAAGGGAAGGGCATTAGACAGGCAGGAAATCCGGGCGCTGATTCAGGCCGCTAAACAGCATCCGCAGCATGTACGGCGCTACCGTGATGTCGCTATTGTGCTGACACTTTGCGGAACAGGCCTGCGGGCCGGGGAACTGGTTAAACTTGAGCGTCGGGACTATGACAATGGCATCCTGACGGTGAGGCAAGGGAAGGGGCGTAAATACCGTGAAATTCACGTAGCGGATGCGGTGGACAAGGCCATCCGCGCATGGCTGAAAGTTGGCGAAGATGAAGCTGACAGCGCACTGTTCAACCGTATCCAGCGCAACGGTAAGGTCGCAAGCCAACCGCTGACTACGACCGGGTTAACGGGTATCCTGGCTGATTTACAGCAGACGTCAGGTATTGCACGTTTCACCCCACATGACATGCGGCGCACCTTCATCACACGTTTACTGGAGCAGGGCGTGGATATCAACACCGTCCGCCAACTGGCAGGCCACAGCGACATATCCACGACGACGCGCTATGACTATCGTGATGATGACATGAAAGCCAAAGCATCACAGAGGTTGCGGTGTTGGTGATGATTAAAGAGGTAAATCCCGCTCTGCAACACCTTGTTCAATCAGCTCATGTCGACGAAGCGCAATTTCATCTAAGTCGTCACTATCGACGCCACTTTCTGTCAGGTAAACCACGAATTCCCAGCGAGGTGGTGCATTATGCAAGATGATCGACATCCCACTTTCTCTTAACAAGGATGCCACCATTGAGGCGGCCTGCCTTGTTCCTCCAAACCAGTAACGCCCAATTTTTCCGATTGACTCAACAGCAGGAACATAATGCTGTTTGAATACTGAGGCCCGAAGTGCGTTCTGGTCGATATCAAAAGGCATAGCTTATCTCCTTGGTAACCATGATAATTTATTAATAACGCTCTGACCGACAAATAGTCCAGCCACTACATCAAAACTACAATCTCATTTCATCATCCGCTTTCTGAAACGGGGGGATAGCATGAAAGTAAACGCCAGCAGGCGGGTTTAGTGCTCGTAAATCATAGCCGTCGATGTCAGCGTGACTGAAGGTCTTTAAGATCTTCGTTGAGGATCTCTAAATCCAGTAGGTCTCTTACTTGCTGCTCCGTCCATGCCGATAAACGATTTCGGGAACCGTTCAGCGTGATAGTGTTTGGTGCCGGATATTCATTAGCACTCATTTTTGTCCTGATTTTCGCAATACTATGCCCTTCACTTTGCATGAAGCTGGCAGCCTGGTAGAGATCGTATAGTTCCTGACTCTTTGCGTTAAAAGCGGGGATAACATCAGGTAACTGACCGATTTTCTTCTTTTTGATATGAACCTCTTGATACACCTTATTGATGCAGTAGCTGATAACCCGGCTAAGTGAATCAATGTCTTTACGCCCTTCTATGTTGAGTACGCTTCCCCGCTGGTCTTCAAATATCTCGGCAAGTTTCTCATAGGTGTCTCTTCCTAAGTATATCTTTGTTCTTGAAAATCCCGCATCAGTGTATTTTTTCTCTTTCCTTGCTTTGTTGGCGGCATCCCTTTGGCGTTTGATGTCTGAAATGTCTACGTGAACAGAGTTATATTCTGTAGAATCGGTTTTTTTACTGTCATTTGCCATCAATGGCCTCTCATTACATGAATTTCTTACGATATATTGACTATTAATTAAGCATTTTAGAGTCGAGGACTCCTCAATGATGAGAAGCGGCTCTTAGGATTCAACTATCAGGGTTTTAGCCCGGAAAATCCAAGAGTTTGTGCATTTTTAAGAGCCGCTTCTCCTGTAAGCCTGATATTTCGAGTTTGATAGAATGGCTCCATCAGCTAACGGGGAGGCAAACATGAAAGAGAGCAAGTTAATTAAGATTCAAGAAGTATTAAAGCGCTGTGCCATTAGCCGGGCAACGTTATATCGCCTGATTGCCAATAAAAGTTTTCCAAACCAAGTTTCGCTAACTGGAAATCGTTCCGTTGCCTGGCGAGATGAGGATATCCAGCGTTGGATTGAAGAGCGTCCAACCATAAATCAGTAAGGAGAGTAATGAAAATACCACTGGCAAGGTTAAGTGATAAGAATGAAGCGCTAGCCGAAGCATTGCCAAAATTTGAAACAGTGGTGAAGGTCAGAGCGGAAAAGTGCTTCAGGGTAAAATCATTGCAGAAATGCCAAGGGAAAGTTTACCAGGATCTCTTTAAAAAACTTAAAGATTGCCATCCGAGCGATCCTTGCGGGAGCGCTGCATGTCCTGAATGCTTCAGGAAACACCGACTGGAAATGATTGGAGAAGTGCTCCGTTTATGTAAGAAAAGCAAAAAATGGCGAAGTATCACTTTAATATTCTATCAGGATGCATTTTATGACAATCAACTATTAAAATGGCAGCCCGATACATTAATAGCACGGCTTCGTCGCTGGTTAAATGAATGTGGCTTCTCTGGAATAGTGATCGGTGGGTTTGAAATGGATTACCACATAGATATTAAAAAGTGGATGCCTCATTTTCATCTTATCATTCCCAATGACAAGCAGGCTATTAAAAGGCTACGTATCAGGATGAAGAACAAGAAGAATATGAATACGCGGGGAAATGTAATAAATCGCCCCATGCTAGTAAGTAAGTTAAAAGCCCCATTACGACAGGTGAGCTACCGTTTTAAAGCTATCTGGTGGCGAGTCGAGTCAATCCAGTATGATGATTATCATCTACAGGGGAACAAGGAAAGGAAAAGGAAGCGATGGACTAAAAAATATCGTCTATTGCGTAATCAATATGTTGATTCTCTGATTAAGTTGGATTCTATTGGGATAACCGGATTAACCTTCATGTATAAGGTAAGGAAGTATGGTGACCATTTGATAATGAAATGATTCCATGGTCTATTAGTAAATACACCAGTTGTAAACTGTTCCTGCGATTTTTAACCAAATAATAGTGTTGTGTGAAAAATCACACAGGGGAGCTCTCACGCCTTAATTCTGATGTTTATTACTGCAACTATGATGTGATCTTTAAATACGATAAGGAACTATAAATGAAAGAATATAAAGAGATATTGAATAATAAAAAAGAAAAGCTATTTGTTACATTGTTGGCTCGTACAAAAATTTCCGAATCATGTCCAGTTGCATACCGACTTATTAAAATCACTGATTTTCAAGAGATGGAGTCGACCCGTGTGCTTGTACCAGCCAAGGCACTTGTCAGTGTATTGGAGTTAAAAAAAACGTTATTAACGTGCGGGCATAATCCCAATGTGACTAAAGAATACTGGATTCAAGCTCATCAAGAAGTAATTAAGGAAACCGATAAGATAATCACACTGTGCTATAAGCCTGGTTTTTATGGTGATGTATATTTGCGTGTTAACGATATAGCTATTGGCAAAGTTAAAGGGGATAAGCCAGTACTGCATCCTGGTGCTAAAAATCATTTACCAGTCGAGGATAAACAGCAGACATTAAAATTATGGAAAATGAATGTCGCTCCATATGCACTATATAGCTCGCGTATTATGTTGGCTCTGTGCTGCGGATTTTCAGGTTTTCTCCTTAAGCTTTCAGGTATGGAAGGGGGCGGGTTTCATTTGTGGGGGATGAGTAGTATAGGAAAAACGTCCAGTGCCTACATGCTGGCATCATTAGCAGGTTCACCGAAAGATGTTGTCGTACTGTGGAACAATACGGATAAGGGGCTTGAGGAGATTGCCGTGGCCCATAACGACAGCTACCTGGTTCTCGATGAGTCGAAGCTGTTAGATAAAGACGTACTGGCAGCCGCTAAAATTATGCAGAACCGCGTGTATACGTTATCGGGTGGTAAAGGGAAAACACGTTCAGCAATGTATGAGAACAAAGTTGCTGAATGGCAGGTAAGCATTTTCAGTACGGGTGAGTGCAGCCTTCAACAACTGGCTGCTTCAGGAAACATTGAGCGCCTTGAAGGCGAAAATGTGCGTGTAATCGACGTTCATGCAGATGCCGGTGCTGAAATGGGGATCTTCGAATCACTGCCAGATGGTATTAATTCCAGCAATGAACTTGTTCATGCGATAAAGGATGCAACTCACCGCTATTATGGCAGTGCCAAACCTGCCTTTCTCAAGCGCCTGGTAGCGGATATTCAGGATGATCGTGAGAGTGTGAAACGAAAGCTCGAAAAAGGCATTGAGTTCTTCCTCAACAAGCATCAGGTCGATCGTAACTCCGGCATTCATGTACGAATCGCCAAACGCTTTGCCATCGCTTATGTAGCAGGTTCCATGGCTGTGAAATATGGTGTTTTACCCTTTACAAAGCAGGATGTTATGAAGGGGATCTCAACCTGCTACCTGGACTCCCTTAAGGTGGTTTTATCTGAACCTAAGGTAATGAAGTCACCATTAGGTCGTTCGTTTGATGCAATTATTGATTATTGCAAAAAGGATGATCTTTTAAATCTGATTGGAAATGATCGCGTAACCCAAACGGCGATTAAAAAGACACCGGTCATTATCCACAAAGTTAAAGGACGTACGGTATATGCAGTTGATAAGGATCTGGTACATAACTGCTTGCCGAAATCTCAGCGCAAAGGCATTCTGACATTATTAACAAAGCAAGGGGTTTTATTATCCGATGTGAAAAAGGAGTACAGTACCATTCAGATTATTTATAAACGTAAGCAAGTTGGTCGTCGCTACTGTTTTATCTGCAAAAAGCTTGATAAGTTTATTAAAGAATAGTTTTACAATATGGTAAGAGCTTAATGGAGTGGCTTATAACCACTCCATTTTTACCTCAGGATTCTGACTGGAAATCTTCAATTATTTTCTGATTGTAATCATCCAGGTAGTTTTGAAGCTCTTTTCTATCAATCAGACGGACCATTGCAGAATCAGCTAATTCCTTAGCTGAACGGGTGAAGTAAGAGTTTGTCACAACCATTGCTTCATCACACCCATAAAATGCTTTTGCTGAAATTGCCTGCTGCACTGCCGAATTGCCAACTGAGCCAGAATAATTCTTTGCCTGTATAACCATGTTCTTCCCGAAGCGGGTAACGAATAAATCTGCCCCCTGATCCTGTGTTTTCTTTGTTTCTTTAACGTCATATCCTATAGTCTGGAATATTTCAACCAGGAAGGCCTCAAACTGAAAACCATCCATTGCATCGACAAGATACATTGTGACAAATTTGTTTGGATTAAAATGTTCAAGGCGAGTAGCTAATCTGTCTACTAAAATATCAAAATAGATACTCTCGCAGATAGCAAGGAATTTATTGATAGTGTCAAATGATAATAACGGAGTACCCGGTGTACTTTCTGCCTGCTCGTTATATGCTATAGCAGGGTACTGAATCTTATTACTCCAAAGGTAATACAGGAATAACGAAAGATCTGCACGATAAGTTGTACCGGCCTCTTCTATCCATGATTTTAATGTCTCGGTAAGGGTTGGCTTGATATGCCGTTTAACCTCACGGGCAAACCCTGAATAAATAGAGTTGAATGAAGTCGTCAGCAATAGCTTGTCTAACAATGATGGTAACTGCTCCAGTTCGTTAAAGCCTTTTCTAATCAGTACTTCCTGGAATAATTGGATCTCTGAATAATCACTATTGTGTTCACTATTTATGTTACTGTTGCCATCAAGATTGTTATACGAAAATCTTGATGTGTGAATATAGTTGGTAAAATAAGGGTCTTTCAGTGTAGCATATTTCAAAAGAACGTTTTCAAGTAGGGCGTTAAGTTGAGACTGCTCTTTCTTCTTACCAAATAAATCTTTTATGATTCCTTTAGACTGGTACTGGAAATCAGGGTAATAGGATGGATCTAAAGGCGTCATTTGTCGAAATGTTCCAGACGCATCTTGAGAGCACCACGGACAGTTTGTTTCGAATGTTGTTTTAGAACATGAATAGCATTGATAAATCATCATTATCCCTTATTATTTTACATTAATTACTTAGTGATTTTCTCCTTGGAGAATCATCCTTGAGATTTATCTAAAAATCTTTTAGGTTAATATTGAAATAGGGCGTCAATATCAGCTCTTCAAATAAATCATATTCGTGGTGCGGAACCTTAACAAAGGTAGAGTTGTGATTAGGTGTCCACCATTTTTCGATACCATAATACGCCTCTCTGGCATTGGCTTTGTGGATCAGACGGAATGGTCTGTCCATCCAGCCATCACTGTGTTTTGTGAAGTAGTTAACCGGGCCAGTGAACTGACCAAGCAGGTATACACCCTGATTACCGTGGGTCAGGTAGAAGTAATCACCAATCGGAGCGTTTACAAACTCCTCTGCCTGGCTGACGGAAGACTGCCCTTTACCAGCGGTCGTGCGGTGAATGTAGACGAGCTTTTCATCAATACATTCGACCATATCCAGGAATGAAAACTCCTTCCAGCCATGTGACAGCTTCCAGAAATTGGGCATCAAGTTGGTATTCATAAGCCTCTTAACCTTGCGTTGTAAGTGATCGCAATCTGTTGAAATGCTGATCGATTGTGATAACCATTCTGGCGCTGAATACCCATGATCGCAACAAGGTTTGTTGATGAGCTTTTCGCTGAAATCGTTCAAAGAGGGTATCGGGAGGGTATGTAGATGCGTTAACTCGCATAGTTGCTGAAAATGGGTGATCAACACTACTCAGCACTGGCAGGCTAACCATGATGAAAACATTGGCGCTTTGAAAAAAGTGATTGAGTGATTGCAGCTTTGTAGGCGAGCCTGGTCTCTGACTGTGCAATTCTGCATTCAGCGCTGAGCCGGGTTGCGGTTCTTCAACAGCAATTCGGCCATAAGCAAGGGGCCGTATTCCGCTTCGTCATCAGTCTGTTGTATGGCGACCAGTCCGGTAGATTCACAGGCCAGTTACTTCACTGATTGGTTGGCTAACAGGCAGAACCGAAATGAGTGATCTGCAAAAAAACACCCTTCCAGACCGCCCAACGTTGCCGGATTTTGGCTTGGTGGACCGGCGAACTACCGCTGCTGTTTAGTGTCAGATTCACACCTCGTACAATGGTAGGGGAAAACCGGCGATGGCTCTCTCTGACACAGGCAATTGCAAGGATCGGCGGTTTTGAGCAAAGTCGAGGTATCAAAAGTTCGAAATCCAGAAAATAACATGTGCCTACAACCGCCATTAAATATCACCGGGAGAAAGTTGAACCGCTTAATAACCGGTAACGTTTTGTATATCCGCTAATCCCATTCTGGCTAAGCTGATATTTATTCGCTATTCGCTTTTACAGGGTATATAGACGTATCTATTATGCTCCGTATACACTCTATCTCTATATTACTGTATATATGTCATTACATACTATAGCCATTATCCAGTATCAGCTATCATGAGGCTCCAGCCTCCAATATTATGATCATTATCTAGCATCTGAACCTTGTTGGGTTCACATATGATTTGCGTAATTTAGTTGTAAATAAATGGGGTCAGGGCATGGTGCTTTGACCTCAATATACAGGTGGATTATGAAACCATACATTACGCATAACAATATTCTTGTGACAGATTCAACACTGGATTATTTCAAAACGATAGTTTTCAGTATTCCTTATAATGGTGTGCCAAGTCTTCGGCGTCCATTTTATCGTAATATAGCAGTATTTCTTCAGCATGTTATTTGTGTGTCGACCTGTAGTCGTAAAAACAAGAAAAAAGCAAAGATTAAGGCGAATAAAAAATGGTCTTATTCTGTGCCAGTACCATTTGAATTAGGCCGGGAGAAACTTCCCGGAGTATTTAAGAAAAGCGGGCCGACCAATGAGCGTGCAATCGAGGCATTGGCAAGCGCGGGAATCATTAAACTAACTGGTTATTCCAATGTTCAGCACTCATGCCGGGAATATGCTGTTTCTCAACGTGTTCTGCGTAAGTTGTTTGGCAACGACCGCGAGGCATACCTTAGCCGTCAGGATCGCTACCATTATCTGACTGACATTTTCACCAAGCGTAAAAGCTACTCATTTGATGATCTGATTGGAGTTGCGATCGACCGTGGGCAGAATGCTAAACATCAGCAGTCTAAACGCGATATCCCCAACGCTGCTTTCAGGGAACGGGTTGTGAGTGTCTGGAACAACCTTGAGTCGGTTGAAATCAATCTGGATGCACTGCTGGATTACTATAACGAGTATCCCACCAAGAAGAACAAAATATTCATTTTCAACTTTCTGTCGCGACTGGCTGAAACAGGTGTGGATTTGGTGAAGGAATCACCGCTAACGGTTTCTTACAGGCAGTCGTACAAAACAGCGTACATCGGCGGGAGATCCTTTGAGGTTGGCACAGGCTTCCAGACTCTACCATCTAAAATGAAGTGGGCTTGCCTAGCACGTGGTGTGAATTATGACATCAAGGGATGTCAGCTTGAGATACTACGACATGAGCTGTTGAGTATTGGCATTTCGGACAAATCGCTGGAAAAGCTGGAAACTCAATATATCTGCCGGGTATTGCGTATTGCTGAGGAATTGGTGAAGCAATTCCGGTTTTCCAGTGTATTCAACGCTGGGTTCGTTACGCTATCGCTTAAATCCAGTACCCGACGCTTGTTGAATCGTGAGCTAGGTAAGGTAGAAGCAAAGCGAGTACTGAAACGCTGGAAGCACCTTCTGAAACCCCTGAGGCGAGATCTGGCTTTACTGCTGGATCATTACGAAGGTACAGCATTGACCAATCGTTACGGTAAATGTGTTACCAATGCGGTAGGGCAGTCATTCAATATCACCTACAAAGATGTGGCAGCGCGTAAACGGAGGAAGTCAGATGTGATGCGCCGGAAGCTGTTGTCGCACATGTTACAGGGGCTGGAAAGTCGGGCTGTATACGATTATGTTGTCAACCATAAGGGCGTTTGTGCACTGGAGCACGATGGGTTTGTTTCATATGAGGAGGTAACGGACTGGTCACATTCATATCTGTTGATTGAGAAAAAGCATTAAGGGGAGCCACTCAGTCAATTACAGCTTATCCTGGTTGATAAACTAGACGGGACATTTAGCACTTTCATGATATGCATAGCCGGCAGGTGATCTTAGCCTGCTTTCAGCGATGAACTGACATTTAATTTATATTTTTTCAGGTGATTACATTCAGTAATCCACCACTTTTCCTCATTATCAGCGTCTCCGCAGCAAAATCGCCCACAGTTGCACCCGACAGAAATTGACACTATTGTTGGCCAAGAGGTACTGGCTGTGGGCCGGAAAGCGATAAGAGGGCGATGAACCACAAAATATTCCCTTTTTGTTACTTTGATACGATTGCTCAAAATGGGTGGTAACACTGAGATCGTTGAAATGACTGCATGTTACATTGTTACTTTTGTTACCGTTGAAAACATCAAGTTGGAGAGCTAAATGGATTGGCCAAAGGAGTACAGCAAGACGACTCAAGCGGTAAGAGATGCTGCGTATAAACACTACTATGTTGAAGCAATCACCCGGTCGGTTCTGCTACCGGGACAGGAGAAAACCGCTTATCACGATGGACTACTAACGACGGATTATTACCTTTTCCTGTTTACCAGCAGGGAGAATCCGAAGCTTACAGGATATTTTACCTGTGGCTTGTACGCAGCAAAGGGGTGGTTCGAGTTGAACGGACAGCGACCTGAGGAAATTCCATCGTACAATCCCCTTACGGGCGAGTCCTCCGGTGGTAGTAAAAAGAGTGGCTGCGGGACTACTAAACCGCTGAAAGCTGAATCAGATCCAAGAATGAAACGTCTTATCAGGGTACTCCAGACGTTCATTTCTCTGACGGACGATGAGAAAAGGAAAATCAAAGGCGAATCAACCACATTGACTGTCCTACAGAAGCTCATAAAAGCGTCAAAAGATGCCCCCAGCACGTCAAACATCAGATCAGTAAATACCACTCTGTACAAAGCGCTCAAGGATGGCCGTCATGGTGGTGCTCGTACATTCAGTCAACTAGTTGATCATTACGAGATTCTTCTTGGTGTGACTTTCAAGAAGATATCTATTGATGATTTCAATCAGGAGATCGACGATACCCGTAACAAGTCAGCGACATATCCGTATATCCCTTTGGCATCATTCTGAAATGAAGTGCTACAGTCTTGTCTGCTATCGGCCCATCGATCAAGCTTAGTGGGCGGAAACTCTGTTAGGAACGAGGGGCTGGTCACGGGGTGGCGATTGGAAAATGCTGAGTGATGGATTTCGCTTCCAGCTCAAGCGTTAAGATTGAGCTAGCTGAATATAGTTCTTTATAACGACAGCATTAGTTCTAAGGAAATCTACCATTTTATGGCAGTATTCTTAAACACACTATGTCAAGGAATACGTATGTCAAGAATCACCGTCAAAGCTGGAGCCGACTTTCTTACTGGATTGGCCCATGCAAAACCAGTTGCCGCATTGAGTGAGCTAATTTGGAATGGTTTTGATGCAAAATCTAAGCGTGTTGAGATCGAGATTAAGACGGATCTGGCCTTTGGGGGGATTGAAGCAATTCTGATTAAGGATTATGGTACCGGAATTGCTCACAATAAAGTTGTGGATTACTTTGGTAATCTCGGTGAATCTTGGAAAAAAGCTGAGAAGGCAAATGGAGATCGTTCCCTCCATGGCCAGTTTGGGCGGGGGAGATTCAAATCTCTTTCTCTTGGTGAACAAGTTCATTGGAAAACCGTGTTCGAAAAAAATGGATCAAAATATAAATATACAATTTCAACCGATGCTAATAAAATTAACGATTTTACAATCAGTGAGCCAGAGTTAGCTGATGATGAAGATGTAGGTACACAAGTAGAGATTTATAATGCTAGTAACACTGCGGAGCTTTTATTAACTGAAGATGCTTTAGCTGATCTAATCATGGAATTTGCTCTTTTCCTTACAGAGTATCCAAGTAGGAAGTTAATATTCTTAGGTAAGAGTGTCTCACCTTTTGATGCTTGGTCTGACAAACAGGACTACGATATAGGCGGGGTGAGTCTCCCAGATGGTTCATTGATTAATGCTTCCTTGACTATTATAGAATGGAAAAAGAAAGTTCATAGGGAACTTCATTATTGTGATTTGTTAGGGTTTTCTCTATACAAAGAGAAAATTGGGCAGATTATTCGCGCTCCTGGGTATGATTTTACACTCTACGCGAAGTGTGATTATTTTAAGACGCTAAGTGATAAAAATGAAGTATCTTTAGGTGAGCTTATTCCTGAGGTTAGAGCGATTAAAGATGCTATCATTCAACGGGCGAAGATTCATTTTCTCGACAAAGCATTTCTTAATAAATCCAAAATCGTCGACTCTTGGAAAGAACAAGAAATTTACCCATATAACGATGACGTACTCCAAGGTCCTACGGAAGTAATTGAACGAAAGGTGTTTGATATTCTTGCGGTTAATGTTCAAAGCTATCTCAAAAGCTTTGAAAGTGCTGATAGGAAAACAAAAAAATTCACCTTTATGCTCTTATCTCAAGCGATTAAACAGAATCCCACGTCTGTTCAAAAAATTCTAACCGAAGTGTTAGGTTTGAAGTCTAAAGAGCAAGATGAATTGGCTGCGTTATTGGAGAGGACAACCTTATCATCAATAATTAGTGCTTCTCAGATTGTGTCTAATAGAGTTGATTTTATTAATGGGCTAGATAATCTTTTACACGATAAAAATACAAAGAAAACATTATTGGAAAGAGATCAGCTTCATAAAATTATAGAAAAGGAAGCTTGGCTTTTTCGGGAGGACTTTTTCCTTGCTGGTTCTGAAGACTGGCTTGAAGATGTTTTAAAAAAACATATCAAGCATCTTGGCAAAAGATATGATGAGGATGATAGCGAACCTGTTTTACTCCCAGATGGAAGGCAAGGCCGCGTTGACCTAATGTTTGCAAAGTGCCGTCAACCGTATGAAGGCTATACAGAGTATTTAGTCGTTGAACTTAAACGGCCCTCTCAGAAAATTAATTACGATGTTATCGGTCAGGTCGAAAAATACGCGTTATCTGTTTCTGGGGATGAACGTTTTGATCATACTAAATCAAAATGGACTTTCATAGCAGTGTCTAACTCAATGGATGAGTATGCTGAACGTAGGGCTAATCAACGTGGGTGGCCTAAAGGTAAAACATTAGATGATGCTGAGTTAAATGTTGAAGTATGGGTTATGACCTGGGCTGAAGTGTTGAATGCAGCAAGAGCAAAATTAAGTTTCTTTAGTAAGCAGTTGAATCTAGAGGCATCAAGAGATGATGCAACATGTTATCTTGAAAAGACACACCGTGAATTTATTCCGGTTATAAATAGTACTGAAGAAGTCTAATTATCCTCACCGCCTTCGGGCGGTTTTTTGTTGTTATTAAAATGATCTACGCATTCTAATAATTATAAAGCTACGACGACTTCCTGTAAGTATCCCTGCAAAATGAGTCATCAATTTTTAGAGAGTTTCTGGCACTCCAACTTCCGCTTCTGGCTCGAAGTCATGTGGTCTGCCAAGTGCTAGAAGCGGATGTACATGGTCGTGAATTAGTAATCTGCTTAGCAGAAAGATTAATCTGATCCACCTAACATGGATGGTGAAGTGGACCAAACAGCAGGATATTATCATACCGGTATTTCGTTAATTCTGACCAAGAATATGAGTCTATTCAATAATTAAACTTTCAATGAGGATACCAGAGAGCCTTTTCTTTTAGCATGATCTTTTCGCAACAAAATAAGTTCAAGCATTGCATAGGGTTCAAGAGACTTTTCTATAATGCTCTCTTCATCGATAAGTTCATCAAAAGAAGAAGGACTATTTAAGGATCTAAATTCTTTTAATATGGCTTGATATTGCTCTGATAAACCATAATGTTGCGTTAGTTCTATGAATAAATCCCGATAATATATTGGCCTGTTAATCGGATATGAATCTATGATTTCGGCGAGAGTACTTAAAACAAGAATGTGAAACGTCTGAAAAGGCCATAGTTGCTCATGTTTTCGATTCATTTTCAGGTGCCGTGGGAAAGAGGGGCCTTTCTTGTCTAATGCTGGTGTAAAAAGATGTCTCTTAATCATCCATTCTTTCCAAAACGAGTAGTTAGCCTTGAAGAATGTGTCGTAACCGTTTGAGTATTCAGAAGCTAACATTTCGACCTTTTCTTTTATATGGCGTAGTTTGTCGATCTTAATTAATTCTAGTATATATTGGTTCCTTCTTTTCTGAATGCTTGCCTCCACAGAAGGATGTTTCAACCATGAGCAATGAATAACATTAGACGCATCGTCAAAGTAATTACATATCGCATATTTCCCAGCGGGAGTTCGCAATTCAGGAATGCAACTTGAGTATGAATAACCAACTCTGATCGTTCTACCTCCAGTAAATATATCGAGGACGACACATTCATCAGAATCAAATGTCAGCGAGACTTTTTGACATGTAACGGTGCGGGCAGTAAATACCTCTCTATTTATGTTATGCGTCTTACCATTGTGTTCGACTACTATGTCTTGGCATATGCTGGGGAGATACAGAGTTTTATCCTCCATAGAACGCTTAATGAGTTCGTGTACTTTAGATTCTCTTTCAGCTTTGGCCTGTTGCTTTTCTTGTTCAATCTTTTCCAGGTGCTTGAGTTTATTTTTCTCAAGGGCTGAGTGGTAGATCCATTTGTAGTCTACGCGGTTAACTTTTAGTAGAGCGATCCATTCGTCAATGCTCCTGTTTTCATTCGGTGGAAAACGGTACTCAATCGAATCAATCTGGTGGTCGATGTAATATTGTCTCTTCTCTTCCTCACATTCGTGAGTGACCCAGACTTCAATTGCTACACCACCAATGCCTGTCTCTAGGTACACATCTGCCCAGTATTTCCCGAGTTTGTACTCAAGGGTTGATTTACTGACATCTGTAGTAAATTCAGGAACAAATATATCAGTATCATCAAGAGTTAACGAATTTTGGGGAAGGGTAAACTTGGAAATCGATAAGAAGTGTTGCTGCATCTCGATGTGCAGCTGTGTCATTTGACAGTCTCGGCTTTCTTCTTTGGTTGTGTGAGAGAAATGGTGGCTTATTACCCTACCGTTGTTCTTTGCTACCAGAGCGTCCCCACAGTTCTTACAGATGCATTCACACCGTTTGCCGTTAGGAACGGCATCAACGTGAACAATTTTGTTTGTATCTTTATGGAGGGCATACTCAAAAAGCATTTATTCCTTTAGCATCCTTTCTCAGATATGTCGTTGATTTATCATCATTTGTTCTATTCTTGATTTGAAGGCATCTTTTCCAACTTATCGGTTTATTCTTGCATCATTACCCTACTTTCATCAAGGTAATGTAAAGATCTCGTATAACCGAGCGCTGGCTGATGGAATGGCCTCATGAATCCCAGAACAACCTGACGCCGGAAGAGTGCCGGTTAATGGCTGAAAAACCGGAAATCTCAAAAAATGCGTGGAAGTAAACAGGTGTGCTTACATCAGTTCGCCATCACCGCCACCGGTATCCCGTTCATACTTACGAAGCCAGGTGCGGAGTGTCTCTGGCGTGCAGACAGTCTCCGGGGCAATGGAACTGAGTGCTGCCCACTGTGAGTCGTATTCGTTTTGGCTCTCCAGAACCATACGGATGGTCCCCTGACGGACTTCAGGGGAAAAACGCGTATTTTTAGTTATCCTGTTTACCTCTCTCTCAAAGAGTTTAGTCTCCAGGATTTCCGGGGCGGTTCACTACGTTTCTACCCTGGCAAGCAATTCGTTTACCATAGACTCTACTTCTCTGAATTTTTCCCACACAAAGTAGCTTGCGAAAGATGAATATTGATTATGACTGCAGGTATTTTTGAAAAAATTTTCAATGTTCATTTCCAGTGCTGGTATTAAACTGGAAACTGCGTCAGTGGGTAATTTTACCATTGAGCTAATTAGATTATTCAAGCATATAAAATCATAGTTTAATTTTAATAGTAGTTCTTTTCGAGCTTCTGTGAGTTTTGAGCGGTTGAGGCCGAACAAGTCAATACTAGTCTTTCCATATACAGAAACTGCGACAGCAAGTGGATGATCAGCTACTATTCTCCAATTAATATGCTCAGCTGGATTTACTCTGGTGGGGTCGATCAACAATGGGTCTTCTAGACTATGGTCATCAGTGGCACAGGTGGCTCGCGGTCCTGCTACTGGGAAGTGATCGTGCTTGCCACTTAATTTTTCCCCTTGTGTTAATTGTTGGCCATCTTCACTGCTCAGGTGAATTTGGTAACGACCACGATTACAGTCAATACAGGAAGATAGCAAATTAGTCCATTCCGTGGCTAGCCACCAATAACCAAAATGATTAGTCTCGCCCTCAATTTTTCCCTTTGGTCGAAAGTGTTCAACATCGATCGGTCCAGTGTTTGTAATCTTACTCTCGCAGTAGGCACATTTGTTATAGAACAATGAGTTTAGTGCATCTATCACATCGTTCTCTTTGTAATATGCGAATGGGTAAGCCTTATTTTGAGGAGTTTGGTAATAAATGGATGCTCGTACTTTCTCACGATACCCAGCACCATTTGGCTCAGTTAGTGATGCTGGTTTGGGTATACGATTGCGGTCAACGGATATCATATTTGCTCCTATTGCGTTTAAGTACCTCGATGATCGCTTTAACTGACTCTTCTCTAGCTTGGGTACGTTCTACAATGGTCACCAAGCTTGTGTCACGTATGTGTCGGGTCAATGCTTGGGCTATTATTTGTCGATCAATAGTGTCGCCTATTATAGGTAGAGAACCATAGTTTTCTAATAATTCGTCACGATGTTTACGTTCTTGTAGTGACAGTTCACTATCTTTATATACTGCGTATTTGGCAAGCGTCTCAAGGGCGCTCTGGCGCATTGGATCTTCAGTGGTAGCCAAGCCGAAATAATCAGATGTTAAAATTTGTTCGATGCGCATATTAGCTACGTTTGGCAAGTGTTCCACGTGTTTCAGGTACCCATCTTGATCCCGATATAACACTTTTACTTCGTTTTTAAACATTCCTCTTAGGCAAAGAGGATCATGAGTCGAGGTGATGAATTGCACTTTAGGGAGTGATTCGCGTAATGCACTCATAACCCGCATTTTCCATCGAGGATGTAAGTGATTTTCAATTTCATCAACCAATACGACTCCCTGAGCAAACTCCAAGTTATCCCAATGATTAAGCATTTCCCTCATGATATCTACAGCCATCGCAAATAAAGATTTATATCCCTCACTAAGGTGCTCAATTGGTAAAGTTGATGTGTGGCGCTGAATGAAAATTGAATGGGAATCACGGGATACAAATTCACCAGTACGTAAGGTTAGTAGTGATGCTAATGCTCGCGCTATAGCATTGAATTTATCGTCACCTATGCCTAAGAGCCATAATGTAGGGTCGGGTAAACTTGCGGCTTGGTTGAATAGCGTCTTACTAGGACAGGGTTGATTCTTAATTAATCTCCTAGATAGGAAGTAGCGCCTTGAACCATAGCCAAAGACTAAATTTTGAGGCTTTCCAATAGTTCTTAATTTACCTGTTTCGTGATCCATTATTAAGGATACATGCTCATCATTGCGAAAATAAACGGTCACATTAAGTTGATTTTGAGATATTTCGTGTACATCAAGCCCATGAGTAATTATATCTTGACGATTAAGAGGAAGTCGTCGGCGGTCAGCGGCATTCATCACAGCAAGGGCTATAGCTTGAAGAATTGAACTTTTCCCGGTCGCGTTCTCTCCTAAAAGCATAGTACAAGAGGTTTGATGATTTGAGACATCACTATCGAAATCCAGAGAAAAATGTTCTATACCCTTGAATTGATTGATTTCAATTTTTCTAATATGCGAATATCTCTTTGGCAAAGAAAAACCACCCAAGTTGGTATTTTGAATTACAAATTCCAGATGGTTAATTTTGCAACATTTAATGGCATCTTCCCATTGGCTAGATGAGTATTCTGCTTTAAGCCTAATTATTTTTTTTATGATGTTTGAATGAGAAAAATATTTATTATTGCCATTTTTATTTTGAAGTATGCGGCATACATGACTAAGACAATTCCTGATAGCACCAGCGTAGGTATTGGCATCATTTGTGTGTTCACTCAGAGTCTTGCTTAACTCATTGTTATCATGGCTAAAAAGAATCAGTTCGAGTGTTTGAACAATTGTTTTTTTACGATTTATTTGAAGACTTGGCCGGTTAAGGTTAAGCAAGTCTACGGTTGCTTTCCCCTGTTCAGTATTGCCAAAAACCATACCATCTGTATCGAACATCAGATGACTTGTTGGATTGTCCTCAAATGGGTTGAGCAGTATAGGTTGCTCCATTATTTGCGCTGCTTTCCATGAAGAAAAGGTATATGCAGTGCGACCCATTATGGGGAAATAGTTGAGCTTGTAGCTATTACATTCTTCACAAATCAACATCAAGTTTTGCCATTCATAAGCAAACCAAGAGTAGCAATGCACATGCTCAATATTATTTTTTGGATCGATAGCATTGCTCAGAGGCCTATAGTGCGATATAAACCTATCACTTCCACCTTCTAGAGCGATTTCACAGTATGCACATTTGTTATTTTGGACTCGCTTAAGCTCATCGATTACGGCTGAACTTAGTACTTCTTTATTGAATGGTGCTCTGGTGCGGGATCGTTCAATATTATTAAGTTTTAAGTAGGCTTTAAGTCGAAACATCTCTTTGTTGTATAATATACTTTTTGTGGAAATATCAGACGGTTTTGGATTGACCTGTTTTTTTAGCTTTAACAATGTTCATAATCTCCTGTGAAAAAAACATCTGAAACCACGCAGCTTTGTAGAGTTTTTGGCTTTAATTATAAAGCAGGGGGATACCTTCAACTGTGAACTTCTCCCCAAAACAATTAACATGGTTCGGTACTAGCAATGTCTGCTTCTGGCACAAAGTGGACCCTGAGGAATGAGTTCTATCCTCGTGGTTCACTAAGTGCACTAAGTTCTACACGGATCCTGCTACCCATTTGTCCAACATATCAGCCCATTCCTGCATCATCACTTTACGCTCATCAAGATAAGTTGCATGGTTGTATGTGCGACGAACATTGTTGGTATCAGCGTGTGCAAGTTGGGCCTCAATAGCATCAGGTCGATAGCCCATTTCGTTTAAACGCGTACTTCCTGTAGTTCTGGTTGCATGGGGGCTATAAATGCCACTCCAGCCGAGGCTTTTTAGTAGCTGGCGCAGGGAGTGCGATGTCATTGGACCTTTCGGATTATCCCTGCCCGGAAAAAGGTGCTGTCGATGCCCGGTTAATCCCTGTAGTGTTCTGAGCATGTTGACAGCCTGGGAGGGAAGGGGAATAACGTGTTCTCTGCGGGCTTTCATTCGCGTTGACGGAATAGTCCACAGTGCGTTATCGAGATCGAATTCTGTCCACTCTGCCTCAGTTACTTCGGCTGGTCGCGCCAGCGTCCACCACATAAGCCACATGCAATAGTTAACCTGGTATGAGCCGCGACTGTTGTCAAAACAGCTTAATAGTTTCCCGATTTGCTGCGGATTCAATGCCTGTTTGTGCTGCGTTTTGTTTGCCGGAATCGCCTTACGCACCGGCCAGACAGGATCGCTATCTGCTCTGAGCGTCGCCACCGCCAGCTCAAAAACGGATGAAATGGTGCGGCGGGCTTCAGCGGCAACGGTCGGAGCGCCGCGCTTAGCCGTTTCCTGAAGAATTTTAAGAATGTGGTGCGGGGTGATGTCCCTGATAGGAAGTTTGCCGATGGCGGGGAAAACTACACGCTCAAGCATATCAAGGCGGCGAGTTTTGGTGATTTCGGCCCAGTCTTTCATCTGCAACCACTCTTTGGCGATCAGCTCAAAGGTGTTGGATGCGTCGTTGACCTTGCGAATCTTATCTAACTGGCGAGCCTGTGTCGGGCTAACTCCATTCGCGACTTGTTTACGCGCTTGCTCACATTTCTCGCGAGCTTCGGCAAGTTTGACCGTCGGGTACTCACCCAACGCGAACATGCTGGATTTGCCGTTGAGTTTAAACCGATAGCGCCATGCCTTTTTGCCGTTGGGTTTCACTTCGAGGTAAAGACCATTGAAGTCATTGAGTCGATAAAGTTTTTCTTTCGGCTTAGCAGTGCGGCATTGTGTATCAGTGAGCATAGCGAGTCCTTGTTTATTTCTTATACCGCTATTGTACTCACCTAAAATGAAGATGGAAACTGATTGTACTCATCCCTGTACTCATTTTTGACAGCGTTGCTACGAGATGAATTGAGACATTGTGAAATGAAAAATCCACGCAATTGCGTGGATTTTATAGAGTTTCACCGTTGTTCTGAGATTCAGTAAAACCTCATGAGACGACAAATTTCATTTAGACGTTGAACAGGAAGTTCATAACGTCGCCATCTTTAACGATGTAGTCTTTCCCTTCGGCGCGCATCTTGCCGGCTTCTTTTGCCCCTTGCTCACCTTTGTAAGTGATAAAGTCTTCATAGGCGATGGTCTGGGCGCGGATAAAGCCTTTTTCGAAGTCGGTGTGGATTTTACCTGCCGCCTGCGGAGCGGTCGCGCCAACAGGGATAGTCCACGCGCGAACTTCTTTGACGCCAGCGGTAAAGTAGGTCTGCAGGTTCAGCAGTTCGTAACCGGCACGGATCACGCGGTTCAGGCCCGGCTCTTCAAGACCCAGCTCGGCCATGAACTCATCGCGGTCGGCATCGTCCAGTTCAGCGATATCAGACTCGACAGCAGCGCACACGGCGACCACTACGGAGCCTTCAGCTGCGGCGATCTCGCGAACTTTATCGAGGTAGGGGTTATTCTCAAAACCGTCTTCGTTCACGTTAGCGATGTACATGGTCGGCTTCAGCGTCAGGAAGCTCAGGTATTTGATGGCGGCCTTGTCTTCTTCGGTCAGGTTTTTCAGCGCGCGCAGCATGCCGGCATTTTCCAGCTGCGGCAGGCATTTTTCCAGCGCCGCCAGCTCAGCTTTCGCGTCTTTATCGCCGCCTTTCGCTTTCTTCTGTACGCGGTGAATCGCTCGTTCGCAGGTATCGAGGTCGGAAAGCGCTAGCTCGGTGTTGATCACATCGATGTCGTCTGCCGGATCCACTTTGTTATTCACGTGGATGATGTTGTCGTTCTCGAAGCAGCGCACCACGTGACCGATAGCTTCGGTTTCACGGATGTTGGTCAGGAACTGGTTACCCAGACCTTCGCCTTTGGACGCGCCTTTCACCAGGCCCGCGATGTCGACGAATTCCATGGTGGTCGGCAGAATGCGCTGTGGTTTGACGATTTCAGCCAGCTTGTCCAGACGCGGATCGGGCATCGGCACGACACCGGTGTTCGGCTCAATGGTACAGAAGGGGAAGTTGGCCGCTTCAATACCCGCTTTGGTGAGCGCATTGAACAGGGTGGATTTGCCGACGTTGGGCAAACCGACGATACCGCATTTGAATCCCATGATTTAAATCACCTTAATCTTTGGATAATCAACCTGTTACAATGAACAGATTGCAGAAAAGTAAATAGCTTTGGCTATTATACACCGTGCGCGGCAAAAATTCCGCACGTCGACCGGTTATTGCGCTTTAAAAGCGTGTAAACGGTTGGTCGCTTTGGTGAGACCTTCTTTCAGCCACACCTCGGTGCAACGCGCCGCTTCGTCAACGGCTTCATCAATCAGTTTCTGTTCGCTCGTCGGAGGTTTACCCAGCACAAAGCCGACAACCTTGTTTTTATCGCCCGGATGGCCAATTCCGACACGTAAGCGATGAAAGTTGGGGTTATTACCGAGCTTGCTGATGATATCTTTCAGACCGTTGTGGCCGCCGTGGCCGCCACCGAGCTTAAATTTTGCCACCCCGGGCGGCAGATCCAGCTCATCGTGCGCCACCAGAATCTCATCCGGATTAATGCGGTAGAAGGTGGCGATCGCCGCCACGGCTTTGCCGCTGAGATTCATAAAGGTGGTCGGGACCAACAGGCGGACATCTTCGCCGGCAAGGTTAATCCGCGAGGTGTAACCGAAGAATTTGCTCTCTTCGCGCAGCGGGGCGCGATGGCGGTCAGCCAGTAAATCTACGTACCAGGCACCAGCATTGTGCCGGGTCGCCGCGTATTCTGCGCCGGGGTTTGCCAGGCCGACAATCAGTTTTATCGTCACTTTTCTATCCTGCTTGGGTCGTTCTCTGGCGCGTAGTGTACTGTTTGCCGAGGCGGTTGACAAAATTCTGCCGCCTCAACGGCGGGGAAAGAGATAATTACCCTTATGAACCATTAGAATTTGATGTTGTTCAGTAAGTTATTTGTAAGTTTTTGTTGATTTGATATTAACTAATGTGATCGCCGACGCAATCAACCTTATCCCCATTGTCTATACTAGACCTATAAGTTTTGGGGATATTCCCAGGTAACCCAAGGTTCCGGAGGTGACATATGAAACGCAGAAACGCTTCGTTACTCGGTAATGTACTGATGGGTTTAGGATTGGTCGTCATGGTTGTTGGCGTTGGTTACTCTATTTTAAACCAGCTTCCGCAGCTTGACCTGCCGCAGTTCTTCGCTCATGGCGCGATTTTAAGTATTTTTGTCGGCGCCGTTCTCTGGCTCGCAGGAGCGCGCGTTGGCGGGCATGAACAGGTTTGCGACAAATACTGGTGGGTCCGCCATTACGATAAACGCTGCCGCCGCGATCAGCACCGCCATAGCTAAGCCAGTTCACCGCGCCGGCCGTCTCACGGCGGGTGCGCTTGCATAACGTCTTCATTTGCAGCCAGCTGCCTTCCCGGTAGCTGGCTGTTTTACTTTCGCGTCGCCTCTTTTCTTCGGCTCAACGCGTTTGCGGCCCGGGCTGCGCCTCCACCATACAATACCTTCTCTTTAACACTTAACCCTGACGAAATGTCAGGCGGCGGAGTGGCGCTATGGTCGAACAACAGGCGCAGTGATGTTAATCAGGTGGGTGAACCGGCGAGACGTGCCGGAATGACCGTCCGCACGCTACCTCACTATGAACAAACGAGGCTGCTGATACCGCCGGCCAGAAGCGCGGCGCTATACCCTGGCGGCGGTTCAGCGTCTGCACAGGATTAAGGTGCAGGCCAGGCAGTGGCTGGCGTGGTTTCAGTTCTGTGCCGGAACCCATCCTCAAACTGAGCAAAAATGCCGCTTTGCGATGGAGCGCGAACCGCACCTGATGAAAGGGACCTGGATGATGCCGGAGACGTCTGGCTGGCTCCGGCAGGCAACTGGCGTGATGATGACGCAGGCGCATGCGCCCGCGTCACCATAGTTAAATGTCTGCCAGAGCGGCAGCACGGTCGGGATAGAAGCTCAGGCGCCCCGGAATCGGCTGAACGCCCGCCCGTGCCAGCGTGCGCAGCGGCTGAAACTCGAGATTAGATACGCGCAGTTCACAGCCTTCCGGCAGTTTGTTGACGAAGCGCTGGAAGGCATCCAGCCCGCCGGCATCCAGTACCGGCACCGCATCCCATTTCAGAACCACGATCCGCTTCCCTGCAATCCGCGTTTCCAGATCGTTAAACAGCCCTTCGGCAGCGGCAAAGAAGAGGGGGCCGATAACCCGCAGGACCAGCACATCGTCGGGCACATCAACGTTAACCGGCGCCAGATGGGTCATGCGCGCAATGCGGCGCATGAACAGCAGCGAGGCCAGTACGATACCGACGCTGATAGCGATGACCATATCAAACAGTACGGTCAGCGACATGCACATCAGCATCACCACGATGTCGTCCTTCGGCGCGTAGCGCAGCAAATTCACCACCTTGTGCGCCTCGCTCATATTCCACGCCACCATCAGCAGCAGCGCCGCCATCGCAGACAGCGGAAGCCAGGAGAGCAGCGGCGCCAGCACCAGCAGCGCCATAATGACCAGCAGCGCATGGATAACGGCGGACACCGGCGATGTTGCGCCGGCGCGGACGTTAGCCGCTGAACGGGCAATGGCGGCGGTGGCGGTAATCCCGCCAAAGAAAGGGGCGATGATATTGCCGAGACCCTGACCTATCAGTTCGCTGTTGGCTTTGTGCTTAGTGCCGGTCATCCCGTCGAGCACCACCGCACACAGCAGTGATTCAATCGCGCCGAGCATCGCCATCGAGAAGGCCGCCGGCAGCAGCGCCTGCAGTGACGCCCAGCTGAGCGTAAAGTCGGAGCCTGGCATATCCCACGGCAGCACCAGCTGCGGCAGCAGCTGCGGGATCCCGTTACCCTGGCTACCGTCAGCCAGAATATAGTGGAACTGAGAGCCGATGGTCGCGACGTGGCCGCCCATAAGATTGACTATCGCCATCACCGCACAGCCTGCCAGCAGCGCAGGCAGGTGGCCGGGCAGGCGGATCCCCAGACGCGGCCAAAGGATCAGCGTGCCAAGGGTGACTACGCCAATCGCCGCATCGCCGGGATTGGCCGTCGGCAGCGCCATGACCAGGGCGGAGACCTTCTGCAGATAGTGCTCGGGAACGTGCGCCATCTGCAGACCAAGAAAATCTTTTATCTGCATGGTACCGATAGTGATACCAATACCGGAGGTAAACCCGAGGGTAACGGACAGCGGGATATATTCAATTAAGCGGCCAAAGCGGGCGAGGCCGAAAAGAATTAAAAAGACCCCGGACATCAACGTCGCCACCAGCAGTCCGGCCAGGCCAAACTGCTGTGACACCGGATAGAGGATGACCACAAAGGCGGCGGTTGGCCCGGATACGCTAAAGCGCGAGCCGCCGGTCAGGGCGATAATAATCCCGGCGACGGCGGCAGTATAAAGTCCATACTGCGGCGCGACACCGCTGCCAATAGCCAACGCCATTGCCAGAGGAATAGCAATAATCCCGACCGTGATCCCGGCGATCAGATCGCGGGTGAAACGGGACAGCGTGTATTTTTCTTTCCAGCAAGCATCGATGAGGGCGCGGAAAGGCATCACATGTGAGGAAAATAATCTGTTCACAATAATGTTTCATCCATGGGCGCATCATCTGTCAACTAAATGGCAGGTGAAGGAGGCATTAGTCATACAAATTGGATTCAGAGACAAAAAAACCCGCCGCAGCGGGTTTTTTGGCCGGGCTCGATTAGTGTTCGAACATAGCAGAGATAGATTCTTCGTTGCTGATACGACGAATCGCTTCTGCCAGCATGCCAGACAGCGTCAGCGTACGCACTTTTTCCAGCGCTTTGATTTCCGGCGCCAGCGGAATAGTATCGCAGACGACGAATTCATCAATCACAGAGTTTTTAATGTTCTGGATAGCATTGCCGGAGAAGATCGGGTGAGTGGCGTAGGCAAATACGCGTTTCGCACCACGTTCTTTCAGCGCTTCAGCTGCTTTACACAGCGTGCCGCCGGTATCGATCATATCGTCAACCATAACGCAGTCGCGGCCGGCAACGTCACCGATGATGTGCATCACCTGAGAAACGTTAGCGCGCGGACGGCGTTTGTCGATGATAGCCATATCGGTATCGTTCAGCAGTTTGGCGATAGCGCGCGCACGCACCACGCCACCGATGTCCGGAGAAACCACGATCGGGTTATCCAGGTTCAGCTGCAGCATATCTTCCAGCAGAATAGGGCTGCCGAATACGTTATCAACCGGAACGTCGAAGAAGCCCTGGATCTGTTCTGCATGCAGGTCAACGGTCAGTACGCGGTCAACGCCAACGCTGGACAGGAAATCGGCAACCACTTTCGCGGTAATCGGCACACGCGCAGAACGCACACGACGGTCCTGACGAGCATAGCCGAAATAAGGGATAACAGCGGTGATACGACCCGCCGAAGCGCGACGCAGAGCATCAACCATAACAACCAGTTCCATCAGGTTGTCGTTGGTGGGAGCACAAGTGGACTGGATGATGAAAATATCACCACCGCGTACGTTTTCATTGATTTGTACGCTGACTTCGCCGTCGCTAAAACGACCTACAGCGGCGTCGCCAAGAGAAGTGTACAGGCGGTTGGCAATACGTTGTGCTAGTTCCGGGGTGGCGTTACCAGCAAAAAGCTTCATATCAGGCACGAGAAGAACCTCAGGCATGCGTCCAGTGGTGGATGAAAAGCGCCAGAAACCGTGCGGGCGGCACTCTTCTATCCAGGCGGTGTATTTAAAGAGAACGATGCAACGTCTGGAACAGGGTGACGTTGTCACCGTTACTCAATTTGCCCGGCGTACTAAGGTAATTCGTGCAAAAGCAGAACTACCTGGGTAGGGCTAGCTTGAGCGGGGAGATATTAACTCCTCGCGCTACAAAGCCTTGTAGCCATTCCGGGGCTTGCTCCAGCACCTGACGAGCGGCAGATTCGGTGTCAAATTCAGCAAAGACACAGGCTCCTGTGCCAGTCAGGCGCGACGGCGCATATTCTAACAGCCAGGAAAGCGCCGCATCAACCTCGCGAAAACGTTTTCTTGCGATAACCTCGCAATCATTGCGAAATTCACATTTTAGTAACGTACTTATTGACCTGACCAGGGTATTTCGTGGTAGCTCGGGGTCACGGAAAATGATCGGCGTCGGAATACTGACCCCAGGATGAGCGACCAGGTACCACTTTTCTGGCGGTTCGACCGGCGTCAGAATCTCGCCAATGCCTTCGGCAAAGGCGGCGTGGCCGCGCACGAATACCGGCACATCGGCGCCAAGACTCAGCCCCAGCGTCGCCAGCTCCTCTTCCGACAAGCCACAGCCCCACAGATGATTCAGCGCCACCAGCACCGTCGCGGCGTTGGATGAACCGCCGCCCAGACCGCCGCCCATTGGCAGGCGTTTGTCGATGCTGATATCGGCGCCGCTACCGGCGGGAAGCTGTCCGGATGCCGTCGCCGCCTGCATCAGCAGCCTTGCGGCGCGAATAATCAGATTCTCTTCATCGGGTACGCCGGCAACCGGCGTCAGCAGGCGCAGCACACCGTCATGACGCGGTTCGATAGTTAAGGTGTCGCCATAATCAAGGAACTGAAACAACGTCTGCAGGGTGTGATAACCATCGGCGCGCTGTCCAGTGATGTACAAAAACAGGTTCAGCTTTGCAGGAGAGGGCCAGCGGGTCATCATTTCACAATCCAGTTATCCATTTTCAGCTTGATACGCTGACTGCCGTTGTTCAGCTCCATGTTGGCCGGCAGCGATGGCTGAGTATCGCTGGTATAGCCGCCGTAGGTGACATGCCAGGTTTTGCCGTTCTGCGTATAGTTCAGTTCGCTCAGGCGGTATTTATCGTCCAGCGAGTAGTCGGTGGCGTCGCCCGGCAGGCCGACGATCCACTGGCGCAGGCTGTTTAGCGGAATCGGCATTCCGGTCAGGCGGCCAATCATCTCTTCGGCATCGGTCGCCGTATAGGTCTGGCCCTTGTTATCGATCAGCGTCACGCTGCCCGGCTGGGCGGTCAGCGACAGTTCGGTGCTGCCTAACGGGTTGGTCAGCAGCAGGCGATAGCGATCCTGGCCGGTTTGCTGCCAGAAGAAGCGAGCGTATACTTTTTGTTCATCAGAGAGGTAAGCGAAGGCGCCGCGGGTCTGGTATTGGCTCAGATTGCGGACATCCTGCTGGTGCTGACGCCACTGAGGAGAGTCAGGGCTTTTGCCAGGGCCTTTCGGGGCGTTGAGTGTACAGGCGGTCAGGACCAGGCTTGCCAGCGGTAACAGGCGGAGCAGTCGATTCATAATGATGACAAATCCTTGATGTCTACAGTGAAATCCGGCGACGGGTCGGTACGCACACGATTTGTGTAGCGGGTTACAATTATAACCCTTAATGCTAGCGTTGCCCGGCGATAGCGTCTACGTTCAAATTGTCTGAAATCAAAAAATTACCGTTAATGGCTTTTAAGCCCGATGCCTATTACTCCAAAAGGGGAGCGTCTCTTTTATTGATTCCGCGCATCCTGTATGATGCGCTCAGACTAACCTTAGCAACGCTGGTACTACTCCCTCACAATGACCCTTTTAGCTCTTGGCATTAATCACAAAACAGCCCCGGTCGCGCTGCGAGAACGCGTAACGTTTTCGCCGGACACGCTCGATAAGGCGCTGGAGAGCTTGCTGGCTCAGCCAATGGTGCAGGGCGGTGTGGTGCTGTCGACCTGTAACCGTACGGAGCTGTATCTCAGCGTTGAGGAACAGGATAATCTGCAGGAAGCGCTCATCCGCTGGCTGTGTGATTACCACCATCTTAATGAAGAAGACCTGCGTAAAAGTCTGTACTGGCATCAGGATAATGATGCGGTCAGCCATCTGATGCGCGTCGCCAGCGGTCTTGATTCGCTGGTGCTTGGCGAACCACAGATTCTGGGACAGGTGAAAAAAGCCTTCGCCGATTCCAGCCGCGGTCACCTCAACGTCAGCGAACTGGAGCGGATGTTCCAGAAGTCGTTCTCGGTGGCAAAACGCGTGCGCACCGAAACCGATATCGGCGCCAGCGCGGTCTCCGTGGCTTTCGCCGCCTGTACGCTGGCGCGACAAATCTTCGAATCCCTTGCAAGCGTGACGGTGCTGCTGGTCGGTGCCGGGGAAACCATCGAACTGGTGGCGCGTCATCTGCGTGAACACAACGTGCGCAATATGGTGATTGCTAACCGTACCCGCGAGCGTGCGCAGGCTCTGGCCGAGGAAGTCGGTGCGGAGGTTATCGCCCTGAGCGATATCGACGAGCGACTAAAAGAGGCCGACATCATCATCAGTTCGACCGCCAGCCCGCTGCCGATTATCGGCAAGGGGATGGTGGAGCGTGCGCTGAAGGCGCGGCGTAATCAGCCGATGCTGCTGGTTGATATCGCGGTGCCTCGCGATGTCGAACCCGAAGTGGGTAAGCTGGCGAACGCCTATCTGTACAGCGTAGACGATCTGCAAAACATCATTCAGCATAACCTGGCGCAGCGTAAAGCCGCGGCGGTACAAGCGGAAACGATCGTCGAGCAGGAAACCAGCGAATTTATGGCCTGGCTGCGAGCCCAGAGCGCCAGCGAGACTATCCGCGAATATCGTTCCCAGTCCGAGCAGGTCCGTGAGGAGCTGACGGCGAAAGCGCTGGCTGCGCTGGAGCAGGGCGGCGATGCGCAGGAAATCATGCAGGATCTGGCGCGCAAGCTGACCAATCGCCTGATCCACGCACCAACCAAATCTCTTCAGCAGGCAGCCCGTGACGGGGATGATGAACGCCTGCATATTCTGCGCAACAGCCTCGGGCTGGAATAGCGCACATTTCTCTTTTTTCAGGACAGGGTGAATTCACGCCTATGAAGCCTTCTATTGTTGCCAAACTGGAAGCTCTGTACGAACGCCATGAGGAAGTTCAGGCGCTGCTGGGTGATGCTGCGACCATCGCCGATCAGGATCGATTCCGCGCGCTGTCGCGGGAATATGCGCAGCTGAGCGACGTGGCGCGCTGCTATACCGAATGGCGCCAGGTGCAGGACGATATCGAAACTGCGCAGATGATGCTCGACGATGCGGAAATGCGCGAAATGGCGCAGGAAGAACTGCGCGACGCGAAAGCGAAAAGCGAAGAGATGGAGCAACAGCTGCAGGTGCTGCTGCTGCCGAAGGATCCGGATGATGAACGCAACGCCTTTGTCGAAGTCCGCGCCGGTACCGGCGGTGATGAAGCGGCGCTGTTTGCCGGCGATCTGTTCCGGATGTACAGCCGTTACGCCGAATCCCGCCGCTGGCGCGTGGAGATCATGAGCGCCAACGAAGGCGAACATGGCGGTTATAAAGAGGTGATTGCCAAAATCAGCGGCGATGGCGTGTATGGCCGTCTGAAATTTGAGTCCGGCGGTCATCGCGTACAGCGCGTGCCGGCCACCGAATCCCAGGGCCGTATTCACACCTCCGCCTGTACCGTGGCGGTGATGCCGGAGCTGCCGGAAGCCGAAATGCCGGATATTAACCCCGGCGATTTGCGGATTGATACTTTCCGCTCCTCCGGGGCCGGCGGTCAGCACGTTAACACCACCGATTCGGCGATCCGTATTACCCACTTACCGACCGGGATAGTGGTGGAGTGCCAGGACGAACGTTCGCAGCACAAAAACAAAGCCAAAGCGCTGTCGGTACTCGGTGCGCGTATTCGCGCCGCGGAAATCGCTAAGCGTCAGCAGGCGGAAGCCTCAACCCGGCGTAACCTGCTGGGCAGCGGCGATCGCAGCGATCGTAACCGCACCTATAACTTCCCGCAGGGCCGCGTGACCGACCACCGTATCAACCTGACCCTCTATCGTCTGGACGAAGCGATGGAAGGGAAACTGGATATGCTGATTGAGCCGATTGTGCAGGAATATCAGGCCGATCAGCTGGCCGCGCTTTCCGAGCAGGAATGATGACCTTTCAACAGTGGCTGGCGCAGGCGATTGCCCGACTGAGCGCGAGTGAAAGCCCGCGACGCGACGCCGAGATCCTGTTAGGGCACGTGACCGGCCGGGCGCGGACCTGGCTTCTCGCCTTCGGTGAAACGGTGCTGACCGGGGAACAGCAGGCGCAGCTGGAGACGCTGCTGAGCCGCCGCCAGCGCGGCGAGCCGATAGCCCACCTGGTGGGCGAGCGTGAGTTCTGGTCGTTGCCGCTGCTGGTTTCCCCCGCAACGCTTATTCCGCGCCCGGATACCGAATGCCTCGTCGAGCAGGCGCTGGCGCGGCTGCCGGCTACGCCGTGCCGGATTCTGGATTTAGGTACCGGCACCGGCGCGATCGCCCTGGCGTTAGCCAGTGAACGCCCGGACTGTCAGGTAACGGCGGTGGATTTCATGCCCGATGCGGCGGCATTAGCCGCGCGTAACGCTGAGCGCCTTGCCATCACTAACGTCAGCGTGCTGCAAAGCCACTGGTTCAGCGCGCTGGCCGGGCAGCGGTTCGCCATGATTGTCAGCAACCCGCCCTATATCGACGAAGCCGATCCGCATCTTGAGCAGGGCGATGTTCGTTTTGAGCCAAAAACGGCGCTGGTTGCCGCCGATAACGGTCTGGCCGACCTCGCGCATATCATCCGGGAAGGACGCCGTTTCCTGACGCCCGACGGACTGATGCTGCTGGAACACGGCTGGAAGCAGGGGGACGCGGTACGGGCGCTGTTCCGTGAAGCGGGTTACCACGATGTGACGACCTGCCGTGACTACGGCGATAATGACCGCCTGACGACAGGGCGGTTTTCCGGCATGGAGAAAGCTGGCATATGAATCTGTTTAGCGCGGTGCTGTATCTGCATATAGCGTGTGTGGTGGTTTCCGTCAGTTTATTTACGTTGCGCTACTGGTGGACCTACAGCGGCAATGCCCGGCTGAACCAGCGCTGGGTGCGTATTGCGCCGCACTGCAGCGACACGCTGTTATTTCTGAGCGGCGCAGGATTAATGGCCATAACGCACTATCTGCCTTTCACTGAAGACGGCTCATGGCTGACTGAAAAGCTGTTTGGCGTTATTATTTACATCGCATTGGGTTTTATCGCGCTGGGCCGTCGTCGCCCGCGCAGCCAACAGAGTCGGTTTATTGCCTTTCTGTTGGCTTTGGTGGTGTTGTTCATCATCATACAACTCGCCATTACAAGAACACCGTTACTGGGGTAAGTCATGAGGTCATTAGCTGATTTCGAATTTAATAAAGCGCCATTGTGCGATGGCATGGTCCTCATTTCTGAATTAATCCGCGACGATTTTCCGACGCACTATGTGCAGGATGAACTGGAGCGGCTGCTGGGGCTGGCGCAGGAGGAAATTGCCTCCTCCTGGGATCAGGAGCGTCAGCTGGAGCGGCTGCTGGAGCTGTTCTACCATGAGTGGGGCTTTCGCGATTCCCACGGCGTTTACCGGCTGTCTGATGCTTTGTGGATCGACAAAGTCCTGATTAATCGTCAGGGGAGCGCGGCGTCATTAGGGGCTATCGTGCTGTGGATTGCCCAGCGCCTGTCGCTGCCGCTGGTGCCGGTTATCTTCCCGACGCAGCTGCTGCTGCGCGCCGACCCGGAAACCAGCGAAGAGATGTGGCTGATTAACCCGTTCAACGGTGAAACGCTCAACGAACACACGCTGGAAGTCTGGCTGAAGGGCAATATTAGTCCGGTTGCCGAGCTGTTCAACGAGGATCTCGACGAGGCGGATAACGCCGAAGTGATCCACAAGCTGCTCGACACCTTAAAATCGGCGCTGATGGAAGAGCGGCAGATGGAGCTGGCCCTGCGTGCCAGCGAAGCGCTGCTGCAGTTTAATCCGGAAGATCCGTACGAGATTCGCGACCGCGGGCTGATCTACGCCCAGCTTGATTGCGATCATGTTGCGCTGCTGGATTTGAGCTATTTCGTCGAACAGTGTCCGGAGGACCCGATCAGCGAAATGATCCGCGCGCAAATTAACACCATTTCGCATAAACAAATTACTCTTCACTAATCTGGAATGAATCCGGTTACACCCTGATAAGGCGATCTTATGAAACAAAAAGTGGTTAGCATTGGTGATATCAACGTAGCAAACGACCTGCCTTTCGTCCTGTTTGGTGGGATGAACGTGCTGGAATCCCGCGATCTCGCGATGCGCATCTGCGAACACTATGTGACCGTCACGCAGAAGCTGGGCATTCCTTACGTGTTCAAAGCCTCTTTTGATAAAGCCAACCGTTCTTCCATTCACTCCTATCGGGGGCCGGGTCTGGAAGAAGGGATGAAAATTTTCCAGGAGCTGAAGCAGACCTTCGGCGTGAAAATCATCACCGACGTTCATGAAGCAAGCCAGGCGCAGCCGGTTGCTGACGTGGTTGACGTTATCCAGCTGCCAGCTTTCCTGGCGCGCCAGACCGATCTGGTTGAAGCGATGGCGAAAACCGGCGCGGTGATCAACGTGAAGAAACCGCAGTTTGTCAGCCCGGGCCAGATGGGTAACATCGTCGACAAGTTTATCGAAGGCGGTAACGACAAAGTTATCCTCTGCGATCGCGGGGCGAACTTCGGCTATGACAACCTGGTTGTCGACATGCTGGGCTTTGGCGTGATGAAGAAAGTGTCCAACAACTCGCCGGTTATCTTCGATGTGACCCATGCGCTGCAGTGTCGCGACCCGTTTGGCGCCGCGTCCAGCGGTCGTCGTGCTCAGGTGACCGAGCTGGCGCGTGCCGGTATGGCAACTGGCCTGGCAGGGCTGTTCCTCGAAGCGCATCCGGACCCGGAACATGCGAAATGCGACGGCCCGTCCGCGCTGCCGCTGGCTAAACTGGAGCCGTTCCTGAAGCAGATCAAAGCGATTGACGATCTGGTGAAGAACTTTGAAGAGCTGGATACCAGCAACTAATTCAGCGCGCCTGAATGCGAAAAGCCTGCCCGTTGTAAAACCGGCAGGCTTTTTTTATGCGTCAGTAACGGTGAACAACGCTCCCCCGGCCGACGCAACGGCGCCGGGGGAGAGCGGTCAGGCAAAAATGGTCATCAGATAAGCGGCGAAGAGCGCCAGGTGCGCGGCGCCGTTCAGCACATTGGTGCGCCCGGTAGAGAAGGAGATCTGGCACAACAGCAGCGAGGCGACCATCACAATCATTTCCGGTGCGCCAAGACCAAATTGCAGCTCATTGCCGGTTAAGAAGGCGATTAAGGTGACCACCGGTACGGTCAGCGAAATCGTCGCCAGCACCGAACCGAAGAACAGGTTCATCGCGCGCTGCACCTGATTGTTAAGTACCGCTTTCAATGCGCCGAGCCCTTCCGGCGAGAGGATCAGCAGCGCGACCAGGAAGCCGGTAAAGGCCACCGGCGCGTTCATGCTGGTCAGCAGCGTCTCAAGCGGGTTCGCATTCATCTTAGTGACCGCGATAACGGCGACCAGGTGAATTAACAGCCACGTGGTGTGCCAGGCGCTGCTGTGGGCGGACGGTTTGCCGTGATGCGGGTCGTCGTCGTCGCCGTCGTCTTCATGCTCATAAATAAACAGGCTCTGGTGGGTTTTGGTCTGAATCAACAGAAACACGCCGTACATGGCAGCGGAAATCAGCGCTACCAGCAGCGCCTGCCCGGTGCTGAAATTCGCGCCCGGTAGCGCCATCGGAAAGACCAGCACAATAATCGCCAGCGGGAACAGGGCGATGAGATACTGCTTGATACCAAACAAATTCATGTACTGGGTGGCGAATTTACGCCCGCCCAGCAGCAGAGAAAAGCCGACCAGACCGCCGGTGACAATCATAATGATTGAATAGAGCGTATCGCGCATCAGCGTCGGGGCCGCGTCGCCGGTTGCCATTAAGGCAGAAATCAGGCTGACTTCAAGAATCACCACGGAAAGACTTAAAATTAACGAACCGTACGGCTCGCCGAGGCGGTGGGCGAGAACGTCCGCGTGGCGTACAACGCTGAATGCGCTACACAGAATGCCCACTAAGGCCAGAATGTTAATGCCAATGACCGCTGGCAGTGACTGACTACTTCCGAAGAAGATAAGCACCGCCAGCGCCAGAATCGGGAAAACAAGCGATGTCTCCTTGTGGCGGGTTTTCACCGCCTCATGTACATGCGTCATGAACCATCTCCATTTATGCAGGTGTTATAATTATAGATACCGTAAGTAGATAAAATAACAGACATTTTGCTATCTGAATTGTTTTTTTACTTAAATTTACGGCTATTGGTAACTAATGCCATGAAATTGTCATAACTTATCATTATTTCAATTTTGTATTTATTATTCAGATAATTACTAAAAATACTTATGGCTTATACTTCGCCTTGAAAGCCCTCAATCAGCGTCCCAGACTTATATTTTCACCACCATTCGGAGGTGCATATGCCTTATCGCAGTAAACAAGCGTTACCCGATAGCGTCCAGCACGTGTTGCCGGCCCATGCCCAGGAGATCTATAAAGAAGCGTTTAATAGCGCCTGGGAGCAGTATAAGCATAAAGCGGACCGGCGGGACGACGCCAGCCGTGAAGAGACGGCGCATAAGGTCGCCTGGGCTGCGGTCAAGAATGACTATCAAAAAGGGGACGATGATAAGTGGCATAAGAAAAAATAATCGCTCCTGCTGCCTCATCTGCTGCTCCGCGCCTTGCCAGCGTGTCGTTCATTGCTTATTGTCGGTGAAAGCTGGATAATAATTCGGCAATATTTCACGGATGCCATCAGATAATCGCCGGGAAGCGGGCAGTGGCGGAGGTAGTAGACAGTGTTAACACGTGATTTCTTAATCAATGCGGATTGTAAGACGGCGTTTGGTGCTATTGAGGAATCGCTTCTCTGGTCGGCAGAGCAACGGGCCGCATCCCTGGCGGCAACGTTGGCCTGTCGTCCGGATGCCGGCTCAGTATGGATTTTTGGCTACGGTTCGCTGATGTGGAACCCGGCTCTTGAGTATCGCGAAACCTGTACCGGTACGCTTCCGGGCTGGCATCGCGCCTTCTGCCTGCGGCTGACCGCCGGGCGGGGCAGCGCCTGCCAGCCGGGGCGCATGCTGGCGCTGAAAGAGGGCGGGCGTACCACCGGCGTGGCCTATCGACTCCCTGATGAGACGCTGGAAGATGAGCTGACGCTGCTGTGGAAGCGGGAGATGATCACCGGTTGCTATATGCCGACCTGGTGTAAGCTGGATCTCGATGACGGGCGGACGGTGAACGCGCTGGTGTTTATTATGGATCCTCGCCATCCGCTGTTCGAACCGGATACCCGCGCCCAGGTCATTGCGCCGCTGATCGCCAAAGCCAGCGGGCCGCTCGGCACGAATGCCCAGTACCTGTTCTCCCTGGATCAGGAACTACGCAAACTCGGTATGCACGATGATTGTCTTGACGATCTTGTCGGGACAGTACGGACGCTGCTGGGAGAAAACAGCCAGCCGGGGCTGGCCTGAAAAATGCCCGGGCTATCCCGGGCAGGTGCTATCAGGCGGGAACGTAGCTAATGGAGTGCTCCAGTGACTGGCTGTGGCTATCGATCAGTACGTTCCAGGTGCCGTTATACGGCACGGTCAGATAGGCGCTGTCGCGATCCTGGACGCTCAGAATATCCGCATGGCTGTCGCCGGCAGCCTTCGCGCTCATCAGGTGAATATGGCAGCGTTCAGAACAACGAACCACCAGCGTATCACCGCCAAACAACATCAAACTTGCTTTAACCATTGCCATTTATCTACCCCGTTGTTGTCTGTCTACAGCATCCTGCCTGCTCAATCCCGCGCGTGATATTGTTCACACTTTACTCATGGCATAACACCAAATGGGGGGCAGACGAATGCTGATTTTGATCAAAAAAAGGGATAAAGATTAAACAAAAATGATGTTCTTCCTGAAAGCATTCAGCTGACATATCTTTTCGATTAACAAACGCGGCCTCGGTGATATTAAATCCCGCCAGAGGCCCTTTCTTCAGAAGGTCAGGATTTTATCGGCCGCCAGCGTCCACTGCGCCAGCTCCACCAGAGTACCAATCTCCACGCCGTCAATCAGCGGCAGCGCGGTGATACCGCGGCCATCGGTGCAGGTTTTGCACAATTTCACCGGGACATTCTGGGCGGTGAGGATCTCCAGCATTTGCTGAATGTTATAGCCTTCCGCCGGCTTCTGTCCTCGCAGGCCAGCCGTCACCGCGTCAGACATTAAAAACAGCTTCAGATCGAGTTCAGACTGCTGTTCACGCAGGGCAATCGCCAGGCGCAGGCTATTGAACAGCGATTCGCTACCGTAGGCGGCGCCGTTGGCGATAATCACAATACTTTGCATAAGGACTCCTTGGTATAAGGCACGGTTATTGCTTGTGGTTAAAGTATAAAGCGTTGACCCGGGAGGGGGTATGAATAATACGGCTGGCATCACGCCTGAGGCCAACAGGTGGTTTCATCGCGCGCGGCAGCTGCAAAAAGAGCAGCTACGCCAGCTGGCGCAGCAGGGGACGTTGGCAAGCCGGATAAGCGCGCTGGTACACATGCTACAGTGCGAACGCGGTGCGTCCAACCTTTGGCTCTGCTCCGCTGGACGGCTCTATGCCGCGGAGTGCCGGGCGGGCTCGGCGCTGGTGGATGAGCAGCTTATCGCCTTTCGCGAGGCGCTGGAAGCGGTGCGGGAGTGCGCCAGCGGCGCGCTGTGCTGGCGGATTGCCAGCGCACTCTGGTATCTGGAACAGTTGTTGACGCTGCGCGACGCCGTGCGCGGCCGCGCTATCATCGCCGAAGAGGCGACAAACCAGTTTAGTCGTATTATCCGCCACTTATTAAATATTGTCCCGCAGCTCAACGACAGCATTGACGACCCGCAAATTGCCGGGCGCATGGTGGCGCTCTACAGCTTTATGCAGGGGAAAGAGCTGGTGGGGCAGGAGCGCGCGCTGGGGGCATCCGGCTTTGCCCGCGGTCAGTTTAGCGATGAGCTTCGTCAGCTGCTGGTGGACAGAATCGATGGTCAGCAGCCCTGTTTTGACAGTTTCCAGGCGCTGGCGGAGGTGCCGCAGACCACGCTGTTTATGACTCAATGCCAGGCCAGTCTGGAAATTGAGCAGCTGCGGCGGATCGCCTGTACCCGACAGCCCCCGGCGGATGAGGGGGAGACGGCGTTGCGTTGGTTTTGCGCCCAAACGCAGCGTCTGGAGCAGATGCGCGGTCTGGAAGAGCGGCTGATTGACGACCTGTTGAGCGTCGCCGATAAACTGCTCAGCGGCGAAGCGCCGCCCGCCATCTGGCCGGAGGAAGAGGGGGACGACGGCATCGCGCGCCGTCTCGACAAACAGCTGCTGCCGCTGGTTCGCCAGCAGGCCTTCGAGCTCCAGCAGCTCTCCGGGCAACTGGCCTCACTAAAAGATACGCTCGAAGAGCGCAAGCTGATTGAAAAAGCGAAAAGCGTGCTGATGGATCATCAGGGAATGCAGGAAGAACAGGCCTGGCAGACGTTGCGGAAAATGGCGATGGATAAGAACCAGAGGATGGTGGAAATCGCCCGTGCGCTGCTGACGGTAAAGGCGTTGTGGTCCATAACTCCAAAGGAGTAGATGCACGATGGTTGGGCAAAGGCTGCCTGTCAGCGGTGCAATTAGCGGGGGGAAGCCGCCCCGCGCAAAGTGGAAAACGGCTTAATACCGCGTCTGTGAACATTGGCATCTGTTTTGCAATATCCTGCAGACAACGGTTAACGCGTTAAATCGTTCAGTAAACAATTTTGGGCAACAGGCCAACGGCGGTTTGTGTGTCCAGGGATAAAGGCGTCCTGCAGTGCATCAGCACTGTCGGGCGCTTTTTTTTTGCGTGTTCTGGAGCGGGTATGGGCGATAAATTTTCGATTTCACGACGGCATTTTTTACAGGCAGGCGCCGCGCTGGGCGGGGCGATGTTGTTGCCCGGCGTGATGCAGGCCGCATGGGCGGCAGGATCCGATAAGCCGGAGCAATCTACCGTGCGGGTCGGATTTATTCCGCTGACGGACTGCGCGCCGATCACGATCGCGTCGCTGAAAGGGTTCGATAAAAAATATGGCATTACCCTGGTACCGACCAAAGAGGCGAGCTGGGCGGCGGTGCGCGACAAGCTGATCGCCGGTGAACTCGATGCGGCACACATTCTCTACGGCCTGCTGTATGGCCTCGAACTGGGGATCGCCGGCAAGCCGCACTCAATGGCAAACCTGATGACCCTCAACCGCAATGGTCAGGCGATAACGCTCTCCAGCGACCTGCGGGAGAAAGGGGTGACCGACCTCGGCGGGTTGAAACGGCTGATTGGCCAGAGCGCGCCGGGCAGCTACACCTTTGCCCACACCTTTCCCACCGGGACGCACGCCATGTGGCTCTATTACTGGCTGGCCAGCGGCGGCATCGACCCGTTTGCGGACGTCCGCACCGTGGTGGTGCCGCCGCCGCAAATGGTGATGAACATGCGCATCGGCAACATGGTTGGCTTTTGCGTCGGTGAACCGTGGAACGCGCGGGCGATCAACGACCGTATCGGTTTTACCGCGACCACCTCGCAGGCTATCTGGCCGGAACACCCGGAAAAAATTCTCGGTACCCGCAGTGAATGGGTCGAACGCAATCCGAATACCGCCCGCGCGCTGGTCGCTGCGGTGCTGGATGCGGCGCGCTGGATTGACGCCTCGGAAGAGAACAAACGGGAGACGGCGCGCATTCTGGCGAAGCGCGCCTGGCTGAATACCAAAGAGCAGTATCTCACCGGGCGGATGCTCGGGGAGTACGACAACGGGCTGGGACGCCGCTGGCAGGACGCGCACCCGATTCGCTTTTACGACCAGGGGGAGGTGAGTTTTCCGTGGCTGTCGGACGGGATGTGGTTTTTAACCCAGTTCCGCCGCTGGGGATTACTGAAAACGGCCCCGGATTATCAGGCGGTGGCCCGGCGCATTAACCGCATAGACGTCTGGAAAGAGGCGGCGCAGGCGGTGGGCGGCATCTCGACACCGGCTGCGCACATGCGCAGCAGCACATTGATAGACGGTACGGTCTGGACGGGGGCCGATCCGGAAGGTTACGCCCGCGGCTTCGCGATTCAACGTAAGGGGGCATGAAATGAAACACGCGCACAGTACGCAACCTGTTATTGCCACAGAAAAAACGCCGGGCGAAGTGATTGTCCTGCCACCGGTACAGGTCCGGCGTCCGACGCCGCCCGTCAGGCGCTGGCTACGTGAAACCGTACAGCGACTCCTGCCACCCCTGCTCGGGCTGGGGCTGCTTTTGCTCTGCTGGCAGCTGGCGGCGATCAACGGCAAGGGCTTTCCGACCCCGCTGAGTACGTTCGATTCCGCGCTGACCCTGTTTGCCGATCCTTTCTATCAGGACGGGCCAAACGACATGGGCATCGGCTGGAACGTGCTGGCCTCGCTGCAACGGGTGGCGGTGGGCTTCGGGTTGGCGGCGCTGGTGGGTATTCCGCTGGGCTTTTTGATCGGCCGCTCGCTGTTCTTTGCCCGCATGTTTAATCCGCTGATTGCGCTGCTGCGTCCGGTCAGTCCGCTGGCGTGGCTGCCTATTGGCCTGCTGCTGTTCCAGAAGGCGGAGCCGGCTTCGAGCTGGACCATTTTTATCTGCTCTATCTGGCCGATGGTGATTAACACCGCCGAAGGCGTACGCCGCATTCCGCAGGATTATCTCAACGTGGCTCGCGTCTTACAGCTTTCGGAGTGGACGGTGATGCGGCGCATTCTCTTCCCGGCGGTGCTGCCCGCGGTGCTGACCGGCGTGCGTCTCTCGATTGGCATTGCCTGGCTGGTGATCGTCGCTGCTGAAATGCTGACCGGCGGTCTGGGGATCGGTTTCTGGATCTGGAACGAATGGAACAACCTCAACGTGGAAAACATCATCATCGCCATCGTCATTATCGGCGTCGTCGGCCTGCTGCTGGAGCAGGGGCTGATGCTGATCGCTCGTCGCTTCAGCTGGCAAGAAAAATAGGGGAATCGCTATGAAACCATTAATTCAGGTGCAGGCCGTCAGCCAGCGCTTCAATACCGCCAGCGGCGAATTTCTGGCCCTGCAAAACGTCTCTTTCGACATTTATGAAGGGGAGACCGTCAGCCTGATTGGCCACTCAGGATGCGGTAAATCAACGCTGCTGAACCTGATTGCCGGCATTACCTTACCCACGGAAGGCGGGCTGCTGTGCGATAACCGCGAAATCGCCGGACCGGGCCCCGAGCGTGCGGTGGTCTTTCAGAACCACTCCCTGCTGCCGTGGCTGACCTGCTTTGACAATGTGGCGCTGGCGGTCGACCAGGTTTTTCGCCGCACCATGAGCAAAGCCGAGCGCAAGGAGTGGATCGAACACAACCTGGATCGGGTGCAAATGGGCCACGCGCTGCACAAGCGTCCGGGGGAGATCTCCGGCGGCATGAAGCAGCGGGTAGGGATTGCCAGAGCGCTGGCGATGAAGCCGAAGGTGCTGCTGCTGGATGAACCGTTTGGCGCGCTCGACGCCTTGACCCGTGCCCATTTGCAGGATGCGGTGATGCAGATTCAGCAGGCGCTGAACACCACCATCGTGATGATTACCCACGATGTCGATGAAGCGGTGCTGCTCTCTGACCGCGTCATGATGATGACCAACGGCCCGGCGGCGACGGTGGGAGAGATTCTCGCCATCGACCTGCCCCGGCCGCGCAATCGTGTCCAGTTGGCGGATGACAGCCGTTATCACCACCTGCGCCAGCAGATTCTCCATTTCCTCTACGAAAAACAGCCGAAGGCGGCGTAAGGGGCGGCGATGAAGCGGCGACTGGTGATTATCGGCAATGGTATGGCGGCCACCCGGCTGGCGGAGACGCTGGTGGCGCGGGGGGGCGACAAATTTCAGATAGTGATTATCGGGGATGAACCCTGGCAGGCCTATAACCGTATCCAGCTGTCACCGGTACTGGGCGGGGAAAAAACGCTGGCGCAAACGCGGCTGCTGCCAGAGGAGTGGTATCACCAGCACGGCGTAACGGTTCGCCGTGACGAATCGGTGCTGGCGGTGGAGATGTCGACGCGAACGCTGCGCACCGCGCGAGGCGAGCTCTGCTGGGATGAGCTGATTTTCGCCACCGGTTCACAGGCTTTCATCCCGCCGCTGCCCGGTGTGGCGCAGCCGCACGTCTACGCGTTTCGCACCTTTGCCGATGTGGCCGCCATTCTGGCAACCGACGGTCCGGCGGTCGTCATCGGCGGCGGGGTGCTCGGCGTCGAGGCTGCGGCTGCGTTACGACGTCATGGTGACAATGTCACTTTACTGCATCGCGGCGAGCGGCTGATGGAACAGCAAACCGATACCTTTGCTGGCCAGCAGCTACAGCAACAGCTGGAGGAGCGAGGGATTCAGTGCGTCACGGGCTGCGGGATTGCCGCGATTCGCGAGCATGACGTTGTGCTGGAGGATGGTCGGGCATTTGCCGCCAGTCGCGTGGTGCTGGCGACCGGCGTGCGCCCCAACATTCAGCTGGCGCAGCGTAGCGGCCTGGCGTGTCGGCGCGGCATTGTTGTTGACCGTCAGCTGGCTACAGCGCTGCCGGGGGTTAGCGCCCTTGGCGAATGCTGCGAAATTGACGGTCAGACCTGGGGACTGGTGGCGCCTTGTCTGCGCCAGGCTGAGGTGCTGGCCGGGCGGCTATGCGGCGTGCCGGAGGCGGATTTTCACTGGCAGGATAGCGGTACCCGCCTGAAAGTCACCGGGATCGCGCTGTTCAGCGCCGGCGAGTCGCAGGCCGGTGACCACGATGAGATCTGGACCAGCTGGGACCCGCTGGCCCGCCACTACCGCCGCCTGCTGGTCCGCGACGGCAAGCTACAGGGTGTTTTACTGCTGGGCGACTGCGCAAATGCCGCGCCGCTCACCGCGCTGCTGGCTACCCACGCGCAGCCAGACTGGCTTTTTGATCCTTCTTCAACGCAGCCGCGCGCTGCAGGTGAATTTTCTATGACAAAACCTGTTTTGGTGCTGGTCGGACACGGCATGGTCGGCCACCATTTTCTTGAGCAATGCGTCAGCCGTAACCTGCATCAACAGTTTCGGATCGTGGTGTTTGGCGAAGAGCGTTACGCCGCCTACGACCGGGTGCATTTATCAGAATATTTCGCCGGCCGTAGCGCGGAGTCGCTGTCGCTGGTGGACGGCGATTTCTTCGCCCGGCACGGCATCGAACTGCGGCTGTCTGAGACGATTGCGGCCATTGACCGCGAAGCGCGGGTGGTACGTGATACCTGCGGGCATGAAACCCATTGGGATAAACTGGTGTTGGCGACCGGCTCGTATCCCTTCGTTCCGCCGGTACCGGGTCACGATCTGGAGGGCTGTTTCGTCTACCGCACCCTCGATGACCTGGACCGTATTGCCGCCTGCGCCAGCAGCGCAAAACGCGGGGTGGTGATTGGCGGCGGCCTGCTGGGGCTGGAGGCCGCCAACGCGCTCAGGCAGCTGGGGCTGGAAACCCACGTGGTGGAGTTTGCGCCGAATCTGATGGCGGTCCAGCTGGATAGCCAGGGTGCCGCAATGCTGCGGGAGAAAATCCATGATATTGGCGTCGGTGTCCACACCAGCAAGACGACTCAGAGTATTGCGCGCTGTGATGATGGCCTGGTGCTGAACTTCGCCGATGGCGAATCGCTGGCTACCGATATGGTGGTCTTTTCCGCCGGTATTCGTCCGCAGGATACGCTGGCGCGCGGCAGCGGGCTGACGGTGGGAGAACGCGGCGGGATCGTCATCGACAATCAGTGCCGCACCTCCGATCCGCAGGTGCTGGCGATTGGCGAATGCGCCCTGTGGCAGAACAAAATCTATGGCCTGGTGGCGCCGGGCTATCAGATGGCGAGAGCGGCGGCGGCAATGCTGGCTGGAGAAGAGGCGAGTTTCAGCGGCGCCGATATGAGCACCAAACTGAAACTGCTAGGGATCGATGTGGCCTCTTTCGGCGACGCCCAGGGGCGTACGCCCGGAAGCCAGAGCTACCAGTGGACCGACGGTCCCGGGCAAATCTACAAGAAAATCGTCGTCAGCCAGGATGGTAAAACGCTGCTGGGTGGGGTGCTGGTGGGCGACGCCAGCGATTACGCCACGCTGCTGCAAATGATGTTGAACGCGATGGCGCTGCCCGCGCGCCCGGAAAGCCTGATTCTGCCGACGCTGGAGGGGAGCACGGCAAAAGCGCTGGGAGTGGCGGCGCTGCCGGACAGCGCGCAGATCTGCTCGTGCCACAACGTCACTAAAGGTGATATCTGCCAGGCGGTCAGCGCTGGCGCCAGCGATATCCCGGCGATAAAAAGCGGTACCCGGGCGGCGACCGGCTGCGGCGGATGCAGCGCGCTGGTCAAGCAGGTGATGGAATATCAGCTCTCGGCGCAGGGCGTTGAAGTGAAAAAAGATATCTGCGAACACTTCCCGTGGTCGCGTCAGGAGATCTACCACCTCGTGCGCGTGAACCATATCCGCACCTTTGATCAACTGATGAGTCGTTACGGTCAGGGGCATGGCTGCGAAATCTGTAAACCGCTGGTGGCTTCGGTTCTGGCCTCCTGCTGGAATGAGTACCTGCTGAAACCGGCGCATTTGCCGCTCCAGGACACCAATGATCGCTACTTCGCCAATATTCAGAAAGATGGCACCTATTCCGTGGTCCCGCGTATGGCGGCAGGCGAAGTGACGCCGGACGGGCTGATTGCCATCGGACAGATTGCCAAACGCTACCAGCTGTATAGCAAAATTACCGGTGGCCAGCGGATCGATCTGTTTGGCGCCCGGCTCGAAGAACTGCCGGCTATCTGGCGCGAGCTGGCGGAGGCTGGCTTTGAAACCGGTCACGCCTACGGTAAGTCGCTGCGGACGGTGAAATCCTGCGTCGGCTCGACCTGGTGTCGCTACGGTGTCCAGGACTCGACGGCGCTGGCGGTCACCCTTGAGCATCGTTACAAGGGACTGCGTGCGCCGCACAAGATCAAAATGGCGGTCTCCGGCTGTACCCGCGAATGCGCCGAGGCGCAGGGGAAAGATATCGGGGTGATTGCCACGGAAAAAGGCTGGAATCTTTACGTCTGCGGCAACGGCGGTATGAAGCCGCGACATGGCGATCTGTTTGCCAGCGATATCGACGACGCGACGCTGATCCGCACGGTGGACCGCTTGCTGATGTTCTATATCCGCACTGCCGACCGGCTGCAGCGAACCAGTACCTGGATGGATAACCTCGAAGGCGGAATCGACTACCTGCGCGAGGTGATCCTCGAAGACAGCCTTGGGATCGGCGAAGAGCTGGAGCAGGAGATGGCGCGGGTGGTGGCGAGCTACCAGTGCGAATGGCAGACCACGCTGAACGATCCGCAGCGGCTGGCGCTGTTCCGGTCATATGTTAACAGCGATCGACCGGATGACGCCGTGCAGCGGCACATGTTGCGCGGTCAGCCGCAGCCGGTCGCCGCAGCGGTACGCTGCGAAGGTGAGGTGTCGACCCGTCCATGGCAGGCCATTTGCGATCTGGAGGCCATTCCCGCGCAGGCCGGGATTGGCGCGCGGCTGGGCGAGCGCCAGATTGCGCTGTTTCGTTTTGGTGAACAGGTTTATGCCCTCGACAACCTGGAACCCGGTAGCGACGCCAACGTGCTGTCGCGCGGCATACTGGGCGATGCCGGCGGGGAGCCGATTGTCATTTCGCCGCTGTATAAACACCGTATCCGGCTGCGCGACGGGCGTCCCTGCGATGGCGGTGAACCGATGGTCCGCGCCTGGCCGGTGAGGATCGAAAACGGCACGGTATGGGTAGGGAATCAGCTTCTGCTGGCGCGTGCGGAGGCCTCCTGATGGATGAAATCCGAACGACCTGCCCCTATTGCGGAGTGGGCTGCGGCGTGCTGGCGCGAAAGGAGGAAAATGGCCTGGTCAGCGTGCGCGGCGATGAGCGCCATCCGGCAAACCTGGGACGCCTGTGCGTAAAGGGCGCGGCGCTCGGAGAAACCACCGGCCTTGAGGGGCGATTGCTGAGGCCTGAGCTGGAGGGGGAACCGGTCAGCTGGTCACGGGCGCTGGCGGCCGCCGGCAGCCGACTGCGGCAAATCATTGAGCAGCATGGGCCGCAGGCGGTGGCGTTTTACGCCTCCGGACAGCTGCTCACCGAGGATTACTACGCGGCGAATAAACTGATGAAGGGATTTATCGGCGCCGCCAATATCGATACCAATTCCCGGCTCTGTATGTCCTCGGCGGTGACCGGATACAAGCGCGCCTTTGGCGCCGACGTGGTGCCGTGTAGCTACGAGGATGTGGAAAACAGCGATCTGGTGGTGCTGGTGGGCTCAAATGCCGCCTGGGCGCATCCGGTGCTGTATCAGCGGCTGGTTCAGGCGAAACGTGATAATCCGCAGATGAAAGTGGTGGTGATTGATCCGCGTCGAACCGCCACCTGCGATATTGCCGATAGCCACCTGGCGGTTGCGCCCGGCAGCGATGGCGGGCTGTTTGTCGGCTTACTGCGGGCGATTGCCGAGGCCGACGCGCTGACGGGCGATTTTCGCGACCAGTCGCAGGCGCTGGCCGCCGCCGCAGCCTGGGATACGGCGCAGGTGGCCGAATTCTGCGGGCTGGAGGTGGAGCAGGTCGCCGGGTTCTATCGCGATTTCATCGCCGCGCCGCGAGCGATAACGCTCTACACCATGGGAATCAATCAGTCGGCCAGCGGTAGCGACAAGTGTAATGCCATTATTAACGTCCACCTGGCCTGTGGGAAATACGGCCGTTCGGGCTGCGGGCCGTTTTCGCTGACCGGACAGCCAAATGCGATGGGCGGCCGTGAGGTGGGGGGGCTGGCAACGATGCTGGCCGCCCATATGAATTTTGAGCCGCAGGATCTGCAGCGCCTCGCGCGTTTCTGGGGGACCGAGCGGCTGGCGCAGACGCCGGGGCTGACGGCGGTGGAACTGTTTGCCGCCATCGGTCGCGGTGAGGTGAAAGCGGTGTGGATTATGGGGACCAACCCGGTGGTGTCGCTGCCGGACAGTCTTGCCGTCAGCCAGGCGCTGGCCGGGTGTCCGTTGGTGATCGTTTCCGATGTGAGCGCCCGGACGGATACGGCAGCATTGGCTCATATTCGTTTCCCGGCGCTGGCGTGGGGAGAAAAAAATGGCACCGTCACCAACTCGGAACGACGTATTTCCCGCCAGCGCAGCTTTCTGCCGCCGCCAGGCGAAGCCAAAGCCGACTGGTGGATAATCGCTCGCATGGCCGAACAGCTCGGCTTTGGCGCGGCCTTTGCCTGGCGCCATCCGCACGAGATTTTTAGCGAGCATGCTGCGCTTTCGGGGTTTGAAAATAACGGCCAGCGGGCGTTCGATATCGGTGGGCTGGCGGATCTCAGCCGTGAGGCGTGGGATAAGCTGGCGCCGGTTCGCTGGCCGGTCAGCCGCAGCGGCGCCGGTCTCGATTTACAGCAGGGCTGGCACGGCGATGGCAAATTGCGCATGGTGCCGGTGACGCCCCAGACCACGCGCGCCGCGACCGACGCCTTTTATCCGCTGATCCTCAATAGCGGCCGCATTCGCGATCAGTGGCATACCATGACCCGTACCGGTAGCGTGCCGCGCCTGATGCAGCATATTGCCGAACCGATCGTGGAGATCGCGCCAGCGGATGCCCGACGCCTGCAGCTGCGCGAGGGAGAACTGGCGCGAATCTGGTCGCGCAATGGGCTGATGGTGGCCAAAACGGTGGTCAGCCGCGGGCAGCGCCCCGGCTCGCTGTTTGTGCCGATGCACTGGAATAATCAGTTTGCCCGACGGGGAAGGGTCAACGACCTGCTGTCGGCGATAACGGATCCCTGGTCCGGACAACCGGAGAGCAAACAGGTGGCGGTGGCGATTGCACCCTGGCGCCCCGCCTGGCAGGGGGAGCTGTTTTGTCGCCAGCCGGTTCCGCTGCCCGCATCGGTCCACTGGCGTCGGCGGGCGACGTCGGGCGTGAGCCATCTCTCTTTAGCCGGAGAACACCATCCGCAGGAATGGTTAACCGACTGGTGTCGTCAGCAGGGGTGGCAGATGCAAACGGCACAGGCCGGGGCGCGATGGAGCCTGCTGGCCTGGCATGAGGGAACGCTGATGTTGGGCTGGTGGAGCCATCTTTGCGAGCCGGAAATCGATGTCGGGTGGATCGCCGACGCGTTTCGCTCTCCGCCGCAGACGCCCTCGCAGCGCCACGCGCTGCTCGGCGGGAAAAAAAGCGGCGAGACGGCCCCTGCGGGGCGGATCGTCTGCAGCTGCTTTAGCATCGGTGAACGGGCCATCAGCGAGGCTATCGCCCGCGGCTGTCGTACGCCCGGCGAGCTGGGGGCGGCGCTCAAATGCGGTACCAACTGCGGCTCTTGTATTCCCGAGCTCAAAGCGTTGCTGGCAGAGGAGCAGACGCGGGCATGAGGTTCGGGTTATTCCTGGAATGGTCATTGGGGCTATGGGAACGGGAAAAAAACGGTAAACTTAAAGACTGTCATCGTCCTTCGTGAGCCAATGTAACCCATTTAATGCCTGTGTCGTACCGCGTGACCCCACTCCTTCCACTACTCTTGCTGCTGGCAGGCCTTCCTGCGCGTGCCCTGCAGGGAAATACGGCGTTCAGTGAAAAGCAGGCGGCGCTGCCGGATCTGGGGATTGCGCCACAGGTGGATGACGACGCCCGGCATTTTGCGGAAGTCGCGAAAAAGTTTGGTGAGGCCAGCATGAGCGATAATGGTCTGACGACCGGTGAACAGGCGCGAATGCTGGCCATCGGCAAGCTTGGCAACGAGCTGAGTCATCAGCTGGAAAACTGGCTCTCGCCGTGGGGCAATGCCAATGTCAATCTGCGGGTGGATAAAGAAGGCAACTTCACCGGCAGTCAGGGCAACTGGTTTATCCCGCTGCAGGATAACGGCGATTACCTGACCTGGAATCAGTATTCCGTCACCCAGCGGGAAAACGATCTGGTGGGGAACATTGGTCTGGGACAGCGCTGGCGAAGAGGCGACTGGCTGCTGGGCTATAACTCGTTCTACGACAAAGTGCTGGGTGAGCATATAGCGCGAGGCAGTATTGGTGCCGAAGCCTGGGGCGAATATTTGCGCCTGTCGGCCAACTATTACCATCCCGTCGGCAGCTGGCAGCATGGCGATAGCCTGACGCAGGAACAGCGGATGGCGAGCGGCTACGATGTTACCGCCCAGGCGCGGCTACCGTTCTATCAGCATATTAATACCAGCGTCAGCGTCGAGCAGTACTTTGGCGATAGCGTCGACCTGTTCCATTCCGGGACCGGCTACCGTAACCCGGTGGCGGTGTCGGTGGGGCTGAACTATACCCCCGTGCCGTTAGTGACCATGACGGCAAAACATAAGCAGGGTGAAAGCGGGCTCAGTCAAAACAACGTCGGTCTGAATCTGAACTACCGTTTTGGCGTGCCGCTTAAACAGCAGTTGGCGGCCGATGAGGTGGCGGTCAGCCGCTCCTTGCGCGGCAGTCGTTACGACAGCCCGGAACGCGATAATTTGCCGGTGGTCGAGTATCGTCAGCGTAAATCGCTGTCGGTCTACCTGGCGACGCCGCCGTGGGATTTACAGCCGGGGGAGACGGTGCAACTGAAGCTGCAAATTCGTAGCCTGCACGGGATAAAGTCGCTGAAATGGCAAGGCGATACGCAGTCGCTGAGCTTAACGTCTCCCGTAGATACCAACAGCCCGGACGGCTGGAGCGTGATTCTTCCGGCCTGGAGCAGCGATCCGGGAGCGACCAATCTGTGGCACCTGTCGGTGGTGGTGGAAGACAAAACGGGTCAGCGCGTTTCATCCAATGAGATCGCGCTGGCGCTGACCGAGCCGCTGGTCAAATTCTCGGCCGACGGCGTCACCTGGCGGGATACGCCTTAAAAAATCCGCTCCTGATGTACCCATACCGCCGCTTCAACACGTGATTTTAGCTTCATTTTCTTCAGCATATGCTTAACGTGCACCTTCACGGTACTTTCGGTTATCTCCAGACGACGGGCGATCATTTTGTTCGGCAGCCCCTGGGCGATCAGCTTGAGAATATCCCGCTCGCGCGGCGTCAGCTGGCTGATATCGCGGTCTGACGTGGCGCGGTTGGCGCGCAGGCTGGCTGCCAGCACCGGCGTGAGCGCTTCGCTGAGGACCATCTCGCCCGCCGCGGCCTGCTGCAACGCTTTTAAGAGATCTTCTGGTTCCATGTCTTTCAGCAGGTAGCCGTCAGCGCCGCGTTTGAGAGCGGTGACCACATCTTCTTCGTGGTTAGAGACGCTGAATACCACGATGCGACCGGAGAGCGACTTCTCACGCAGCTTATCGAGGGTTTCCAGACCGTTCATTCCGGGCATGTTGAGATCCAGCAGGATCAGATCGGGGTCCAGCGTCTCCGCGAGGGCGATACCTTGTTCACCGTTGCCGGCCTCGCCAATAACCTGAATATCGCTGGCCATACTGACGAGCTGTTTGACGCCGGTGCGCAGCATTGGATGATCGTCAATGAGAAGGATGGTTGCCCGTTCCTGTTGACTCATAGGGGTCTCCTTATTGGATTGAAAACGATTTTTCCGGGATAAAAGTGACGACCACTTCGGTACCGCCGTTTTCCCGGCGACGAACCTGACAGTCTCCGCGCAAACTCTGGGCGCGATCCCGCATGATAATTAAGCCGTAGTGGTTGCTTCGTTCCGCTTGATCGGGCACGCCGCGGCCGTTGTCTGCAACCACCAGCCGTACCTGGTTGTCCCGCAGTGAGACGGTGACGGTCACTTCGGTCGCCTGCGCGTGCTTCAGCGCATTACTCAGCGCCTCACGAGCGATTTGCAGGACGTGAATAGCCTGATGCGACGGGACAAAGCGCGGCGGTAGCTGGTAATCAAGCTGGACGGTAAAGCCAAAATGGGCGCTGTACTCCTGGCAGCTGGACTCCAGCGCCGGGCGCAGTCCCGCTTCGGTTAATTGCAGGCGGAAGGTCGTCAGCAGTTCACGCAGCTGTGCCCATGACGTATTCAGCTCATTGCGAATCTGGCCCAGCAGCTGACGGCTCTCTTCCGGCAGGTTTTCGCCCTGCATTTGTAAACAGCTGACCTGCATTTTCATACAGGAGAGCGATTGGGCGATGGAGTCGTGCAGCTCGCGGGCGATGGTGGCGCGTTCCTCCATCACGATCAGCTGCTGCTGATGCTCCTGGTGCCTGTCGAGGGCCAGCGTGGAGGTCAGCTGTTCGACTAACGTATCCACCAGCTGCTGCTGATCGTGGCTCAGGTGACGTCCTGCGGGCAGCGTCGCCAGCAGGATCCCGTACTGGTTATGGGCATCGGACAGCCGCCATTTCAATGTGGCGCCGGCATCCGGCAGCGGCGGCAGATCGCGCGGACATAAATAGCAGCCTTTGTCATCGCACTCTAAATCTGAGTGGCAGACGAATTCCTGATGATTGTCCTCATCTTCGAAGTCATACACCCGCACCTCAATATCGCGCAGCAGCGTCAGCCCCTGCAGGCCGTTGAGCACCGGTGAAATACGCTCACAAAGCGGGGCGCTGGAGTGCAGACGACGATTGGCCTGCCACAAAAAGGCGAGGATTTCATTTTTCTGCTCCAGCCCGGCGGTTTTTTCCTGCACCCGTCGTTCGAGCACTGAATAGCTTTCCGCCAGCTCTTTTGACATGTTGTTAAGCGCCATACCGAGGCTGGCCATCTCATTACGACCGCTGATATGGACGCGTTGGGTAAAATCACGATGGCTGACCGCCCGGGCCATGGCCAGCAGCTGTTTCCACGGGCGCAGCAGACGGGCCCGCAGCCAGACGATAGTGAACAAAAACAGCAGCGCCATGCCGATGGCCATCACCCGCTGCATCCAGACGACGTAGCGGATGCGCTGCTCGGTGGTGTGATCAAAAGAGGTGACCAGGTGGTCTATCCGGTCGACAAAGCTGGCGACGTCCGTGGCGACGGTAGCCTGATTCTGCGCGTGTTTCATCCCCGGCGCCAGTTCCAGCTGCCAGTACTGCTGAAGCGCTTTAAGCTGGCCATCCTGGCCGTCTCGGAGGGCGGCATTCTGCAGCTCTTCGCTGAAGACGGTGGCGTTCATTTCGTCGAGCAGCTTGCTATCGCTCGCGTTGAGCGGGATTGCCGCCAGCAGACGGTAGCTTTGCATTCTCAGCGAACCGGCCTTATTGATCGCGTGCGCGCTGCCCTGTACGCCGTGTACCAGACGGGCAGAGATACCGATTCCTGCGACGCCAATCGCTGTCGATAGCAGCACGATTAACGCCAGTTGATTCACTAACGTAAGCGGGGTAAAAAGACGTTTTAACATAGCGTGCGTGGCTCCTGACCGGCAAACCATCCGGGAGTGGCGTCTATTCTCGGATATCCCATGGAGTATACCCATACCCATAAGGGATTACCCCTTAATTGTCGGTGGTGGGTAGGTTTGCGAGAGGCGATGGCTTAAACCCGGCAGCCATGTGAAAAACCACACTTTTTTTAGCGAAAATGGCTACTCACTTCGGGTGATGGGCTTTTTTTAAGCAATTTAATGACCACTTTTCCTTTGATTTATATCAACTTACCGCCCTCTGTAACCCCTAATGTAGCGGCAGGATATATGAATAATCAGAGGTATTTATGAGTCAATCTTCCCTACCGGAGAAGGCCAGTACTTCAGTCATCACCGACTGGCGTCCTGAAGATCCCGAGTTCTGGCAGCAGCGTGGCCACCGCGTTGCAAGCCGGAATTTATGGATCTCCGTTCCCTGTTTGTTGCTGGCGTTTTGCGTCTGGATGTTGTTCAGCGCGGTGGCGGTCAATCTGAATAAGGTCGGCTTCCAGTTCACGACCGACCAGCTGTTTATGTTGACCGCGCTGCCGGCACTCTCCGGGGCGTTATTGCGTGTTCCCTATGCCTTTATGGTTCCGCTGTTTGGTGGCCGTCGCTGGACCGCCTTCAGTACCGGGATCATGATTGTCCCCTGCGTATGGCTGGGTTTCGCGGTGCAGGATACCTCTACGCCGTTCAGCGTCTTTGTGATTATCTCTCTGCTTTGCGGTTTTGCCGGGGCCAACTTTGCTTCCAGCATGGCCAACATCAGCTTCTTCTTCCCGAAGCAGAAGCAGGGCGGCGCTCTCGGTCTTAACGGCGGCCTTGGCAATATGGGCGTCAGCGTGATGCAGCTGGTTGCACCGCTGGTGGTTTCGCTGTCTATTTTCGCCGTCTTTGGCGGTACGGGCAGCGAGCAGCCGGATGGTTCGATGCTGTATCTGGAAAACGCGGCGTGGATCTGGGTGCCGTTCCTGATTATCTTCACCCTGGCGGCGTGGTTCTTTATGAACGACCTGTCGGCCTCGAAGGCATCGTTGAGCGAGCAGCTGCCGGTGCTGAAGCGCGCCCATCTGTGGGTCATGGCGCTGCTCTATCTGGCCACTTTTGGCTCATTTATCGGCTTCTCGGCGGGCTTTGCGATGCTGTCGAAAACCCAGTTCCCGGATGTGCAGATTCTGCACTTTGCCTTCTTCGGGCCATTTATCGGCGCGCTGGCGCGTTCGATGGGCGGGGCTATCTCTGACCGTCTGGGCGGTACCCGCGTCACGCTGGTGAACTTTGTGGTGATGGCTATCTTCAGCGGCCTGCTGTTCCTGACGCTGCCAACGAATGGTGTCGGCGGCAACTTCATTGCCTTCTTCGGCGTGTTTATGGTGCTGTTCCTGACGGCTGGTCTGGGCAGCGCGTCTACCTTCCAGATGATTTCGGTAATCTTCCGTAAAATGACCATGGAACGCGTAAAAGCGCAGGGCGGTAATGAAGAGCAGGCGATGCGTGAAGCCGCAACGGATACGGCGGCAGCGCTGGGCTTTATCTCTGCCATCGGCGCTATCGGCGGGTTCTTTATTCCGAAAGCGTTTGGTATTTCTCTGGAACTGACCGGTTCTCCGGCAGGCGCCATGAAGATCTTTTTCGTCTTCTATGTTGCCTGCGTGCTGATTACCTGGGCGGTTTACGGTCGTAAACAGAAGTCTTAAGCCCTCTTTGTTTGCTCACAGGGCGCAATGCATATTGCGCCCTTTTTTATGTCGTCAGGAGTGAGGTCAACCCGCCGACAGGAGTATCTACCCCTTAATACCCCGGTGAACGCCGCAGGCGTACAATAACCGCTCGTTTTTTATTAAAATCCTTAAAAAACATAAAGATAAAAAATAGAAAATGCTACCACTTCGGTGGTATTCACCGCTTGAGGGGCTATTTATAAGCCCTATCGCATTGATCGTTATCAATTCTCTCCCTCTTTCATAGCGTTACCTTCGCTGCAAATCCAGCAATGTCGATTTATCAGAGAGCCGTCAGGCTCCAAACAGGAGAAACCCGATGAGTAAATTCCTGGACCGGTTTCGCTACTTCAAACAGAAGGGTGAAACCTTTGCCGATGGGCATGGCCAGCTTCTAAACACCAACCGGGACTGGGAGGATGGATACCGCCAGCGCTGGCAGCATGACAAAATTGTGCGCTCCACTCACGGGGTAAACTGCACCGGCTCATGCAGCTGGAAGATTTACGTTAAAAACGGTCTCGTCACCTGGGAAACCCAGCAGACCGACTATCCGCGTACTCGCCCGGATATGCCGAACCACGAGCCTCGCGGCTGCCCGCGCGGCGCCAGCTACTCCTGGTATCTCTACAGCGCCAACCGTCTGAAGTATCCGCTGATGCGCAAACGGCTGATGAAAATGTGGCGCGAAGCGAAAGCGCAGCATGCCGATCCGGTGCATGCCTGGGCTTCCATTATTGAAGATGCCGATAAAGCCAAAAGCTTCAAACAGGCGCGTGGGCGCGGCGGTTTCGTCCGTTCCTCCTGGCAGGAAGTGAATGAGCTGATCGCGGCTTCTAACGTCTACACCGTCAAAACCTACGGTCCGGACCGCGTGGCTGGCTTCTCGCCAATCCCGGCGATGTCGATGGTCTCCTATGCCTCCGGCGCGCGCTATCTGTCGCTGATTGGCGGCACCTGTCTGAGCTTCTATGACTGGTACTGCGACCTGCCGCCGGCCTCCCCGCAGACCTGGGGTGAGCAGACCGACGTCCCGGAATCAGCCGACTGGTATAACTCCAGCTACATTATCGCCTGGGGCTCTAACGTACCGCAGACCCGTACGCCGGATGCGCACTTCTTCACCGAAGTTCGCTATAAAGGCACCAAGACCGTGGCGATTACCCCGGACTACGCCGAAATCGCCAAGCTCTGCGACCTGTGGCTGGCGCCGAAGCAGGGCACCGATGCGGCGATGGCGCTGGCGATGGGCCACGTCATGCTCCGTGAATTCCATCTCGATAAACCGAGCCAGTATTTCACCGACTACGTTCGCCGTTACAGCGATATGCCGATGTTGGTGATGCTGGAAGAGCGAGACGGTTATTACGCCGCGGGCCGCATGCTGCGCGCTGCCGACCTGGTGGATGGTCTGGGCCAGGAGGAGCATCCGGAATGGAAAACCGTCGCCTTTGATGAAAAAGGTGAAATGATGGCGCCGAACGGCTCTATCGGCTATCGCTGGGGTGAAAAAGGGAAATGGAACCTTGAGCAGCGTAACGGTACCACCGGCGAAGAGGTTGAACTGCGCCTGAGCCTGCTCGGCAGCCACGACGATGTTGCGCAGGTTGGCTTCCCGTACTTTGGCGGTGACGGCACCGAACACTTCGCCAGCGTCGAACTGGAAAATATTCTGCTGCATAAGCTGCCGGTGAAACGTCTGCAGCTGGCGGATGGCACCACCGCGCTGGTGACCACCGTGTACGACCTGACCATGGCCAACTACGGTCTGGATCGCGGCCTCAACGATGAAAACTGCGCAACCAGCTACGACGATATTAAAGCCTATACGCCGGCGTGGGCGGAAAAAATCACCGGCGTCTCCCGCGCGCACATCATTCGTACCGCGCGTGAATTTGCCGATAACGCCGATAAGACCCATGGTCGTTCGATGATTATTGTCGGTGCCGGTCTGAACCACTGGTACCACCTTGATATGAACTACCGTGGTCTGATCAACATGCTGGTCTTCTGCGGCTGCGTGGGGCAGAGCGGTGGCGGTTGGGCGCACTACGTGGGCCAGGAAAAACTGCGTCCGCAGACCGGCTGGCAGCCGCTGGCGTTTGCGCTCGACTGGCAGCGTCCGGCGCGTCACATGAACAGTACCTCTTACTTCTATAACCACTCCAGCCAGTGGCGTTATGAAACCGTCACCGCGCAGGAACTGCTGTCGCCGCTGGCGGACAAGTCGCGCTACAGCGGCCACATGCTGGACTTCAACGTGCGCGCTGAACGCATGGGCTGGTTACCGTCGGCGCCTCAGCTGGGGACCAACCCGCTGCGCATTGCCGATGCGGCGAAAAAAGCCGGTATGAGCGCGGTGGATTACACCGTTAAGTCACTGAAAGAAGGCTCGATTCGCTTTGCGGCGGAGCAGCCGGAAAACGGCAAAAACCATCCGCGTAACCTGTTTATCTGGCGTTCCAACCTGCTGGGCTCCTCCGGTAAAGGCCACGAGTACATGCTGAAGTATCTGCTGGGTACCGAGCACGGTATTCAGGGGCTGGATCTGGGCAAGCAGGGCGGCGTGAAGCCGGAAGAGGTGGAGTGGCGGGATAACGGCCTCGACGGCAAACTGGATCTGGTGGTGACGCTGGACTTCCGCCTGTCGAGCACCTGTCTCTATTCTGACATCGTCCTGCCGACCGCCACCTGGTATGAAAAAGACGACATGAATACGTCGGATATGCATCCGTTTATTCACCCGCTGTCTGCCGCCGTTGACCCGGCCTGGGAATCGAAAAGCGACTGGGAAATCTACAAAGGCATCGCGAGGAAATTCTCCGAAGTCTGCGTGGGACATCTGGGGAAAGAAACCGACGTGGTCACGCTGCCTATTCAGCACGACTCCGCCGCCGAACTGGCGCAGCCGCTGGATGTGAAGGACTGGAAAAAAGGCGAGTGCGACCTGATCCCGGGTAAAACCGCGCCGCATATCATTGCGGTTGAGCGCGACTACCCGGCAACCTATGAACGCTTCACCTCTATCGGCCCGCTGATGGAGAAAATCGGTAACGGGGGCAAAGGCATCGCCTGGAACACCCAGAGCGAAATGGACCTGCTGCGTAAGCTCAACTACACCAAGGCGGACGGCCCGGCGAAAGGTCAGCCGATGCTGGATACGGCGATTGACGCGGCAGAAATGATCCTCACGCTGGCGCCGGAAACCAATGGCCAGGTGGCGGTGAAAGCCTGGGCGGCGCTCAGCGAATTTACCGGTCGCGATCATACCCACCTGGCGCTCAACAAAGAAGACGAGAAGATCCGCTTCCGTGATATTCAGGCGCAGCCGCGCAAGATTATCTCCAGCCCGACCTGGTCAGGCCTGGAAGACGAGCATGTCTCCTACAACGCCGGTTATACCAACGTTCATGAGCTGATTCCGTGGCGTACGCTTTCTGGTCGACAGTCCCTCTATCAGGATCATCAGTGGATGCGCGACTTCGGTGAAAGCCTGCTGGTGTACCGGCCGCCGATCGACACCCGCTCGGTGAAATCGGTGATGGGAGAGAAGTCCAACGGCAACCCGGAGAAGGCGCTGAACTTCCTCACGCCGCACCAGAAATGGGGTATTCATTCCACTTACAGCGACAACCTGCTGATGCTGACATTAGGTCGCGGTGGGCCGGTCGTCTGGATGAGCGAAGAAGATGCCAAAGAGATTGGGATTGAAGACAACGACTGGATTGAAGTTTTCAACAACAACGGCGCGCTGACCGCCCGAGCGGTAGTGAGCCAGCGTGTACCGGCCGGGATGACCATGATGTATCACGCGCAGGAACGTATCGTAAACCTGCCGGGTTCAGAAATTACCGGGCAGCGCGGCGGTATTCATAACTCGGTGACGCGTATTACGCCGAAACCGACCCATATGATCGGTGGCTATGCGCACCTGGCGTATGGCTTTAACTACTATGGCACCGTCGGTTCTAACCGCGATGAGTTCGTGGTAGTCCGTAAAATGAAGAACATTAACTGGCTGGATGGCGAAGGCAATGACCAGGTACAGGAGAGCGTAAAATGAAAATTCGTTCACAAGTCGGCATGGTGCTGAATCTCGATAAATGCATCGGCTGTCATACCTGCTCAGTGACCTGCAAAAACGTCTGGACCAGCCGTGAAGGGACCGAGTACGCGTGGTTCAACAACGTTGAAACCAAGCCAGGCACCGGTTTCCCGACCAACTGGGAAGATCAGGAGAAATGGAAGGGCGGCTGGATCCGTAAGATCAACGGTAAGCTGGTGCCGCGTATGGGTAACAAAGCGCTGCTGCTGGGTAAAATCTTTGCTAACCCGCATCTACCGGGTCTGGACGATTATTACGAGCCGTTTGATTTTGACTACCAGACGCTGCACAACGCGCCGGCAGACAGCAAGGCGCAGCCCATCGCCCGCCCGCGCTCGCTGATTACCGGTCAGCGGATGGACAAGATCGAGAAAGGCCCGAACTGGGAAGACGATCTGGGCGGTGAGTTCGAGAAGCTGTCGAAAGACAAAAACTTCGAGAACATGCAGAAAGCGATGTACGGCCAGTTTGAAAACACTTTCATGATGTATCTGCCGCGCCTGTGCGAACACTGCCTCAACCCGGCGTGCGTGGCGACGTGCCCGAGCGGCGCTATCTACAAACGTGAAGAAGACGGCATTGTGCTGATCGATCAGGACAAATGCCGCGGCTGGCGAATGTGTATTACCGGCTGCCCGTACAAGAAGATCTACTTTAACTGGAAGAGCGGCAAATCCGAGAAATGTATCTTCTGCTACCCGCGTATTGAAGCGGGTCAGCCGACGGTCTGCTCTGAGACATGCGTCGGTCGTATTCGTTACCTTGGCGTGCTGCTGTATGACGCGGATGCCATCGAAACGGCGGCCAGCACCGAGAACGAAAAAGATCTGTACCAGCGTCAACTGGATGTCTTCCTCGATCCGCACGATCCGAAAGTGATTGAGCAGGCGCAGAAAGACGGTATTCCGCTGAGCGTAATTGATGCGGCGCAAAAATCGCCGGTCTATAAAATGGCGATGGACTGGAAGCTGGCGCTGCCGCTGCACCCGGAATATCGCACGCTGCCGATGGTCTGGTATGTGCCGCCGCTGTCGCCGATCCAGTCCGCCGCCGATGCGGGGGAACTGGGCAGCAACGGCATCCTGCCGGATGTCGAAAGTCTGCGCATCCCGGTCCAGTATCTGGCCAACCTGCTGACCGCAGGCGATACCGAGCCGGTTCTGTTGGCGTTGAAACGCATGCTGGCGATGCGTCATTTCAAACGTACGGAAACCGTCGATGGCGTCATCGATACGCGGGCGCTGGAAGAGGTCGGGCTGACCGAAGCGCAGGCGCAGGAGATGTACCGCTATCTGGCGATTGCGAACTACGAAGACCGTTTCGTGGTGCCGAGCAGCCATCGTGAACTGGCGCGCGAAGCCTTTCCGGAGAAAAACGGCTGCGGCTTTAGCTTCGGTGACGGCTGCCACGGGTCTGATTCGTCCTTCAACCTGTTCAACAGCCGCCGCATCGATGCCGTAGATGTGACCAGCAAAACGGAGCCGCACGCATGATCGAACTTGTGGTTGTTTCACGTCTGCTTGAGTACCCGGATGCGGACTTATGGCAGCATCAGAACGAACTCTTCGACGTTCTGGCTACGTCAGAGAAACTGGAAAAAGCCGATGCCCAGGCCCTGGGCGTCTTCCTGCGAGATTTAACCGCGCAGGATCTGCTGGATGCGCAGGCCGCCTATAGCGAACTGTTTGACCGGGGGCGCGCTACCTCGCTGCTGCTGTTTGAGCACGTGCACGGCGAATCTCGCGATCGCGGGCAGGCGATGGTCGATCTGTTGAATCAGTATGAGCAGCACGGTCTGGTGCTCGACAGCCGCGAGCTGCCCGATCATCTGCCGCTGTATCTGGAATATCTCGCGCAGCTGCCGGAGAGTGAAGCCATTGGCGGTCTGCAGGATATCGCGCCGATTCTGGCGCTGCTTTGCGCGCGTCTGCAGCAGCGTGAAAGCCGCTATGCCGTTCTGTTTGAACAGCTGCTGAAGCTGGCAAACAGTGCGGTAGATGAAGCGAAAGTGGCGGAAAAAATCGCCGATGAAGCGCGCGACGATACGCCGCAGGCGCTGGATGCCGTCTGGGAAGAAGAACAGGTGAAATTCTTTGCCGATCAAGGCTGCGGTGAGTCCGATATCGCCGCTCACCAGCGTCGTTTTGCCGGAGCCGTGGCCCCGCAATATTTGAATATCTCTAACGGAGGACAGCAATAATGCACTTCCTGAATATGTTCTTCTTTGACATCTATCCGTACATTGCCGGAGCGGTGTTCCTGATAGGGAGCTGGCTGCGCTACGATTACGGACAGTACACCTGGCGCGCCGCCTCCAGTCAGATGCTGGATCGCAAAGGGATGAATCTGGCGTCCAACCTGTTCCACATCGGGATTCTGGGCATTTTCGCCGGACACTTCCTTGGGATGCTGACGCCGCACTGGATGTATGAAGCGTGGCTGCCGCTGGAAGTGAAGCAGAAAATGGCGATGTTTGCCGGCGGCGCGTCCGGCGTGATGTGTCTGGTGGGGGGCGTGCTGTTGCTGAAACGTCGTCTGTTCAGCCCGCGCGTACGGGCAACCACGACCGGTGCGGATATTCTGGTGCTCTCCGTGCTGATTCTCCAGTGTGCGCTGGGCCTGCTGACCATTCCGTTTTCGGCCCAGCATATGGACGGCAGCGAAATGATGAAGCTGGTGAACTGGGCACAGTCGGTGGTGACGTTCCACGGCGGCGCATCCGCGCATCTGGACGGCGTCGCCTTTATTTTCCGTATGCACCTGGTGCTGGGGATGACGCTGTTCCTGCTGTTCCCGTTCTCCCGTCTGGTACATATCTGGAGCGTGCCGGTAGAATACCTGACGCGCAGATATCAGATAGTCCGCGCCCGTCGCTAATAGCCCTGTCCGGCAGATCACACCCCGCTTTGGCGGGGTTTTTTGTGGCCCGACGCCAGCCCGTCGCCCCAGCCCAGATTATTTCCCGCCGCCGCAAACAGAATCAGCAGGCCTCCGACCAACTGCACCGGCGTCAGCGCATGGTGAAAGACCAGATAATCGACGACTATCGCCACAAGCGGATAGATAAAGGAGAGCGAACCGGTTATGGGTGTCGGCAGTTTCTGAATCGCACTGTAGAGCAGCTGGTACATAATACCGGTATGCACAATGCCCAGAATCAGCAGGTAGCGCCAGGGGAACCCGGCGGTGACATCGGGGGCGTGAACCAGCGGTAGCAGCATGATTGTCCCGACGATAACCTGAATAAAGGCAATATGCTGAGGCGGAAGCGGCCGCAGCTTGCGGGCGATCATCGCAGTTAAGGCGTAGAAAAAGGCGGCGCCAAGGGCCAGCGCAATACCCGTAGCCAGCTGGCTGCCATGAGCCTGCATCAGCTCGCTGGAGAGCAGGACGACCACGCCGAAAAAAGCCAATGTTAACCAGCCCCATTTCATCAGCGTCACCCGCTCGCCAGTCAGCATCCCCATCAGTACCAGCATAAACGGCTGAGTGTTATACACCACGGTAGCCATGCCAATCGAAATTCGGGCGTAAGCGGCAAACAGCAGCAGCCAGTTAATGACCAGCGCGATGCCGCCGAGGATCGCCAGCAGCAACGTTAGCCGCGTGAGCTGGCTGAACGGCTGGCGGCTGAAAGAGATAAACCCCAGTAAGGTCAGGGCGCCAATCAGGCAACGCCAGAAGACCACATCGATAACCGGCAAGCCGGAGAGTAAAACGAAGGCGCCGATCGAACCCGAAATGATCATCGCCAGACTCATTTGCCAGACGCCCGTTACTGTATGTGCCATTTTTTTACCTCCGTGATGATGCCAATATTGTCGTTAATCTGCTGACAGGTTGATATGCATGATCTAAGGTGAAAGGCGAGTATTGCTTTTATTTATCAGGTAAAACGAATGGAACACTTAATTGATAATATCGACCGCGCCATTCTGGCCTGTCTGGCGGAAGATGCGCGCATATCGCTCAAGGTGTTGAGCGCGCGGGTGGGGTTGACGTCACCCAGTACCGCAGAGCGGGTGAAGCGACTGGAGGAGCGCGGGGTGATTCAGGGATACGGCGCCCGGGTTAACCTTGCGGCGCTCGGTTATACCCTGCAGGCGCTGGTCCGCGTCAGACCGCTGCCGGGCTTGCTGCAGAAGGTCGATAAATATATCCAGGCAATGCCAGAATGTATCGAATGTGACAAGGTTACGGGCGAGGATTGTTTCGTGATGCGCCTGGTGGTGCGGGATATTGCGCAGCTTGATACCCTGCTGGATGGCCTGGCAGAACATGCCCAGTGTAATACTTCGATAGTAAAAAGCTCGCCGGTAACCCGCCGTCTGCCGCCGATGTAACGTCACCTGAATAGCAGTATCAATGTGTTAACCGTTTTGCTTGATTCGGAGCTAACTGCCACATGGGCAGAATAGCGTGCAAACGCGATGAGGTTAGCTAAGAAGTTACGGGGAG